>NZ_JBHTTU010000001.1:0-294889 GCF_042794375.1 Kitasatospora sp. NPDC056531 | reverse complement strand
GGGGGAAGGGTGGAGGGGGAGGAGGGGGGGGGGGGGCTGGGAGGGGGGGGGGCGGTGAGCCGTTTTGTGTGTGCACACCTCGCGCTGCTCCCCCCCACGCAGCATTAGGCGTCAGGCGCCGTCAGGATCCGGGCGGGGCTTGTAAAGCGGGGGTCGTCGGTTCGAACCCGACAGGGGGCTCAGCGCGCGTGAAGGGCCGGCTCGATTCCGATCGAGCCGGCCCTTCGGCGTGGGCGGCCGTGAGGGCAGGTTGGTGATGTCTTTAAATTCCCATGGGTTTGTCGTGGTGGTCTGGCAGGATCCAGAGCCGCAGTCAGATCACTTGGGAGGGAACCGTGCGTAGTGCACGCGTTGTAGCTGGTGCTGTTCTTGTCATGTCGGTGGCCGGCGGGTTGCCGCTGGCCTCCTCGGCTTACGCCGAATCCACGATCACGCCGAACCTCGAGGTCACCGTGCCCCAGCCGGGGTACGCCGAAGCGGACCGGCCGCTGCGGGTGAACGCCAGCACCGCCGGTGCTGGCGAGACGACGTTCCCCGTCACCAGGAACACCGTCGACTTCGGCGACGGCACGGTGGTCGACGTGACCGCGAACTCGGCTCGCAACCTGCACGAGTACGCCGCGCCCGGCACGTACACGGTGACCCACACGATCACCGACGAGCAGGGGCGTACCGGCGCGACCTCGCGGTCCATCACCGTCGGCAGCAGCTACGTGACGCTGTACTACCCGACCCGTTTCCTGGACACCCGCAGCGGTGTGGGGGTGCCGGCCAAGCCGGTCGGCCCCGGCGAGGTGGTCACGTTGCAGGTCACCGGGGTCTCCGGGGTGCCGACCGACCGCAAGGTCACCGGCGTCCTGCTCAACCTGACCGCCACCAACGCCACCAGGGCCACCCACATCACCGCGTTCCCCGGCGGGGAGCCGCCGAAGGCGTCGAACGTCAACGTGACGCCCGGTCACGATGTCGCCAACGCCGTTCTCGTGCCGGTCGCGGAGGACGGCACGGTCTCGTTCCGCAACAACGCCGGAAACGTCGACCTGGTCGTCGACATCGCCGGGTACTACACGCCCCAGGCCCGGAGCTGGTCGGTTCGGATGGGTGCGGCGGACAGCAACGCCCGGGTCCTAGACACCCGGAACGGCACCGGCGGCATCAACCACGCGGTGGGGCCGGACCAGATCATCACCGTCCCGGTCCGTGGTCCCGGGATGCTCCCCGACAGGGCCGAGATCGCGGTAGTCAACCTCACCGCGACCGAGGGCACCGAGGACAGCTTCGTCACGGCCACCCCAAGCACGGTGCCCCCGCACACCTCCAGCCTCAACTTCGAGGCCGGCCAGACCGTCGCCAACCAGGTCACCGCCCCGATCAACGCGGACGGCACCATCACGCTCTACAACCACGTCGGGTCCGTCCACCTCGTGGTCGACATCCAGGGCTACTACGCCTCGCCGTACTTCCTCGGCGGCACCAAGGGTGTCCTGACCTCGGCGCCGACCCGGCTCGCGGACACTCGTGAGTCGCACCAGACCCTGGGGGCCGACGGCAGGCTGACGGTCAAGGTCCGGGGCACGGCCGGAGTGCCGGACGGCGTCTCGGCGGTCCTGGTGAACCTGACCGCGACCAACGCGACGCAGAACAGTTGGCTGCGGGTCTACACGCCCGGCGCCGCGTGGACGGACGCCTCGACCGTCAACGTCACCCCGGGGGCGACGGTGCCGAACCTCGCCTTGGTGCCGGTCGACGCCAACGGCGACATCGCGGTCTACAACCACGCCGGTTCGGCCGACGTGATCGTCGACCTCCAGGGCTACATGGCCTGACGCCCTGACGCCCCGACGCCCCGACGCCCCGACCTCCGGCGTCCGCTTTCCCGGCGCCGTCGATCCGCTGCGCGAGCGGCCGGGTCGGCGGCGCCGGGCGTTTCGGTCCGGTCAGTCCGGCGGCAGGACGAGGGTGGCGAGGGCGCCGCCGGCGGGGTGGTTGGTGAAGGTGAGGGTGGCGCCGATGACGCGGGCGTGGCCGGTGGCGATGGTGAGGCCGAGGCCGTGGCCGCGGCCGCGTTCCGGGGCGTTGGTGCGGAAGCGCTGGGGCCCGTGGTGGAGGAGGTCGTCGGGGTAGCCGGGGCCGTGGTCGCGGACGGTGATGCGGCGGCCGTCGACGTGGAGTTCGACCGGGCCGGCGCCGTGGCGGTGGGCGTTGAGGATCAGGTTGCCGAGGATGCGGTCCAGGCGGCGCAGGTCGGTGCGGACCTCACGGTCGGCGGTGATCCCGACGGAGACGTCGAGGCCGGTGAGGTTGACGGTGCGGCGCACCGCGCGTTCCAGCGGGACGGCGGAGAGGTCGGGGGACTCGGCGTCGGCGTCCAGGCGGGAGACCTCCAGGAGGTCCTCGACCAGGCCGCGCAGGGCCTGGACCCGGTTCTGCACCAGCTGGGTGGGGCGGCCGGGCGGCAGCAGTTCGGCGGCGGTGACCAGGCCGGTGAGCGGGGTGCGCAGTTCATGGGCGACGTCGGCGGTGAAGCGCTGCTCGTCCTCCAACCGGCGGTGCAGCGTGCGGGACATCAGGTCCACGGCGGTGGCGAGGTCGGCCACCTCGTCCCGGCCGTCGACGAGTTCGCCGATCCGGGTGTCCGTGCCGCCTGCCGCGATGCCCCGGGCGGCGGTGGCCGCGGTGCGCAGCCGGCGGCTGATCCGGTCCGCGACCAGCACGCCGGCCAGCACAGTGGTGAAGACCGCGGCGACGACGGTGATCAGGATGATCCGGTCGAGGTCGGCGATCGCCTGGCGGTCCCGGGTGAAGTCGACCCGGGCGGAGAGCACCCCGCCCTGGACCGGGGCGGCCGCCCACATCGACTCGCCCTGGCCGCCGGTGGCGAGCAGCGAGCCCTGCCGGCCGCCGGCGGCGAGGTCGCGGAGCCGGGTGGGCAGGGCCGGGTCGTCCAGGGTGACGCCGGGGCCGGCCACCTCGCCGCTGCGGCCGTAGCCGGCCAGGGCCGAGTCGAGCGAGGTGAGCGCGGAGGAGCGGGCCTGGTCGACGTGCTGACGGATCATCGCCTGGTGGACCAGCAGGCCGACGGCCACCGCGACCAGGACGGAGATGGCGGCGACGGCGGTGGCGATCTGGCGACGCAGGGTCATGCCGGGCGCCGCAGCTTGTAGCCGAACCCGCGGACGGTCTCGATCCGGCCGGAGCCGATCTTGGCGCGCAGCCGCTGCACGTGGACGTCCACCACCCGGGTGTCGGCGCCCCACTCGTAGTCCCAGACGCGTTCGAGCAGGGTGGAGCGCTCCAGGACGATGCCGGGCGCGGCGGTGAACTCCAGCAGCAGTCGCAGCTCGGTGGGGGTGAGCGGGACCAGCCGTCCGTCCACCCGCACTTCCATGCTGTCGGTGTCCACCTGCAGGCCGTCGAAGCTGCGGAGCGCGGTGGGGGTGACGGGGACCTCGACGGCGGGGGAGCCGACGGCGGGGCCGTCGACCGGGACGGGGGAGCCGACCGGAGCGGGGGCGTCCTCAGCGGCGGCGGCCGTCGGCGCCACCCGGATCCGGCGCAGCACCGTACGGATCCGGGCGACCAGGACGGCGCTCTCGAAGGGCTTGACCACGTAGTCGTCCGCGCCCGCTTCCAGCCCGGACACCACGTCCACCGGGTCGGTGCGCGCCGACATCATCAGGATCGGCAGCTGGCTCTCCTCGCGGATCCGGCGGCAGAGGCCGACGCCGTCGAGCAGCGGGAGCATGACGTCCAGCAGCAGCAGGTCGGGTCGGACGGCGTGGAAGGCCTCCAGCCCCTCCAGGCCGTCGGCGGCGGTGGTGACCGGGAAGCCGTAGCGCTCCAGGGCCATCCGGGTGGCCTCCCGGATCACCTCGTCGTCCTCGACGAGCAGGATGTGCGGCTGGGCGGGGGTGGCTGCGGGGGTCATCGCTTCGCTTCCGGGAGCACGGCGGGGACGGAGGGCTGGGGGGTCGGTCGGACGGGGCGTGCGGACGGGGCGACCGCGCCCGCGCCGGGGACCGGTTGCGGCCCGGTGGAGGGGTGCTTCGGAACGGGCACGCGTTCGGTGCTGCCGTCGGCCCCGGTGGCGGGTGGCGGGTCGGTGCCCGGGTCGGTGGGCTGGAGCAGGCCGATGCCGTCCACCCGCTTCTCGACCAGGGCGAGCCTGACCCCGTCCCACTGGTAGTGGCTGGTGGTCCGGGTGGTGACGGTGGTCGGCTCGTACAGCCACAGGTCGGAGCCGACCGTCGCGGCGCTGAACTCCTGCTGGACCTGCACCCGCAGGATCGGCAGGACGCGGCCGCCGGCGAGGGTGTAGACGTGCAGCACGACCGGTCCGGGTGTGGTGACGGCGGCGATCAGCTCGGGCAGCCCGTCGCCGGTGAGGTCGCGGAACTCGGGGGCCCGCACCGCGCATTCGGCGCAGGAGTCGAGCGCGTGCCGCTCCTCCCCGCCCACCGCCGGGTCCTTGGCCAGGAGGGTGCGGACGTCGACCGCGGTGAGGTCGTGCCCGGGGACGGTCAGGTCGGGTACGGGCTGGGGCGGTGCCTGGGTGGCGGACCCGCTCGCGGTTGTGGCCGGCGGCGGTGCGGTGGCCAGTCCGGGCCAGAGCGGCCTGGCCGACGCCGACGGGGTGACGGCTGGGTGCGGGCCCTCGTCCCGGAGGCCGCCGGGGTCGGGTCGGCCGAAGGCCAGGGCGGCGAGGGCGGTCAGGACGGCCAGGGCGACGAGGGCGACCGCGGGGGCGGCGCCGGGACGGCGGCGGAGCGGAGTCGGTGGTGCCACGGTCGGTGCTCGTCCTCCTGGTTCGCGGTGTGGTGCCGGGTCGTCGCCCCTCTGGCCGTCCTGCCCCCGTTGCGGTTCTGATTCCGGTTTCCGGTTCCGGTGGTAGGTCGCGCGGACGGTGATCGTCGGTTCCGCCCCGGTACGGCGGACCGGGCTGGGCCGGGACGGCGGGTCGGGTCAGGCCGGGTCCGCCAGGACGATGATGTTGTCCGTCCAGTGACCGTCCGAGCCGATCCGCCCGCCGCAGGTGATCAGCCGGAGCGTGGGCGCGGGGGTGTCGCCGTAGACGTTTTCGGTGGGGAAGTGGTCCTTGGCGGCCTGGAGCAGGGTGCGGACCTTGAAGTCCACGGTGCCGCCGTCAGCGCGCCGGATGCGGATCAGTTCGCCCGGGCGCAGTTCCGGCAGCCGTTGGAAGACCGCCGGGCCGTGCTTGGTGTCCAGGTGCCCGATCAGGACGGCGGGGCCGGTCTCGCCGGGGGTGGGGCCGTTGCGGTACCAGCCGACCTCGTCGGCCCGGTCGGCCGACGGCACCTGGACCGTGCCGTCGGCGTTCAGGCCGAGGTCGGTCACCGGGGCGTCCACGCTGAGGGAGGGGATCAGCAGGCGGGTCGGCGGTGAGGCGGCGAGGGGCTGATCACCGGCGGTCGGCGCGCCGACAGGTGCGGTGGGTGCAGTGGGAGTGGTGGGCGCGGTGGCCGCCGGGTCGTGGCCGGAGGCCTCGATCCGCACCACCGGAGTGTCCCGGCCGGACAGCGCGATCGAGGTGCCGAGCGCCAGGCAGAGCAGGCCGGCCGTGCCGAAGACGGTCCGGCTCAGGAGGCCCGGGCCGGGCCGGGCGGCGCGACGCCGCCCGCGGCCGTCCGTCCTGCTGGTCCCCGCCGCCGGGGGCGCCCCGGCGCCGCTTCCCCGCCCGGCAGGGTGCGGAGGAAGGGCGTCGGGGTGCCCGGCGGACTCGGGACCGGTGTCAGCCGCGCGCACCGGAGCGGCGGCGCAGGAGGGCGAAGCCCAGGGCACCGGCGCCGACGGCGGCCACGCCGCCGCCACCCGCCAGCATCAGGCCGTTGCCGTCGGTCGCGGCGGAGCCGTCCCCGGCCTGAGCGGCGCCCTTCGGCACCTCGCGGACCTGCGGCTGGGCGGGCTTGGCGGGGACGGCGCCGACCGGGGCGGCGCCGGGGGAGCGCTGCGGGGCGGGCGCGGAGGTGACCTCGGCGCTCGGGGCCTTCGGGGTCGGCTTGGCGGGGCCGCCGGCCGGTGCGGCGCCCTGCGGGACCGGCTGGGCGGGCTTGGCCGGGACGGCGCCGACCGGGGCCCCGCCCGCCGCCGCGCCCGCCGGTGCCCCGTTGGCGGGGGCATGGGCGGTGGGGGTCGGCTGCGGGGTCCCGTCGGCCCAGGCCTGCCCGCCGGTGACGGCGGCCATCAGCGCGGCCCCGGTGAGGGCGCAGACCGCCAGCATGCGGCGGGCGGGCGAGCGGTCGATGCGGGTCCTGCTCATACGGTGGTTCTCCTTCGTCTCTCTCGCGGGCGCGGTGTCGCGCGGACGCCCCCGGCCGGTGCGGCCGGTGCGTCGCCAGTGACGGTAGGAGTGCCGTGTCGCGGTCCCCGCCCGGCCGCGTCACGGCCGCCCATCGGCTGGGTAACGGTCTCCGTAACACTCGGAACACGGGCTGATACACGCGCTGACACCCGCCCTGGAGCACGGGGTGAAACACGAGGTGAAGCACCTGGGAAGCACCTCGGAACAGACGTACCCGACTCGCCCTGAGCACCCCCGCCCGCCCGTCCGTATCTCCCGGTGGGGGAGCGACCGAGAGAAAGGTGGCGGCGATGAGCATCCTCGCCAACCTCCTGCCGGCGATGCGGGGTTCGCGCGATGAGCGCGGGAACGACCGCGGGCACGACAGGGAGGACAGGGACTTCCACAACAGGACCGGCCACGGCCGTCGTCGGCGCCGCCGCAACACCAGGCACGGGCGGTACTGACGGCTGACGGACCGGTCATGACCCCGGGCCAGGACGAGCACGAGTGGTCGCTGCGGCGGCTGACGGCCGTGGACACGGGTGACGGCGACGGCCGGACCGATCCGGTCGTCGCCCCGGCCCCGGCCGTGTCGCTGCGGCGGATCTTCGTCCGGTTCTGGCCCTACACCCGCGGGGGACGGCGCTGGCTGGCCCTGCTGCTGGGGTTCGTCCTGCTCGGCCCGGTGGTCGACGCGGCCACGATCTGGCTCTTCAAGGTCGTCGTCGACGAGGTGCTGGTGCCGCGCAGGCTCGGGCTGTTCCTGCCGGTCGCGCTCGGGTACGCCGGGCTGACCCTGTTGGCGGGCGGCTTGGGCTTCGCCGACGAGACGACCTCGGCCTGGGTCAGCGAGCGCTTCCTGCTCGCCCTGCGCACGGACGTGTTCCGACATCTGCAGGGCCTGCCGCTGGGTTTCTTCGAGCGGCGGCGGCTCGGCGACGTACTGTCGCGGCTGACCGGGGATGTCGAGGCGGTCGAGACCTTCCTGCTCTCGGGCGTCCTCGACGCGGTCGCGTACGTCGCGGAGCTGGCCGTCTTCCTCGGGGTGCTGTTCTACCTGCGCTGGGACCTCGCGCTGACCGCGCTGGTGGTCGCGCCGCTGTTCTGGATCACCGCGCGGCGCCTCTCCACGCGGGTGAGGGCGGCGTCCCGGGAACGGCGGCGCCGCAGCGGCTCGGTCTGCGCCCTCGCCGAGGAGACCCTGGGCAACATCGCGCTGGTGCAGGCGTACAACCGGCAGGACTGGGAGCAGGACCGGTTCCGCCGGGAGAACCTCGCGCGGTTCCGGGCGACCATGGCGGCGACCCGGTTGCGCGCCCTGTTCGCACCGATCGGGGACCTGCTGGAGCTGGTCGGCGCGCTGATCGTGCTCGGGCTGGGCGCCTGGGAGTTGGTCCGCGGCCGCCTCACCCTCGGCGAACTCCTCGTCTTCGTCGCCCTGTTGAGCCGCCTCTACAGCCCGATCCAGGGGATCGGGCGGCTCAGCAACGGCGTCTACTCGGCCACGGCCGCCGCCGAGCGGATCATCGAACTGCTCGACCAGCAGCCGCAGGTGGCCGATCCGCCGACACCGCTGCGCCCCGCCCGGGTGCACGGCGCGGTGGCCTTCGACGGGGTGTGGTTCCGCTACCCGGGCACCACCCGGGTGGCGCTGTACGACGTCTCCTTCCGCGCCGAGCCGGGTGAGACGGTGGCGCTGGTCGGGGAGAGCGGGGCGGGCAAGACCACGCTCGCCAAGCTGCTGCTGCGCTTCTACGACCCGGAGCGCGGCGCCCTCCGGCTGGACGGCATCGACCTGCGCGAACTGGCGCTGACCGATCTGCGCGAGCACATCGCGGTGCTGCTGCAGGAGACCCTGGTCGTCCACGGCACCGTCCGGGAGAACATCGCCTACGGCCGGCCCGGGGCGACGGACGCACAGATCACGGCCGCCGCCCGGGCCGCCGACGCGGACGAGTTCATCAGCCGGCTGCCGGAGGGCTACGACACCGTGGTGGGCCAACACGGACGGCTGCTGTCCGGCGGGCAGCGCCAGCGGATCGCGATCGCCCGGGCGATGATCCGGGACGCGCCGGTGCTGCTGCTCGACGAGCCGACCACCGGGCTGGACCCGGAGTCCGGGCGGCGGATCCTGGAGCCGCTGGGGCGGCTGATGAACGGGCGGACCACGATCATCATCTCGCACAACCTGCTCACCGTACGGAACGCGGATCGGATCGTCCTGCTGCGCGACGGCCGCGTCGCCGCCTGCGGCAGCCACGCGGACCTGCTCGCCCACGACGACGGCTACGCCCGGCTCGACCGGGCCGCGACCCTGACCAGGACCGCCCGATGAGCACGGAGGCCGCCCGATGACCGTCCGGGAGCCGTTGCCCGCCGGGACGCCGATCGCCCCCGGCTACCGGGTGCTGGCCCACCTGTGCCGCACCGGCTGGCTGGACGTCTACGACGCCTGGAGCGAGGAGCGGGACTGCCGCTGCGTGGTCAAGGTGCTCCGGCCCGACCGGCGCGGCGACCGCGAACTGCGCGAGCGCCTGCTCCGGGAGGGCCGCTGGCTGACCGAGTTCACCCACCCCCACCTGGTGCGCGGTTACGGCACCGGCGAACGCCCGCAGCCGTACGCGGTGTTGGAGACCCTCACCGGCGAGACCCTCGCCCACCTGCTCGACCGCCGGCCGCGCCGCCCGGCCGCCACCGACCTGACCCTGCTCGGCCTGCACCTCTGCTCGGCGATGCGCTACCTGCACGGCAAGAACCTGCTGCACCTCGACCTCAAGCCCGCCAACATCGTGATCGACTGCCGCCGCGCCAAGGTCCTGGACCTGAGCATCGCCCGCCCGCCGGGGCCGGGCAGCCGGGGCGTGGGAACGGACGGTTACCTCGCCCCGGAGCAGGCCTCCGGCGGGCCGTTCACGGCGGCCACCGACGTCTGGGGCATCGGCACCACCCTCTACGAGGCCGCCACCGGCGAACTTCCCTTCGACGGCGAGCCGCCCCGCTCGTTCACCCCGGTGTCCCGGCGCCGCCGCCTGCCCCGCCCGCTGGCCGAGGCGATCGACGCCAGCCTGCTCCTCGACCCGGCCGCCCGGCCGCCGCTGGCCCGACTGGCGGCCGTGCTGGACGACTTGCTCCCGCAGGGCCGCCGGGCCGTGCCGCCGTCGCCTGGGGAGTGAGCGGGACCGGCCCCGTGCCGCCCCTACCGCCCCGGCCGCAGCTGCCGGAGCGTCCAACCCGTGCCGGGCGGCTCGGTGAGCGTCCGGGTGTGGGCGGTGAAGAGCTCGGCGGCGCGGCGGTAGGAGAGGCGGGCGCGGCCGGTGTGCGGGCAGCGGTCGGCGGCGGGGGTGCCGGCCGGGGCCCGGCGGTCGGTGAGGAAGAGCGGGCCGCCGGTGCGGCCGGCGATCAGCAGCGGGAGCAGCCGGGCGCTGCCGGACTGCCACCGGACGGGGGGCTGGCCCGGCCGGGACCAGCTGCGGCGGCGGGGCAGGTCGAGCTGGTCGGCGTTCAGGGCCAACACGGTCTCGATCGCGGCGCCGGACTCGTGCAGCAGGTGCCAGAGCGCCTGCTCGCGCAGCGGTGCGCGCAGGGCGAACAGGGCGCGCAGCTGCTCCTCGGCCAGCGGGGCGGCGGCCTCGGCCGGTGTGGGCAGCGGCACGGGGCGCAGGTCGGTGGTCGGGTCGCCGTCGATCCAGCCCCGGGCGAGCCACCAGGCCACCGCCGTGCGCAGGGTGGAGAGCTCGCGGTTGAGCGTGCGCGGGTCGGTGGCGGCACCGCGCGCGGTCGCTGCGGCGCGCAGCCGCTCGGCGGCGTCCGGGTGGTCGAGCAGCGCGAGCGGGAGCACGGGCGGCCGGGCGCGCCGCCGCTCGGGGCCGGTGGGGGCGGGCCGGTCGGCGAGCGCCCAGGCCCAGGTGTTCAGCGCGATCCGGTAGATCCGCCGGGATCCCCCGGCGAGTCCGGAGGCGGCCAGATAGCGCTCGACGGCGAGGCCGTACTCGACCGGGGGAAGCTCTGTCACGATCGCCCTCTTCCGCAGTAAATCACTGAATCCGGTGCACCCGAAGGATATCCGGAAGGCGCAGTAAACGGCAGGTGGGAGGCTGTCTAGTGGGCAATTTACTGCGGTAGTCAATGGTGTCGCCAACATTAATGCCAAAAGACTCAAGTTTTTCCCGGTAAACCCTTGATCCGCGCTCCCGGCCGCTCGCAGACTGCTGCCCATGGCAGTGGACACAGAACGGATCCCGGCCCGCCCCCGGCGCCTGGGAGACCGTCTCGCCGTGCTGGGCGAGCGCGAATTCACCCGCTTCTTCATCGGATACACGACCTCCCTCCTCGGCTCCTCGATGGCGCCGGTCGCGGTCGCCTTCTCGGTGCTCGACAGCGGCGGCACCGGCACCGACCTCGGCTGGGTGATGGCCGCTCGGATCCTCCCGGTGGTGCTGGTGCTGCTGGCCGGCGGGGTGATCGCCGACCGGTTCGGCAGCCGCCGCCTGATGCTGGGCTCGGACGTCCTGCGCGGCCTCGTGCAGGCGCTGTTCGCCGGGCTGCTGGCGGCCGGGCACGCGCCGGTCTGGGCGATGGTCGCCCTGGTGGCGGTGTGGGGGATCGGCGAGGGGCTGTTCATGCCCGCCTTCGGCGCGATCCTGCCCGACCTGGTGCGCCGCAAGGAGCTGTTGGCGGACGGCAACACCCTCCTGGGCCTGTCACGTTCGGTGTCCACGGTGGCCGGCCCCGCGCTGGCCGGCCTGGTCACGGCGACCCGGGGCCCGGCGGCGGTGCTGCTGATCGACGCGGTGACGTACGGTGTCGGCGCCCTCGCGTTGGCCGGCCTCCGTCTGCCCGACCGCCCGGGGACGGACGACGGGACCTCGATGCTCCGGGAGCTGCGGGCCGGCTGGTCGGAGTTCGCCGCCCGCCCGTGGCTGTGGATCACCACTGCCCAGATGGGCCTGTTCAACCTGCTGGTCTGGGCGCCGTTCCTGGTGCTCGGCCCGCTCACCGCGCAGCGGGAGCTCGGCGGCGCCCGGGCCTGGGGCCTGGTGATGGGCGTGTACGGCGCCGGCGCGGTGCTGGGCGGTCTCTGGATGCTCGGCCGGCGCCCCGGGCGCCCGCTCGCGGTGGCCACCGTGGCCGGTCTGGCCTGGGCGCTGCCCTCCGCCGCGCTGGCGGCCGGGGCGCCGTTGGTCTGGGTGGTCGCGGGAGCGCTGGTGGCGGGGGTGGGGTCGGCGGTCTGCGGGACGCTGTTCTCCACCACGACGCAGCGCTGGGTCCCGGTGGAGCTGCTCGGCCGGCTGACCTCCTTCGGGTCGCTCGGCGCCTTCGTCCTCGGCCCGCTCGGGCTGGCGGCGGCCGGCCCGCTGGCCGCCCGGCTCGGCACCGGGGAGGTGCTGCTGCTCGGGGCGGTCTGGCAAGTTGCGGCCGGGGTCGTAGTGTTGGGCGTACCGGCCGTACGGAATCGTCGCTGGGAGGAGGGCCCGGACGACTGACTCACCCCTCGGACGGCTCCGGGGCGCACCCCCGGCCACCGGTGCGGCCCACCGCGCACCGTATCCGGCCGGCCCCGGAGCGCAGCCGGTCGCTCCGCCCACGCGTGTGTGCCTCCGCGGCGGGCGGGGTGGCCGGGCCGGCCGTACCGTGGACGGTGGGGGTACGGAGGAGGATGACCATGCCCGGTTCGCTCACCATCAGCCACCACCAAGCCGCGGCCACCCTGGACCACGCGGACGCGCAGCGGCTGGCCACCGTACTGGCCGAGCTGGCGTACCTGCTGGAGATCCCGGGGCCGAACCGGATCAACGAGGCGCAGCTCACCGTCCTGTGCGAGGGCCGCACCCCGGACCGCGCCGAACTGTCGCACTGGGCGCAGGCACTGTCCACCGGGCTGCGGGGGCAGCGCTGACCGGACTCACCGGAGGCCCGCCCCGTCCGCCGTACGATGGCGAACGGGGCGAGCCCGCCCCCCGGTCGCCGGGATGGCCGGCCGCCGGCCCGGTGGAGGGTGGGGGCCCGAGCGTGCCGCAGTCCCGGTCGTTGTCCTGGCTGACCGTGCCGACTCCGCTGCCCAGCGGCCCGATGCACATCGCGGTGACGCCACTCGGCGTGGCGGCGGCCGGCTACGGCGGACGGGACGGTGAGGCGCCGCCCTGCACCGACCCGGTGAAGACCGCCGCCGTCACCGAGCGGATCGGCGCCTACCTGGCCGGCCGCACCCGCGAGTTGGGCCTGCCGATCGACTGGAGCCTCAGCTCCGGGCCGCACCGTGCGGTGCTCCGGACGCTCTGGCGCGAGGTGCCGTACGGCCGGACCATCACCTACGGCGAACTGGCCGCCCGCAGCGGGGTGTTCGAGGACGTCACTGAGCCGGGCCTGGCCGCCCGGACGGTCGGACAGATGATGGCCGCCAACCCCGTCGCCCTGCTGGTGCCCTGCCACCGGGTGGTGGCGGCGGACGGGATCGGCGGCTTCGGCGGCGGCCGGGTCGGGATCGAGGTGAAGCGCTGGCTGCTCACCCTGGAGGGGGTGTTGGAGCCGACGTTGGACTGGAACGGCCCGCTGTAGCCGGCCGATCGGCGCCGCAGGTGGCCGTGGGCGGGAGGTGCCGCATTTCGGCGCGGGCGGGGCGGCCGATGGGGGAAGATGGGGCGCGACCGGTCGACGGGTTCGAATAAACAGTCGAACAAATATCGATCAGGTGATCGAGTCGTACTATTTGTTCGGTTATTCCGAACCACTCGAATGAGTGATTGCGGTCTGCCTCCGAACGGGCCCACCATGAAGTTGCAACATGCATGTGCAAGGCGACACTTCATCGGGTTCGCGAAGGGCTCCCCATATGTCGACCGAAACCAATGCCGGTATTCCTGCGCCCGGCGCGCAGTCGGAGATCCGGCAGCAGCAGTCACTGAGCACGGCGGGCGCGCGGAACCTCGCCACCACCACCAAGTCCGCGCCGCAGATGCAGGGCATCAGCCCGCGCTGGCTGCTCAGGGCGCTGCCCTGGGTGCAGGTGTCCGGCGGT
This sequence comes from Kitasatospora sp. NPDC056531, assembly GCF_042794375.1. Lineage (NCBI taxonomy): Bacteria > Bacillati > Actinomycetota > Actinomycetes > Kitasatosporales > Streptomycetaceae > Kitasatospora > Kitasatospora sp. NPDC056531. The sequence goes on along the minus strand of NZ_JBHTTU010000001.1, from coordinate 281,573 downwards.
ACCTACCGGGTCAACCGCCGCCTGCGCTACAAGGTCGGCCGCGGCCGGGTGAGTTTCGCCAAGACCGGTTCCGAGGTCCGAGTCATCCCGCAGACCCTGGCCGAGGTGCCGGTGCTGCGCGGTTACCAGGACGAGGCCGTGCTGGAGGAGCTGGCCGGGCGCTTCACCCAGCGCCAGTTCGACGCGGGCGACGTCCTGGTCGCCGCCGGTTCGCCGATCAGCGAGGTCTTCCTGATCGCGCACGGCAAGCTGGACCGGCTCGGCACCGGCAAGTACGGCGAGGAGACGGTGGTCGGCACCCTCGCCGACGGCGACCACCTGGGTGACGAAGCGCTCCAGGAGGAGGACGGCACCTGGCCGTACACCGTCCGCGCCGCGACCTCCGGCACGGTGATGGTGCTCTCCTGGCCGTCCTTCCAGGAGCTGCACGACCGCTCCGAGTCGCTCCAGCTGCAGATCATGGAGTACCTGAACGGCTTCCAGCAGGCGCAGAACAAGCACGGTGAGGCCGCGATCGACCTCGCGGCCGGCCGCCAGGGCGAGTACGACCTGCCCGACGCCTTCGTGGACTACGAGCTCAAGCCCCGCGAGTACGAGCTCAGCGTCGCGCAGACCATCCTCAAGGTGCACAGCCGCGTCGCCGACCTCTACAACCAGCCGATGAACCAGACCGAGCACCAGCTCCGGCTGACCATCGAGGCCCTGCGCGAGCGCCAGGAGCACGAGCTCATCAACAACCCCGAATTCGGCCTGCTGGAGAACGCCGAGTACGACCAGCGGATCCAGACCCACTCCGGCCCGCCCACCCCGGACGACATGGACGAGCTGCTCAGCCGCCGCCGCAGCACCAAGATGTTCCTGGCCCACCCCAAGGCCATCGCCGCCTTCGGCCGGGAGTGCAGCAAGCGCGGCCTCAACCCGGGCACCGTCGAGGTCGAGGGCAAGCACGTCAACGCCTGGCGCGGGGTGCCGATCTTCCCGTGCAACAAGATCCCGGTCGTCGGCGGTAGCACCAGCTCGATCATCGCGATGCGTGTCGGCGAGGACAACCAGGGTGTCATCGGCCTGCACCAGACCGGAATTCCGGACGAATACCAGCCGAGCCTTTCGGTGCGGTTCATGGGAATCGACGAGAAGGCCATCATTTCCTACCTGGTGAGCGCCTACTACTCGGCCGCGATCCTGGTGCCGGACGCGATCGGCGTGCTGGAGAACGTGGACATCGCCCAGCGCTGACGTCCGGCTCCCATCCGATATCCGGGCCGATATCCGAACCCGATATCCGAGTCCGATATCTGTGCCGTCCGCGCCGCCCGACCAGGGGGATCCACCCCGGCCGGGCGGCGCGCCGCGGCGCGTACGGCACAGCAGGCCATCCCACGACAGGCGCCCTACAGGGGAGAAACCCATGACGAGCTCCACGCTGGAGCGGGACCACAAAGAGGGCCACGAGGCGGCGGACATCCTCGCCCGGGCCCGCGGGCTGGTCGACCCGGTCCTGCGGGCCGCCGTCGACTCACTGCCCGGCACGATGCGCAAGGTCGCCGGCTACCACTTCGGCTGGTGGGAGGCGGACGGCACGCCCGCCGAGGCCTCCTCCGGCAAGGCGATCCGCCCGGCCCTGGTCCTCGCCGCCACCCAGGCCCTCGGCGGCACCCCCGGCGCGGCCGTCGCCGCGGCCGCCGCGGTGGAGCTGGTCCACAACTTCACCCTGCTCCACGACGACGTCATCGACCGTGACGACACCCGCCGCCACCGGCCCACCGCCTGGCGGGTGTTCGGCACCACCGAGGCCATCCTGGCCGGCGACGCCATGCACTCCCTCGCGCTGCGCCTGCTCGCCGAGGACGCCCACCCGGCCGCCCGGGGCTCGATCCGCCGGCTCGCCGACTGCGTGGTCGAGCTCTGCGAGGGCCAGCAGATCGACTGCGCCTTCGAACAGCGCAACGACGTCTCGCTCACCGAGTGCCTGGCGATGGCCGAGGCCAAGACCGGCGCCCTGCTCGGTGCCGCCTGCGCGATGGGCGCGCTGTACGGCGGCGGGTCCGAGGAGGCCGCGCAGGCGATGGACGGCTTCGGCCGCGAGATCGGCCTGGCCTTCCAGCTGATCGACGACCTGATCGGCATCTGGGGGGACCCCGCGGTCACCGGCAAGCCGGTCGGCGCGGACCTGGTCGCCCGCAAGAAGTCGCTGCCGGTGGTCAGGGCGCTGGGCTCCGGAACCCCCGAAGGCGCCCGGCTCGCCGAGCTGTACACGCTCGAACGCCCCCTGACCCCCGAGGAGTTGGCCCGGTGCGCGGCCGCCGTCGACGAGGCCGGCGGGCGCGGCTGGGCGCAGGGCGAGTCCTGCGAGCGGATGGCCGCGGCGATGGCGCAGCTGGCCGTGGCCGTACCGGAGCCGTCCGCGGCCGACGAACTGCTGGCGCTCGCCGAGCTGGTGACCCGCCGAACCCACTGACCGGTGCGGAGCGGGAAGTCGGCCGGTCCGACCTCCCGCTCCGTCACGTCACCCGAAGGCGGCCAACAGCCGCTGCTCCTTGGCCGGTTCGATGCCCTGCCGGAACGCCGTCCCCGGCACCCACTTGCGCCCCTCGGCGTCGGTGTCGGCCGCCGGCCCGCGCCCGCGCAGCCACGCCCAGGTGTCCCGCGCGGTCTCGGCGAACGGGCGGCAGCGCAGCCCGGCCGCCCGGGCGCGTCCGCTGTCGACCTGCCAGATGTACGTCCACTCCGGCAGATCCGGTGCCCAGAAGGGGAGTTCGAGCCAGGGCTCGACCTTGTCCGGCCCCTCGGCGAGCAGCCGCTCGTCCGCGACCCAGACCAGCTCGGTGTCCGCCGCGCCCGCGACCTCCCGGCAGGTCTCCAGCCACTGCCCGAAGGTGAGCTGCCCGGGCGGCGCCGTGGTGAGGAAGCGGCCCGCCGTCCCGGCCTCCAGCCGGTCGAGCCCGAAGGCGGCGAAGTCCCGGACGTCGATCACCTGCATGGTCCGTCCGGGATCGCCCGGGGCGAGCACCCGCCCGCCGCGCGCCATCCGCTCCAGCCACCAGGGCAGCCGGCCGCCGAGCTCGTGCGGCCCGATCAGCAGGCCGCTGCTGAGGACCAGCGAGCGCTCGGCGCCGAAGCCCTCCAGCACCGCGCGCTCGCAGCCGGCCTTCAGTTCGCGGCCGAACGGCTGGTCGGGCGGGGTGTCGGCAGGGCAGGGGAGGAGCGCGGAGTCCTCGTCGATCACCCGGGCCGCCCAGTCGGCGTAGGCGTGCACCGAGGAGACGACGGTGTAGTGGTCGGCCCGCTCGCGCAGCAGTCGCGCCGTGAGCGCGGCCTGGGCGGGCTGCCGGGCCGAGGTGTCGACGACGGCGTCCCAGCCGCGGCCCTCGACCAGCCCGGCGACGTCCTCGGCGCTGTCGCGGTCGCCCCGGACGGCCTCGACCCCGGGCAGGTCAGCGGCGCTGCGGCCGCGGTTGAAGGTGGTGACCTGGTGGCCGCGGGCGAGGGCCTCGGCGGCATAGGCGCGTCCGAGAAAGGACGAGCCCCCGAGCAGCAGGATCTTCATGACGGCCAGCCTCTCCCGGCCGCGTCGCCCGTACGCCCGGATTCGCGCTGGGCAGAGCGCCGGGCCGAGCGCCGAGCGAAAAACCCGTCGGCCCCGTCGGCCCCGCTGGAGTGGCGGAGCAGCCGACATGCCGCCCCACCCCACCCCACTTAGCATCCCAGGTGTACCGATATGTCCTGATTCGGGACTGGATACGGCACTGGGAGCTCGACAGCATGGTCAACCCGGCACTCGTGGACCCGGCCACCGTCCGCGCCACCGCCACCGAGGCCTGGATCCGCGGCTACCCGATCCTGCGGAACTACCGCACCCTGTACGCCCAGGCCCTGGACGAGGCGGACCCGAGGTACGTCGGCGGCTTCGGCGTCTTCCGCCACCACGCGCGGCCCTTCACCCCCGCCGACACCGACGTCGTCAGCCCCGACAACGACACCCCGCACTCCTGGGCCTGGCTCGACCTGCGCGCCGAACCCTGGGTGCTCTCCGTCCCGGCCGAGGACCGCTACTACGTCCTCCCGGTGCACGAACTCGACACCGTCCACGCCGGGTCCGTCGGCGCCCGGACCACCGGCCGGCAGGCCGGCGACTACCTGGTGGCCGGCCCCGACTGGCAGGGTGAGCCCCCGCCCGGCATCAAGGGCGTCATCCGCACCGCGACCCGGCTGGTCGGCATCGTCGGCCGCACCCACCTCGCCGGGACCACCTCTGCCGACGTCGCCGAGCTGAAGGCCGTCCAGGAGCAGTACCGACTGTGCCCGCTGCACCGCTACGCCGACGCCCCCGCGCCCGCCCCCACCCCGGAGCCGGTCTGGCCCGTCTGGCGCGACGAGGTGATGGACACCGTCGAGTTCCTCTGCTTCCTCGACTTCCTGCTCGGCTTCTTCCCGCTGACCGGCCCGCAGCCGGGCGCCGTCCCGCTCCCGGCCGCCGAGGTCGACCTGCGCGGCCGCCTCGCCGACCTCGGCATCGACGGCCGAGGAGAGTTCGAGCCCGCCACCCTCCCACTGGACGTCCGCGCCGAGGTCGAACGCGGCATCGCCGACGGCAGGGCCCGGCTGGAGCGTGCCGCCGCCGAACTCCACGACACGAACGCCCTGTTCGGCACCCGCGAGCGGATCGGCGCCGACTTCCTGCACCAGGCGCTCGGCGCGAGGCTCGGCCTCTACGGGCTGCCCGCCGAAGAGGCCTGGTCCGGCGGCTGGACCGCCGACGCCGCGGGCCACCGCCCGCCCAACGCCAGCGACCGCGACCACGTGATCCACTTCGGCCCGCACGACCTGCCCCCGGCCCGCTTCTTCTGGTCCGCCACGATGTACGCCCTGCCCGGCCGCCACCTGGTCGACAACACCCTGGACCGCTACTCGATCGGAGACCGCACCCCGGACCTGGTCCGTGACCCGGACGGCGGACTCACCCTCTACGTCCAGCACAAGCGTCCCGCCGACGCCCAGCACTCCGCCAACTGGCTGCCCGCCCCCGACGGCCCGTTCACCGTGGTGATCCGGCTCTACGGCCCCGACCCGTCCGTCCTGGACGGCCGCTGGAAGCTCCCGCCGCTCGACCCGCACTGACCGCCCCGACCTCCGGACCGCCCCGACCTCCCCGGACCGCCCCCGACCGACCGTACGAAGGACCGCCGATGAACCAGCCCGAGCTGGAGGCCCTGGCCGCCGACGCCTACGTCTACGGCTACCCGCTCGTCGCCGCCCTCACCATGGTCGAGCGCTTCGCCAAGGGCGGGCTGGGCACCCTCCCGGCGGAGCAGTTCAACCACTTCAGCCACGCGACCCGGCTGGCCCGCCCGGGCGACCAGTTCGTCTCGGTCAACAACGACACGATCTACTCGATCGCCCAACTCGACCTCTCCGAAGGCCCGTTGGTCCTGCACGTCCCGGACACCGCCGGCGCCTACTACGTGCTGCAGTTCATCGGCGCCTGGACGGACAACGTCGCCTACCTCGGACGCCGCGCCACCGGCACCGACGCCCAGACCTGGCTGATCGTCCCGCCCGACTGGCACGGCACCCCGCCCGACCCGAGCCGGGTGATCGAGCTGCCGACCACCGTCGGCACCGTCGTCGGCCGCTTCGCCTGCGCCGGCCCGAGCGACCTGCCCCGGGTCAAGGCCCTGCAGGCCGGGTTGGTCCTGGAGCCGCTGGAGCCCGGCGGCCTGGTCGCCGGACTGCCCGAGCCCGACCCGGACGTCCCCGAGCGGCTGGCCTTCTACGAACGGCTGCGGGTGTGGATGCAGGCCTTCCCGCCCGCCACCCCCGACATCGAGTACCAGCGCCGCTTCGCCCCGCTCGGCCTGCTGGACGACGGCGCCTCGCCCTACCGCGCGGCCGCCGCCGATTGGACCCTCGCGCTCGCCAAGGGCCTGGCCGCCGGACGCGAACGGGTCGAGGACGCCACCCGCCCGCCCGAGGACCACCCGCCCGGTGAATGGCGCTCCGCGCTCCACCTCTTCGACTACAACCTCGACCACCTGGGCCCCGGCACCCTCCACGACCCCGAGTGGCGCATCCCCGACCGCCGCGCCGCCTACCTCAGCCGGGCCGCCGCCGCCCGCGCCGGTCTCTGGGGCAACCACGCCTACGAGGCCTCGTACGCGACGACCTACGACGACTCCGACGGCCGCCCGCTCACCGGCGCCAACAGCTACACCCTCCACTTCGACCAGCCCCCGCCCGCCGAGGCCTTCTGGTCCGTCACCATGTACTCCGTCCCCGACTACTACCTGGTCGAGAACCCCGTCAACCGCTACTCCATCGGCGACAGGACCCCCGGCCTGGTCTACGGCGACGACGGTTCCCTCACCCTCACCCTCCAGCACGACCAACCCGAGGACCCCACGACCGCCGCCAACTGGCTCCCCACCCCCCACGGCGAGTTCCGCCCGATCATCCGCCTCTACCAGCCCAAACCGACCGTCCTGGACGGCACCTACCAGGTCCCCCCGATCCACCGCACCTGACCCGCGCCCCCTTCAGTGCCCTGACGGCGAAGCCGTCGCCGTGCCGGTCGGGTGCGGGGAGGCACTGCCCGTCGGGGTCGCCGAGGGCGTCGGCGGGCCGGTCGGCGGCCCGGAGTGCGAGGGCTGCGTCGTCGGGGAGCTGGAGCCCGACGGTGCGGGTGCCCCCGTCCGGCTCGGCGACGCCGATGCCGACGCAGATGCCGTGGCCGTGGCCGTTGCCGTTGCGGTGCCCGTGGGCGACGCCGTACCGGCCGGTGTCGACGGCGGCTCCGCCGAGGAGGACGCCGACCCGCCCCGGTTCTGCGGGCCGCCTTCCAGGGTGACCACCGCCTGGGAGGGCGGTAGGCCGATCCGGGCGGTCCAGCGGGTGGTGGGCGCGAGGTCCTCGTCCACGGTGACGATCACGGTGATCCGCTGCCCCGGCGCCAGCGTCCCCGCGTCGCGGCTGAGCCGGAGCCAGGCGGCGTCCGTCACGGCGTGCCAACGGATCTCCGTGGTGCCGGAGTTGGTGAGGGTGAGCACCGTGCGGCTGCCGTACTCGCCGGCCTCGACGGTGAGCAGTCCGGCGGGGGCCGGGCCGGCCGGTCCCGTCCCCGAGGCGGCGGCCTGATCGACCGAGGGGGCCGGGGCGGCGACCAGGGTCGGGCTGCTGAGGGGGGTCGCGTCCCGGCCCGGGACCGGGACCAGCGGGCCCTGGAAGCTGAGCCCCGGAAAACCGGGCAGCAACGTTTCTGCACGACCCGAACCTGCACCACCCGAATTTGAGCTGGCCGAACCACCGGGCCCCACCCCCGCGCCCGCCAGCTCCAGCCCGGGCATCCCCGCTCCCCCGGCCCCGCCGGCCGCCCCCGCCGACCACGGCTGCGGCCGTTGCCCGGCCTCCCGTCCGGCCTCGTCCACCCGCACCGCCGAGACCGAGGCCGCCGACCCCGACCCGCCGCCGCCCCGGTGCCCGGCCCAGAGCGCTACCACCGGCGCCGCCAGCACGGCCGCCAGTACTCCGGTGGTCACCACCCGCCGTCGGACCGCCAGGCCGCGGCCCGCGTCCGGCGCCCGGTGCCGGGGGAAGCCGCCGTGGTCGAACCGCAGCCCGGGCTCGGCGACCACCGGGCCCCGCCGCCCCGCCGCCCCGGCCGCACCCGCCGACGGCAGGTACCCCACCCCGTCCGCCGAGGACGCCGCGGACACCGAGGGGACCGGGGACACCGAGGACACCGACGAACCCGGAACAGGCGCACTCAGCAGCGGCAACCCCGACAACCCGGCCGCGCCCTCCGCCGCCTCCCCGGCCGCCACCCGCTCCGCCGTGCCCCGGCAGGTCGGGCAGTCCACCACGTGCTGCACCAGCTCCCGCCGCAGCGCCGGCCCGAGCACCCAGTCCCGCCAGGACTCCGCCCCGACCCCGCCGAGCCGGTCCAGTTCCGGGCAGCTGCCCACCCCGAGCACCAGCAGCGCCGCCCTGGTCCGGGCGACCTCGGTCTCGGCGGCGGTGAGCAGCTCCCGGGTCCGGTCGAACGGCAGGCCCAGCACCGCCGCGACCTCCAGCGGGGTGAGCCGGTGGCGGACGGACAGCTCCAGCGCCTCGCGCTGCTCCGGGTTCGTTCCGGCCGCCTCCGGCCAGGCGAGCGAGGCCAGCTCGCGGCGCCGCCGGGCGGCCTCGGCCTCGCCGGGCTCCGCCCCGGGCTCCCGGGCGGCCCCGTCGGCGAGCCGCCGCAGGCAGCAGTAGCGGGCGAGCGAGAACAGCCAGGCCCGGACCAGCCCGGGTTCGGCCAGCCGGCCGCCGTGCCGCCGGGCCAGTTCGCCGACCTCGCGCAGGGCGTCGGCGGCCGCGTCGTGCTCGCACAGCACCGAGAGGCAGTAGGTGAACAGGCCGTCCGTCTGCCGGTCGTACGCCGTGAGGACGGCGGCGGCAGCCTGCGACCCGGGTCCGGCCCCAACAGTTCGCGTTGTCACCCGTCCGACGGTAGGGACACCGGACCGCCCGGCCCCGCCATTCGGCGGGTATGTACTTCTTTCGGGTAACGGCATCGCCCATCTGTGTGGGTCCCGCAGCGAGGACCGGCGCTGTCGTACCCAGGCGCTACGGTGGGCCGCATGCCTCCGCGTTCCAAGACCACCGCCAAGCCGCGCCCGGCCTACCGCTGCACCGAGTGCGGCAACCAGCTGCCCAAGTGGGTCGGCCGCTGTCCGGAGTGCAACGCCTGGGGCACGGTCGAGGAGTACGGCGCGGTGCCGATCCGCACCACGGCGGCGGGCCCGGTCAGCGCGCCCGCCCGCCCGATCGCCCAGGTGGACGGTCAGGTCGCGACGGCCCGGTCGACGGGTGTGCCGGAGCTGGACCGGGTGCTCGGCGGCGGCCTGGTCCCCGGCGCGGTGGTCCTGCTGGCCGGCGAGCCCGGCGTCGGCAAGTCCACCCTGCTGCTGGACGTCGCGGCCAAGGCGGCCACCGCCCAGCACCGCACGCTCTACGTCACCGGCGAGGAGTCGGCCGGCCAGGTGCGGCTGCGGGCGGACCGGATCAACGCCCTCTCCGAGCACCTCTACCTCGCCGCCGAGTCCGACCTCGGCGCGGTGCTCGGGCACATCGAGGCGGTCAACCCCGGCCTGCTGATCCTGGACTCGGTGCAGACCATCGCCTCGGCCGAGCTGGACGGCGCCCCCGGCGGCCCGGCCCAGGTCCGTGAGGTGGCGAGCGCGCTGATCCGGGCGTCCAAGGAGCGCGGCATGGCGACCCTGCTGGTCGGCCACGTCACCAAGGACGGCCAGATCGCCGGCCCGCGCCTGCTGGAGCACCTGGTGGACGTGGTGCTGAGCTTCGAGGGCGACCGGCACGCCCGGCTGCGACTGATCCGCGGGGTCAAGAACCGCTACGGCGCCACCGACGAGGTGGGCTGCTTCGAGCTGCACGACGAGGGCATCGTCGGCCTGGCCGACCCCTCCGGCCTCTTCCTGACCAGGCGTGACAAGCCCGTCCCCGGCACCTGCCTCACCGTCACCCTGGAGGGCAAGCGCCCGCTGGTGGCCGAGGTGCAGGCGCTGATGGTGGATTCGCAGATCCCGTCCCCGCGCCGGACGACCTCGGGCCTGGAGTCGCCCCGGATCGCGATGATCCTGGCCGTGGTCGAGCGGCACGGCGGGGTGAAGCTCGGCAAGCAGGACATCTACACCGCGACGGTCGGCGGGGTGAAGCTGACCGAGCCGTCCGCGGACCTCGCGGTCGCGCTCGCGGTGGCCAGCTCCTCCACGGACACCCCGCTGCCCAGCAACCTGGTGGCGATCGGCGAGGTCGGCCTGGCGGGCGAGGTACGGCGGGTGACGGGTGTGCAGCGGCGGCTCGCCGAGGCGCACCGGCTGGGCTTCACCCACGCCCTGGTCCCGCCTGACCCGGGCAAGGTGCCGCCGGGCATGAAGGTGGTCGAGGTGGCCGACATCGGCGAGGCGCTGCGGGCCATCCCGGGCCGCCGCCGGGCCGCCGCCAAGCCGCGCGGCGAGGGGCGTGGTGAAGCCCCGTCGACCCCGCCGGCGCCCCGCGCGGCGAAGGTCCCGGCCTACCCGGAGGAGCTGATGGACGGCTGGGAGCCGCTCGACTCCGACGAACTGCGCTGACCCAAGCCCTGCCGAAGCCGCACGCAGTTAGACTTTCCCCAGTCTCATTGGCCAGAAGGCAGTACCGAAGCGGTACTGAGCGACAGAGCAACAGACCGCGGACCGGCGCACGGCGCGAGGCGCGCGGCACGGGGTCGACCGGAGGAGTCACGTGGCAGCCAGCGACCGGGGGGCGGACAAGGCCTCCCGTGAGGAGGCCCTGCTGCGGGCCTCCCTCACCGCCATCGCGCCCGGTACCGCGCTTCGTGACGGCCTGGAACGGGTCCTGCGGGCCAACACCGGTGGCCTGATCGTGCTGGGTTTCGACAAGACCGTCGAGTCACTGTGCACCGGCGGCTTCGTCCTGGACGTCGAGTTCAGCGCCACCCGGCTGCGCGAGCTGTGCAAGCTCGACGGCGCTGTGGTGCTGGACAAGGACATCACCAAGATCGTCCGGGCCGGCGTGCACCTGATGCCGGACTCGACCATCCCCACCGACGAGACCGGCACCCGCCACCGCACCGCCGAGCGGGTCAACCGGCAGACCGGCTACCCGGTGGTCGCGGTCTCGCACTCGATGCGGCTGATCGCCATGTACGTCAACGGCACCCGCCGGGTGCTGGAGGACTCGACCACCGTCCTGTCCCGCGCCAACCAGGCGCTGGCCACCCTGGAGCGCTACAAGCTACGCCTGGACGAGGTGGCCGGCACGCTCTCCGCGCTGGAGATCGAGGACCTGGTGACGGTCCGGGACGTCACGGCCGTGGCCCAGCGACTGGAGATGGTCCGGCTGATCGCCACCGAGATCGCCGGCTACGTGCTGGAGCTCGGCATCGACGGCCGACTGCTCTCGCTCCAGCTGGACGAGCTGATCGCGGGCGTGGAGCCGGAGCGCGAACTGGTCGCCCGGGACTACTTCCCGGAGCGGGCCGCCAAGAAGGGCCGTACGGTCACCGAGGTGCTGGCCGACCTGGAGGCGCTCACCCACGCCGAGTTGCTGGACCTGCAGACGGTCGCCAAGGCGCTCGGCTACTCCGGCTCGCCGGAGTCCCTGGACGCCGCCGTCTCCCCGCGCGGCTACCGCCTGCTGGCGAAGATCCCGCGCCTGCCCAACACGGTGATAGAGCGCCTGGTCGAGCACTTCGGCGGCCTGCAGAAGCTGCTCGCCGCCAGCATCGACGACCTGCAGACGGTCGAGGGCGTCGGCGAGACCCGCGCCCGCTCGGTCCGTGAGGGCCTGTCCCGCCTTGCCGAATCGTCCATCCTGGAGCGCTACGTCTGACCCCGGCGCGCAATCGGCGAACGGCCCCCGGAGAAACGCGGCGCTTCCCCTGGGGCCGTTCCGCGTTTCCGGGGCCCGGGAACGCCGGAGCCCCGGTCGCGTCTGCGGCCGGGGCTCCGAAGCGGGTTGACTGATCCTCAGCCGTCCAGCCGGATCGACGTCCGCGCCGACACCTTGTCCCCCGAGAGCCCGGTGAGCTCCGCGAGCACCACGTAGGTCCCGTTCGCCGGCGCCGTCTGGTCGGCGGTCGCGCACTGCGGCTTGCTGCGGCTGCGGTCCCAGGTGAAGGTCTCGGTCTGGTTGCTGTTCGCCGGGATCTGCACCCAGATGCTGCCCTTGTCGGGCGGGCAGTCCCCGGAGGACCAGACCCGGTCGTTGTTGTTGCCGCTGACCGTGATGACGGAGGTGGTGCGGCCCAGGTCCACCCGGCAGTTGGCGCCGGAGTTCTTGACCGTCAGGGCCAGCTTCGGCTTGTCCTTGGGCTGGTACGGGTTCTGGCTTGGGCTCAGTTCCAGGGCCACCTGCGAAGAGGTGCAGATCGGGAGTGCCATCACCTCGGGCGTGTTCACCGCCGGAGCCCCGCCGCCCGACCCGCCGGACCCGCTGGACGCCCCGCCGTTTCCGGAGCCGCCGGAGCCGCCGGAACCGCCGGAGCCACCCGCGGCGCCGGAGCCGCCCGCCGGCGGCGGGTTGGCACCGCCGCCGGAGCCGCCGCTGAGGCCGACCTCGCTGCCGCCGCCGCTGGCCGGGCCGCCGGTTCCCCCGGTGCCGCCGCCCGGGCGTGCCGCGGGGCCGCTCGGGGATGCGCCGGGCGTGATCGCCTGCGCGGGGGACTGGCTCTGGGACTGGGGCGGTACGGCCTGTGCGGCCTTGTTCGGTGAGCCGTCGTCACCGCCCCCGCCCTGATCGGTCATCAGCCAGGCGATCAGGGCGACGACCGCCGCGACGGCGGCGAGCACGACGATGCGCCGACGCCAGTAGATCGAGGCCGGCAGCGGTCCCACGGGTTGACGCAGAGATGGCACGATCAAACTCTACGAGACTGTGTGTGGCTAGTGCCCCACCAACACCGCACAGTCGCCCCTTCCTTCACATGATCCGCCGTTTGAGCCGTTCGAGGGAGCCCTCGGATCGGCTTCCCCGGCGATTTCCGGCCCATCCGGAGCTGAATCCTCCACTTCGGTCGCGTTCCGCGGCATGGGAGGATCGAAGGGCCATGACTGCCAACACCACCGCCGCCGTCCCCGCCCCCCGGCTGCCGATGCCCCTGCCGCTGCTGCACTCGACCGTCCTCGACTGGTACGAGGCCAGCAGGCGCGACCTGCCCTGGCGGACCCCCGACGCGACGCCCTGGGCGGTCATGGTGAGCGAGTTCATGCTCCAGCAGACCCCGGTGAAGCGGGTGCTGCCCGCCTGGCAGGCCTGGATGACCCGCTGGCCCACCCCGGCCGACCTCGCCGCCGAGGCGTCCGGCGAGGCGGTCCGGATGTGGGGCCGGCTGGGCTACCCTCGCCGCGCCCTGCGGCTGCACGCGGCCGCCGTGGCGATCACCGAGCAGCACGGTGGCGAGGTCCCGGACGACCACGCCACCCTGCTCTCGCTGCCCGGGGTGGGGGAGTACACCGCCGCCGCGGTCGCCTCCTTCGCCTTCCGCCAGCGGCACGTGGTGCTGGACACCAACGTCCGCCGGGTCTTCGCCCGTGCGGTGACCGGCGTCGAGTACCCGGCCCAGGCCACCACCGCCGCCGAGCGCCGTACCGCGACCGCCCTGCTGCCCGACGACGCCGAGACCGCCGCCACCTGGGCGGTCGGCGTGATGGAGCTGGGCGCGCTGGTCTGCACCGCCCGCGGTCCGGAGTGCGGGGACTGCCCGCTGTTCACCGGCTGCGCCTGGCAGCGGGCCGGCCGCCCCGCGTACGAGGGCCCGGCCCGGCGCGGCCAGTCCTACGAGGGGACGGACCGCCAGGTGCGCGGCAAGCTGCTCGCGGTGCTGCGCGAGGCGCACGGCTCGGTCCCGCAGGCCCGCCTGGACGTCGTCTGGCCGGACGCCGTGCAGCGGGCCCGGGCCCTGGACGGCCTGGTCGCGGACGGCCTGGTCGAGCCGGTCGAACAGGGCGTCTACCGGCTCCCGCAGTAGGGGACGGCGGTAGGGGACAACGGCAGGCAACAGAACGGCGCCCCCGGAAGGAGAACCTCCCGGGGGCGCCGTACGGAGCGGGACCGTCAGACGGCCGCCGCCTCCAGCGAGGACTCGGTCGGCTTCTCGCCCTTGCCGGCACCGCGCAGCGGCACCTCGCGCAGGAACACCGCGGCGGCGATGGCGATCACGGCCACCCCGGTGCCCCACAGGAAGACGGTGTGCAGGCCGTTGGACACCGCGTGGTGGTAGGCGTCCTGGACGGCCTCGGGCAGCTTGCGCAGCGCGGCCGGGCTCATCTGGCCGGGGTCCTTCACGCCGCCGCCCGCCGAGGCGTGCTCGCCGAGCCGCTCCTTCATGGTGTCGGTCACCCGGTTGTTGAACAGCGCGCCGAACAGCGCGACACCGAAGGAACCGCCGATGGTGCGGAACAGGGTGGCGGTGGAGCTGGCCACGCCCATGTCCTTGAGCTCGACGCTGTTCTGCGCGACCAGCATGGTGATCTGCATCAGGAAGCCCATGCCGGCGCCGAGCACGATCATCCAGCAGGCCGAGGTGAAGCTGCTGGTCTCGGTGCCCATGGTGGAGAGCAGGATCAGGCCGCCGGTCATCACGATGGTGCCGATGATCGGGAAGATCCGGTACTTGCCGGTCCTGGTGACGGCCTGACCGACCACCAGCGAGACGACCAGCATGCCGAACATCATCGGCATCAGCAGCAGGCCGGAGTTGGTCGCCGAGGCGCCCTGGACGATCTGCTGGTAGAGCGGCAGGAAGACGGTCGAGCCGAACATCACGAAGCCGACGATGAAGCCGATGATCGAGACCAGGGTGAAGTTCAGGTTCTTGAACAGGCTCAGCGGCAGCATCGGCTCGTCGACCCGCTGCTCGACGTAGCAGAAGGCGATCAGCGAGGCGGCGGAGAGCGCGGCGAGGCCGAGGATCTCCTTGGAGCCCCAGGCGTACTGCTGGCCGCCCCAGGTGGTGATCAGCACGAGCGAGGTGATGCCGGCGGTGAGCAGGATCGCGCCGAGGTAGTCGATCCGGGCGTTGTTGCGGACCTTCGGCAGCTTCAGGGTGACGACGACGACGGCGAGGGCTATCACGCCGAGCGGCAGGTTGATGTAGAAGGTCCAGTGCCAGCTCAGGTGGTCGGTGATGAAGCCGCCGGCCAGCGGGCCGCCGATGGTGGCCAGGGCCATCACCGCGGCGAACATGCCCTGGTACTTGCCGCGGTCGCGCGGCGGGACGAGCGCGCCCATGATCGACATGACGCCGACCATCAGACCGCCGGCGCCGAGGCCCTGCAGGGCGCGGAAGCCGATCAGCTCGTTCATGTTCTGCGACAGGCCGGACAGCGCCGAGCCCACCAGGAAGATCACGATCGAGGTGAGGAAGGTGCCCTTGCGGCCGTAGAGGTCGCCGAGCTTGCCCCAGATCGGGGTGGAGGCGGCGGTGGCCAGGGTGTAGGCGGTGACCACCCAGGACAGGTGCTCGGCGCCGCCGAGGTCACCGACGATGGTCGGCATCGCGGTGCCGACGATCAGGTTGTCGAGCATGGCCAGCAGCATCGTGACGACCAAGCCGACCATCACGAGGCGGATCTCGCGGGGTGACCGCGGCTGCTCCTCCTCGGCCGTCTTGTCCTCCGGTACCGGGCCGGCGGTCTTGGACTGTGACATGGGGTGGGGTCTCCCGGAGGGGTGTTTCGGACGCTCGTCGCGCCGCGCGGCGGGTCACTTACTTGTCGCCCGGCTAGTTTATCGATCGTCGGTACGGTAAGTTGCTTCCTAGCCGGTCGTCAAGCCAGTTTTCCGAGCGGCCATCTGGGCAGGGAGAATGGGCCCGGGGCGGACGCCACCCTGGGGTCCGCAGCAGTCACCGACGCAGTCATGAGGCAGGCCATGGGCACTCCGCACAGCCCCCGCAGCGACACCCGGGCTCGCATCATCGAGGTGTCATTGGAACTCTTCTCCGAGCAGGGCTACGAGCAGACCTCACTGCGCGAGATCGCCGACCGCCTGGGCGTCACCAAGGCCGCGCTCTACTACCACTTCAAGACCAAGGACGACATCGTCCTGGGCATCGTCGAGCGGATGGCCGCGCCGATCGACGAGACCATCGAGTGGGGCCGGAAGCAGACCTGGAGCCCGGAGACGCGCGACGAGCTGATCCGCCGCTTCGCGGACGGGATGGCCGAGCGGGCCCCGCTGCTGCGCTTCTTCCACGAGAACCAGCCCGCGCTGCGGGAGTCCCCGGCCGGGCTGGCCTTCCGGGAGCGGATCATCACCATGATGCAGCTGGTGCACGGGCCGGAGGCGAACTTCCAGGACCGGCTGCGCGCCGCGATGACGCTGTTCACCATCCACTCGTCGATGTTCCTGCTCCAGCAGGACAGCAAGGACAGCAAGGACTGCGCCCACGCCGAGAACGTGTGGGGCGAGAAGGTGCCGGTGGCCGACCTGGACGAGGCGCTGGAGGCCGCCCGCACGGTCGCGCTGGAGATCGGCTCCCGGATCAGCCGCCCCGCCCGGACCGGCGGCTGACCCCGGGTCAGAACGCCGTGACGCCGCGCTCGGAGAGATAGGCGACCGGGTCGACCACCGCGCCGTAGCGGTTGCTGGTGCGGATCTCGAAGTGCAGGTGCGGCCCGGTCGAGTTCCCGGTGTTCCCGGACAGCCCGACCCGCTCGCCCGCCGGCACGTGGTCGCCCGCCGACACCGAGAGCGCGGACAGGTGGGCGTACTGCGCGAAGTGCCCGTCGGTGAGCCGCAGCACGACCTCCTTGCCGTAAGCGCCGTCCCGGGTGGCCGAGACCACGGTCGCGTCGCCGACCGCCAGCACCGGGGTGCCCGGGTCGACGGCGAAGTCCACCCCGGTGTGGTACCCGGCGGCGTACTCGGAGTCGGCCACCCCGTACGGATTGCTGATCGGCGCGTCCGGCGCCGGAGCCGACCAGTCGGGCGCGGGGACCGGTGCGGGCTCCGGCGCCGGCTCCGGGGCGGGAGCGGGGGCCGGGGCCGCGGCCGGCAGCAGATTGGGCGCCACCGCCACGAACGCCTGCGCCGAGACGCCGTCGTCGGGCAGCTTGTACGGGCTGGGGCCGGCCACCTGGACCAGGCCGGGGTCGGGCACCGCCGCCTGCGGAGCCGTGAAGGCGGAGCTGCCCGGCGTGGTCGGTTGCACGGTCTGCGCCGAGGCGCTGCCCGGTGCGGCCAGCAGCACCGAGCCCGCCAGCAGGACCGCGGTCGCCCCGGCGGAGAGCACCGCGTGGTCGCGCTCGGCCCGCTGCCGGCTGCCGGGCAGGGTGGCGTGCCGGGGCGTGGCGAGCGCGTGAAGCGGCGGCGCGGCATGGGTGCGGACGGCACGGCCGATCCGGGACTGCCGGGCGGCCGTACGGGCGACGAGTCGGCGCAGGGCCGGCCCCACGGGCGGGACGGTGGACATCGCCTGACGTACCTCACGATCGTGCGGGTGGCAGCACGAGGCGCCCGGTCGGGCGTGTGCTGAGCGGGGGGCCACTCAGCTTTAACCGTCACCGAGCGGAGTCCCAAACGCGGTGAAGTACTACGGCGTGTAGTCATCGCGGCGCCGGAGATTCAAGCCGGCGGAGTAACGATCACGAGATCGGGTCGTCCACGACCGGCCCGATCCACCCCGGATCCGCCCGGACGGACCGTGCCGCCCGGCTACTAGGCCCGGTCGTACCGGACTCGAGCGCTGTGACCAGTGCCACCCGGCCCCGGGTTTGAACCGGCGCCAGAAGTGCCGGAAGGGCGGCGCAAAGGAAATCCGGCCCGCCCCCGCGCGCTTGTGGGGACGGGCCGGACGTGGAGACCTCAGCGCCGTGTGATCACGGCCTGACCGTCAGGACGATCAGTTGTCGACCGGGCGGACCCGGATCCAGGTCTCCAGGTAGTTCGCGGACTCGTTCTCGACCTCGATGCTGGTGCCGGTCTTCGGGACGTCAACACCGCTGTACGGGTTGTCCTTCGACCACCAGGACTTCAGGTCGTTGAACTCGTCGACGCCCTTGGACTTCGGGGTGACCGTCTCGACGCCGTTCTTGTGCAGTGTCAGAGCCGGGACGCGACGCGAGCCGAAGGTGGAGTCGAAGCCCTGCATGCGCGGACGCATCAGGGTGCCGTCGCTCCACTTCAGCGGGGCCGGGTGCGAGTCGACCGGGAGGATCAGACCCTGGCCCGGGTGGGCGCTGACGTTGTTGTCGGTCTGCGACTCGTCCCAGTACCAGATCAGCAGACCGGGCTGGTACGCGTAGTGCTCGACCCAGCTCGGCTTGTCGGCGCCGAAGCCGAAGTTGTACGGGCCGGTCTTCAGGGTCTGGTCGAACGACACGTACTGCCGGTTCTCCGCGATGTAGTACTGCGCGTAGTCCTTGGTGTACGAGCCGCCGAAGACGGTGAAGCCGTCGGCGGTCCAGCCCTTGTTGCCGTTCTCCACGTCGTCGCTGAAGACGGTGGCGCCGTCGGCGGTCACCGAGATGTCGTCCAGCGTCAGACCGCGGTAGTGCAGGCCGCCGTCGGTGGTGTTGTGGTAGCGGAACTTGATCTGCTTGCCGGCGTAGGCGTCCAGCGGGAAGGACAGGTCGCCCCAGGCGGCGGTCAGACCGCTGAGGGCCGGGCGGCCGTTCTCCCTGGGCAGCGCGGCGCCGTTCCAGGTGCCGTCCACCACGGTCCAGGTCTTGCCGCCGTCGGTGGAGACCTCGCCGAAGGCGTAGTCGAAGTCCTGCTCCAGCTCGTACCAGGCCTTGGCGTTGATGCTGGCCTTGGTCTTGCCGGTCAGGTCGATGTCCCGGGTCAGCGTGACGTTGAGGTTGTCGGCGCTGCCGCTCCACCACTCGTTCTTGCCGCCGAACGGCTTGTTGATGTCGGTGGTGATGCTCTTCTTCGGCAGGTCGACGATCAGCGCCTGCGGGAGCTTGCTGTTGTACTCGACCGGGCCGATGTGGTGGGTCGACTCGGTGCCGGCCTTGGCGTGGTCCGCCTTCAGCCAGCCGAGCTTGTACTTGCTCCAGGCGTCCAGGTCGTCCGGCATGTCGCCGATGCTGTCCTTGCCCTCGCCGAGCCAGGAGCCGGAGGACATCAGCGACCAGAAGCCGACCGAGTTGTCGATGCCCTTGCCCGCGGTGTCGTAGAGGTCCGGCAGACCGAGGTCGTGGCCGTACTCGTGGGCGAAGACGCCGAGGCCGCCGTTCTCCGGCTGCATCGTGTAGTCGCCGATCCAGAAGCCGGAGTCACCGACCTGGACGCCGCCGAGCTTGTTGCCGTCGGGGCCGGCCTGGCCGGTCAGGTTGCCGTAGACGTACGAACGGTGCGCCCACAGGGCCTTGCTGCCCTGCTTGCCGCCACCGGCCGACTTGTCCTCACCGGCGTGCACGATCTGGAAGTGGTCGATGTACCCGTCGGGCTGGTTGAAGTTCCCGTCGTGGTGCGAGCCGTAGCGGTCCCACTGGTCGTAGGAGGCCAGCGTCGCCTTGATCTGCTCCTTGGTCTGACCCTTCGCCAACTGGTCCTTGTACCAGATGTCGACGGCGTCGCGGATCAGGTCCTGGGCGCTGGAGCAGACGTTGGAGCCGCAGTAGTCCGAGCCGTACCGGGCCTCGTTCCACGGCACCCGGACCCAGTCCGAGACCACGCCGTCGACCGAGTAGCGGCCCGAGGACTGCTTCTCGTAGAAGGTCTTCAGCGAGGGCTTGTCCTTGCTGAAGTACAGGTCCTGGTAGTGCTGCTGGTTGTAGTCGGCCTGCCAGGCGGTCGAGTTGTTGGTGGCGCGGTCCGGCTGCGCGATCTCGTTGTGCTTCGGGCCGGGCTCGCCGCCGTACTTGATCTTGCCGTCGGGCGTCTTGGTGGTGTTGTCCACCTGATCGCCGAAGTCGACCAGGATGGTGAAGATCTTGTCGGTGCGCTCGCGGGCGAGCTCGACGTACTTGTCCTTGCCGAGCTTCACGCTGGTGCTGCCGTTGTGCTGCTCGACCTGGGCGGTGCCGTCGAGCAGCTGCTCGGTGGCGGCCTTCTGCTCGGCCTCCACCTTCGCGGTCAGCGGGCCCGGGATGTTGTGCTCGGTGTTGACGGACTGGACGGCGTCAGCGGGATCCTTCGGCACCGGCGCCGAGCCGGCGGCGACGGCGGTGCCCGGGAACAGGCCCGCGCCGAGCGTGACTATGACCGCTGCGGCAGTGGTCACCGCAGCGGTTCTCCTGGTGGTCTTCAACGTTGTGACGTCCTCCCCGGCCGAGCCGACTCTTGGCCAAGGCTCGGTAAACCAATATGAAAGACAGGTGGACGTCATTTGACCGAAGTGGGGGCAGAAAAGATAGATCTTGACCCTGACATGGGCACGGCGCTATGCTCGCCGGCTTCCCGTCGGCCGACGAAGTGTCAACCGCGCGCCGGTTAAACCTTGCTGAGAAATGGGACGCACCCGCACCAACCGGCCGAGGGCCAGCCGTCCCGGCCTGCGGCGGCGACGGGGTCCTCCGCCCCCGAACGCACCGAGCCCCCGGCGCGAACGCCGGGGGCTCGGTGCTGTGAAGTTGTCTGTTAAATGTTGCCCTACTTCGTCAGGTCCGGACCGGACGAGGCAACCGCGGCCGGGGTGTCCGCGACGGCCGACTTCTCCTCGCCGCGGAAGGTGAACTTGGCGTCCTTGCCCTCGCCCTCGACGTCGACGACGACGATGTGGCCGGCCCGCAGCTCGCCGAAGAGGATCTTCTCGGAGAGGTGGTCCTCGATCTCGCGCTGGATGGTGCGGCGCAGCGGACGGGCACCCAGGATCGGGTCGTAGCCGCGCTTGGCCAGCAGCTTCTTGGCCTCGACGCTGAGCTCCAGGCCCATGTCCTTGTCCTTGAGCCGCTCGTCCACCTTGGCGATCATCAGGTCGACGATCTGGATGATGTCGTCCTCGGACAGCTGGTGGAACACCACGATGTCGTCGACGCGGTTCAGGAACTCGGGGCGGAAGTGCTGCTTGAGCTCCTCGCCGACCTTCGCCTTCATCCGCTCGTACCCGGTCTGGGTGTCACCCGTGGCCGCGAAGCCCAGGTTGAAGCCCTTGGAGATGTCCCGGGTGCCGAGGTTGGTCGTCATGATGATGACGGTGTTCTTGAAGTCGACCACGCGGCCCTGGGAGTCGGTCAGTCGACCGTCCTCCAGGATCTGCAGCAGCGAGTTGAAGATGTCCGGGTGGGCCTTCTCGACCTCGTCGAAGAGGACCACCGAGAACGGCTTGCGGCGGACCTTCTCGGTCAGCTGGCCGCCCTCCTCGTAGCCCACGTATCCGGGCGGGGAGCCGAACAGCCGGGAGACGGTGTGCTTCTCGGAGAACTCGGACATGTCGAGCGCGATCAGCGCGTCCTCGTCGCCGAAGAGGAACTCGGCGAGCGTCTTGGACAGTTCGGTCTTACCGACGCCGGACGGGCCGGCGAAGATGAACGAACCGCCGGGGCGCTTCGGGTCCTTGAGGCCCGCACGGGTGCGCCGGATGGCCTGGGAGAGCGCCTTGATGGCGTCCTTCTGGCCGATGACGCGCTTGTGCAGCTCGTCCTCCATGCGCAGCAGGCGGGACGTCTCCTCCTCGGTCAGCTTGAAGACCGGGATGCCGGTGGCGGTGGCCAGGACCTCGGCGATGAGCTCCTCGTTGACCTCCGCGACGACGTCCATGTCGCCGGCCTTCCACTCCTTCTCGCGCTTGGCCTTGGCCTGCAGGAGCTGCTTCTCGTCGTCGCGCAGGGACGCGGCCTTCTCGAAGTCCTGCGCGTCGATCGCGCTCTCCTTCTCGCGGCGCACGTCGGCGATCTTCTCGTCGAACTCGCGCAGGTCCGGCGGCGCGGTCATCCGGCGGATGCGCATCCGGGAGCCGGCCTCGTCGATCAGGTCGATCGCCTTGTCCGGCAGGAAGCGGTCCGAGATGTACCGGTCGGCCAGGGTGGCGGCGGCGACCAGGGCGGCGTCCGTGATGGAGACCCGGTGGTGGGCCTCGTAGCGGTCGCGCAGACCCTTGAGGATCTCGATGGTGTGCGGCAGCGAGGGCTCCGCGACCTGGATCGGCTGGAAGCGGCGCTCCAGCGCGGCGTCCTTCTCCAGGTGCTTGCGGTACTCGTCCAGGGTGGTGGCACCGATGGTCTGCAGCTCGCCACGGGCCAGCATCGGCTTGAGGATGCTGGCGGCGTCGATGGCGCCCTCGGCGGCGCCCGCGCCGACCAGGGTGTGCAGCTCGTCGATGAACAGGATGATGTCGCCGCGGGTGCGGATCTCCTTGAGCACCTTCTTCAGGCGCTCCTCGAAGTCACCGCGGTAGCGCGAGCCGGCCACCAGGGCGCCCAGGTCCAGCGTGTAGAGCTGCTTGTCCTTGAGCGTCTCCGGGACCTCGCCCTTGACGATCGCCTGCGCCAGGCCCTCGACCACGGCGGTCTTGCCGACGCCGGGCTCACCGATCAGGACCGGGTTGTTCTTGGTGCGGCGGGACAGCACCTGCATGACCCGCTCGATCTCCTTCTCGCGCCCGATGACCGGGTCGAGCTTGGCCTCGCGGGCGGCCTGGGTGAGGTTGCGGCCGAACTGGTCCAGGACCAGCGAGGTCGACGGGGTGCCCTCGGCGGGCCCGCCGGCCGTGGCCGACTCCTTGCCGCCGCTGGTCTGGTAACCGGACAGCAGCTGGATGACCTGCTGGCGCACCCGGTTCAGGTCGGCGCCCAGCTTCACCAGGACCTGGGCGGCGACGCCCTCGCCCTCGCGGATCAGGCCGAGCAGGATGTGCTCGGTGCCGATGTAGTTGTGGCCGAGCTGCAGGGCCTCCCGGAGCGACAGCTCCAGGACCTTCTTCGCCCGGGGGGTGAAGGGAATGTGACCGGACGGGGCCTGCTGGCCCTGGCCGATGATCTCCTCGACCTGCTGGCGTACGGCCTCAAGAGAAATCCCGAGGCTCTCCAGGGCCTTGGCGGCGACGCCCTCGCCCTCGTGGATCAGACCCAGGAGGATGTGCTCGGTGCCGATGTAGTTGTGGTTGAGCATCCGGGCTTCTTCCTGAGCCAGGACGACAACCCGCCGCGCGCGGTCGGTGAACCTCTCGAACATCGTTTATCGCTCCTCAGAGCGGTCGGGCAGTTCGGGGTCCGTCCCCGCCCTGTCCTTCCGCATGCTAGTCCCGCTCAGCGGCGCGGCCCACGGATTCACTCCCCGGTAGAGGAGCGAGATGCAGCGCGACCAGCCGACACCAATCCCAACCTGATGCTGGGAATCGGTGTTCCCACAGGTGGGCCGGATGCACCGGAAACCGCTACGCCATCGGCGAACAAGAGCCGCCGGGGCGGAGCCGGACCATCTACGGCCGGTCGCACTTACTGCCCCTGGACGGGTCGAAGAACCCGGCCACCTGCATTCATACCCGGTATCGGGGCGGTTCTCGCGCAGTTTCCGCGGTGGCGGTGTTCGCCTGGCGAGAAGTCCGGCCGCGGTGACGGTGGTTCAACGGCGGTCGGGAGGTCCGGTACGCCGCCCCGGTGGTGTCCGCGTTACCGCTTCGCTCCTACAGCGTTGCACAGCTTGTGATTGTTCCGCCGCCCGAGCCCGAGGCACCGGACAACCCCGGCGCCGGCGGCTCGGCGGCCGTGCGGACGTGCGCCGCGGGGCGCGGAGGAGCCTCCTCCGCGCCCCGCGCGTGTGTCGTCGGCGCCGTGCGCGGCCGCCGGGGCCCCGCACCCGCTCCGGTGGGCCTGCGGCGCCGGGGTCAGGCCGCGTTGGCCTTGTCGTAGGCCTCGCGGACCGTGCTCGGCACCCGGCCGCGGTCGTTGACCTCCATGCCCTGCTCCTTGGCCCACGCGCGGATCTTCGCGGTGTCGGGAGCGCTGCCGGACGGACGCGCCGCGGTGCCGCGGCCCGGACGCCGGGCGCCGGCGAGGCGGCCGCTCTGCTTGCGGCCCTTCTCCACGTAGGGCGCCAGCAGACCGCGCAGCTTGTCCGCGTTGGCGCTCTTCAGGTCGATCTCGTAGGCAACGCCGTCCAGCGCGAACGTCACCGTCTCGTCCGCCGAACCGCCCTCGAGATCGTCTTCAAGAATGACCTGCACCCTCTGTGCCACGGGCTTCCCTTTCCGCTAAACGACCCATTGCCTAAGGAAAGGAAAGCGCCTTTCTCCGAAAAACACAAACCCTTGACCGGCACGGAGCCGCTCAGAGGTGCAGCAGCATGCGCGAGTTGCCCAACGTGTTGGGCTTCACCCGCTCCAGGTCAAGGAACTCCGCGACACCTTCATCGTACGAGCGGAGGAGTTCTTCATAGACATCCGTAGCGATCGCCGCCGGGTCTGTCGTACCATCATCGGTTTCCTGGAGCTCCCCGATCTCGACGAAACCGTGTTTCGCGAAGAACGGAACCTCGAACGTCAAGCAGAAAATCCGACGGACGCCGAGCCAGCGGGCCGTCTGCACCAGCTTCTCCAGCAGCAGATGCCCGATCCCGTGGCCCCGGCAGGACGGATCGACCGCGAGCGTACGGACCTCGGCGAGGTCCTCCCACATCACGTGCAGGGCGCCGCAGGCCACCACCACGCCGTTGTCGTCGCGCTCCGCGACCCAGAACTCCTGGACGGATTCGAACAGTGTGACAGTGGGCTTGTCCAGCAGAATGCCGTCGCGCGAGTAGGCGTCGATGAGCCCGCGTACGGCCCGTACGTCCGTGGTCCGCGCGCGGCGGATGGTGACCTCCATGGCGGGACGTTATCGCGTCGCCCCCGGCGCGGTCTCCCCGGTATCCGGTCCGGCGCTATCCGGCACGTCCTGCGCGGAATCCCCGGTGGGCGGAGCTGCTGCTGGATCGGATGGGAACAACGCTGCCACCCGCAAGGCGTCCCGGAGTGCCTCGCGCTGCTCGGGCGACATCAGGCCGAAGAAGTGCACCAGGGCGGCCGCGGGATTGTCGCTGGTGGCCCATGCGTCGTTCATCAGAGCCGCCGTGTACGCCTCGCGCGAGGAGACCGGCTCATATCGATAGGCCCGGCCGGCCCGCTCGCGGCGCAGCCAGCCCTTTCTGTGCAGCTTGTCCAGGACGGTCATCACCGTGGTGTACGCGATTTCGCGTTCCGACTGCAGATCCAGGAGAACCTCGCGAACCGTCACCGGTCGGTTCCACCGCCACACCCGGGTCATGATGGCGTTCTCAAGTTCGCCGAGTTGCCGGACCATAGTGCCGCCAGGATAGGGAGTGAATGGGGCAAATCTTGTGAAGTGCGCCAAACCGGCGCGCCGCCACCCCCGGGAATCGGGAATGGCGGCGCGTGGGTCGTTCTCGGGCGGCTGACGGCGTCAGTCGCGGGTTCGCTCGCGGGGAAGGCCCCGGGACGCCCCCCGAGGGCCCGGGATGGCCGGGCGGCACCCGGGAGCTCAGTCGATGTCTTCCTTGGCCTTCTGGGCCCCGCCCTGGCTGCGGATGATGGCCCGCACCAGGAAGCCGAAGCCGATCGCCATGACCAGCGGCGGCACGATCGCGCTGACGTAGTCCATCAGGTCACTCCTCCTCGGTCTTCTCCGCCGTCGCGGCGGAAGCCTTGGGCTCCGGCTTCACCAGCGGGAAGAGCACGGTCTCCCGGATGTTCTTGCCGGTCAGCAGCATGATCAGGCGGTCCACGCCGAGGCCGAGGCCACCGGTGGGGGGCATCGCGTACTCCAGGGCGCGCAGGAAGTCCTCGTCCACCTGCATCGCCTCGACGTCGCCGCCGGCCGCCAGCAGGGACTGCGCGGTGAGGCGGGCGCGCTGCTCGACCGGGTCGATCAGCTCGGAGTAGGCGGTGCCGATCTCGGTGCCGAAGATCACCAGGTCCCACTTCTCGGCCACGCCCGCGACGGTGCGGTGCTGGCGGGTCAGCGGGGAGACCTCGGTCGGGTAGTCCTTGATGAAGGTCGGCCGGACGGCGTTCTCCTCCAGCAGGCGCTCGACCATCTCCAGCACGATCTGGCCGTGGCCCCAGCTCTTCTCGAACGGGATGTCGTGGTCGAAGGCCAGCTTGCGCAGCTCCTCGACGCCGGTCTCCGGGGTGACCTCGACGCCCAGGTGGGCGGAGATGCCCGGGTAGACGCTGACCTCGTCCCACGGCTCGGCCAGGTCGATCTCGTGCTCCACGCCGTGCGGGTCCAGGCCCTTGATCACCGTGGTGCCCAGGGCGTCCCGGGCGGCGTTGATGATCGTCTCGCGGATCAGCTCGGCCTGGGTGTTGTAGTCGCCGTAGGCCTCGTACGACTCCAGCGAGGTGAACTCCGGGTTGTGGGTGGAGTCCGCGCCCTCGTTGCGGAAGTTGCGGTTGATCTCGAAGACCTTCTCGGCGCCGCCGACCACCAGCCGCTTGAGGTACAGCTCGGGCGCGATGCGCATGTAGAGGTCGATGTCGTACGCGTTGATGTGGGTCTTGAACGGACGGGCGTTGGCGCCGCCGTGCACCGGCTGCAGCATCGGGGTCTCGACCTCGATGTAGCCGCGGTCCTCGTAGGTGCGGCGGATCGAGCGGACGACCTTGCTGCGCAGGTGCAGGATCTCGCGGGCCTCGGGGTTCACGATCAGGTCGACGTAGCGCTGGCGGACCCGGGCCTCCGGGTCGGTCAGGCCCTTGTGCTTGTCCGGCAGCGGGCGCAGGCACTTGGCGGTGAGCTCCCAGCGGTCCACCATCACCGACAGCTCGCCGCGCTTGGAGGTGATCACCTCGCCCTCGACGCCGACCTGGTCGCCGAGGTCGATGTCGGACTTCCAGGCCGCCAGCCGTTCGGCGCCCAGCTTGTCCAGGGAGAGCATCACCTGGAGGTCGCCGGTGCCGTCGCGCAGGGTGGCGAAGCAGAGCTTGCCGCCGGTGCGGGAGAGGATCACCCGGCCGGTGATGCCGGCGCGCTCGCCGGTCGCGGTGTCGGGCTCCAGGTCGGGGTGCTTGGCCCGGAGGTCCGCGATGGTGCTGGTGCGGGGGAAGCCGACCGGGTACGGGTCGACACCGGCCTCGCGGAGCCGGTCCAGCTTCTCGCGCCGGACGCGCATCTGCTCGGGAAGGTCGTCGGTCGCGGGAATAACGCTCTGATCGCTCACCCCACAAGGGTAGCCAGCCGTACACCGTGCTCCGCGACCGGATAACGCGTGAGGGGAGACCGTGGCGACGGTCTCCCCTCGGGGGCGGGGGCTCAGCCGGTGCCGGTGCGGAGTTCGATCTCCTCCGGGGTCTCGTCGGCCGGTGGGGCGGGGTTTGCCGGCGGCTTGGGCCGGCGGCCGAAGAGCTCGGCCGGGGTGGGCATCCGGTGCGGGCGGGGCGGGTTCTTCGCGGCGGCGGGCTGCTCCGGGCCGGAGTCGGTGCTGCTCATCGTGGTCCGTCCTCCTACAGGGGTGGGGTGACTGCTCGAGGGTGCGGCGGGGTTCGGTACGGCGACCAGGTGGCGCGGCTGCCCGCTGGTGAGGGCGAGCCGTTCGCGGACCGCGGCCTCGGCCAGCGCGTGGCAGCGCCCGGCCAGCCGGGAGCGGCGGGCCCGCTCGCCCTGGCCGCAGGGCTGGCGGGTCAGCCCGCGCAGTGCGGTGAGGTCCTCGGGGCCGGGCAGGTAGCCGTCGGTCACGGCCTCCTCCAGCCGCTCCAGGTAGCCGGGGGCGCTGCCGGGCAGGGCGGAGCGGTAGCGGCCGAGGTCGGCGAGCAGGAAGGCGCGCAGTCGGCCGCCCTCCTGGACGGCCTCGTCGATCGCCTCGGTCAGGCGCAGGGCCTCCTGGACGTCCTCCGCCCACAGTTCGAGGCCCGGCCCGGCGAACGCCGTCCGGTCGGGCCCCTGGTGGTGGATGGGGACGGCAGGGTGCAGGGCTTGGGCGAGGGCTCGGCGCAGCACGCGGACTTCGTCGGCGCTGAAGGCCATGCCGCCGCGCGATCCGTGTGGCGTAGGCATGGGTTGACACTACGTGAGGAATATCCGATTTGTCGGTAACGTCGCGCCGAATTCACCACGTTCGGCCCGCTGAAGAAACCTTTCGTCCGAGGTGTAACGCGCGTGAGGGTGAACCAGGTCATCCAGATGCCAGGGGAGGGCGATGGAGGGGGGCCGGGCGCTGTGAATCCGGACGGCCGGGAGTGGACGGCGCGGGGCCGACGGCGGGACGAGGGCTTCCAGGCCTTCGCGGCCGCCCGGGCCCGGCCGCTCCACCGCTCCGCCTGTCTGCCGCTGGAGGCCGGATCGCCGGTCACCCGGGCCGACCCACCGCTGACGCCGGACCAGCTGGAGAAGGTCGCGACGGACCCGCGCTGGAAGCGGGTGGTGGCGGTGCTGCGGGACAACCCGCCGCAGGCGCCCACCGCTGCCGGGGGTGCGCTGTCCGCCCCGTCGGGGCCCTGACCGACGGTCAGCTCGTCCGGTTGCGCTCCCACACCAGGCGCAGGCCGATCAGGGTCAGCCAGGGCTCGTGCACGTCGATGGTGGCGGCCTCGCCGAGGACCAGGGGCGCGAGGCCGCCGGTGGCGATCACCTGGACGTCGTCCGGGTCCTTGGCCAGCTCCCGGGCCATCCGCTCGACCAGTCCGTCGACCTGCCCGGCGAAGCCGTAGAGGATGCCGGACTGCATGCCTTCGACGGTGTTCTTGCCGATCACGTTGCGCGGGCGGGCCAGCTCGATCTTGCGCAGCTGGGCGCCCCGGACGCCGAGCGCCTCGACCGAGATCTCGATGCCGGGGGCGATCGCCCCGCCGACGTAGTCGCCGCGGGCGTTGACGGCGTCGAAGGTGGTCGCGGTGCCGAAGTCGACCACGATGCACGGGCCGCCGTACAGGTGGTTGGCGGCCAGCGCGTTGACGATCCGGTCCGCGCCGACCTCCTTCGGGTTGTCCATCAGGACGTGCACCCCGGTCTTCACGCCGGGCTCCACGATCACCGCGGGGACGTCGCCGTAGTAGCGGCGGGTCACCTCGCGGAGCTCGTGGAGCACGGCGGGAACGGAGGAGCAGATCGCCAGGCCCTCCACCGCGGCCTCCCGGGCCGCGGTGTGGTTGCCCATCAACCCCTGCAGCAGCACCGCCAGTTCATCGGCCGTGCGGCGCGGATCGGTGGAGATCCGCCAGTGTTCCACCACGTCCTCGCCGTCGAACAGGCCGAGCGTGGTCTGGGTGTTGCCGACGTCGATGGTGAGGAGCATGGGGCGCTTTCTGCGAGTCGGGACAGGGTCGGGGCGGGGGCTGCTCTCGACCCGACGGTCAGGCGCGCAGGTCCAGGCCGATGTCCAGGATCGGCGAGGAGTGGGTCAGCGCGCCCACGGCCAGGTAGTCGACACCAGTCTGGGCGACCTCGCGCGCGCTGGCCAGGGTCAGTCCGCCGGAGGCCTCCAGCTTCGCCCGGCCGGCCACCAGCGTGACGGCCTCCTTCAGCTGCTCGACGGTGAAGTTGTCCAGCAGGATCAGGTCCGCACCGGCCTCCAGCACCGGCGGGATCTGCTCCAGGGCGTCCACCTCGACCTCGACCGGCAGCTCCGGGTACGCGGCCCGGACGGCCCGGAAGGCCTCGGCCACGCCGCCGGCCGCGACCACGTGGTTGTCCTTCACCAGGGCGGCGTCCGAGAGCGCCATCCGGTGGTTGGCGCCGCCGCCGCAGCGCACCGCGAACTTCTCCAGCGCGCGCAGGCCCGGGGTGGTCTTGCGGGTGTCCCGGACGACCGCGCCGGTGCCCTCCAGGGCGTCCGCCCAGGCCCGGGTCGCGGTGGCGATGCCGGACAGGTGACAGAGCAGGTTGAGCGCGCTGCGCTCGGCGGTCAGCAGGTCGCGGGTGCGGGAGCGGACCGACAGCAGCACCTGGCCGGCCTCGACCCGGTCGCCGTCCTGGACGTGCCGCTCGACCTCGAACTCCTCCTCGCAGATCAGCGAGACGACCGCCTCGGCGACCCGCAGACCGGCCACCACGCCGGCCTGGCGGGCGGTGAAGTCGGCGGTCGCGACCGCGTCGGCGGGCACGGTGGCCACCGAGGTGACGTCCTCGCCGCCGGCCAGGTCCTCGGCCAGCGCCAGGGTGGCGATGTCCTCGACCTCGATCGGGTCCAGCCCGGCCTGCTCCAGCAGCTCGGCCAGCTGCGGGTCCAGGCCGGTCTCGTAGCCCTCGCCGTCCCCGCAGGCGCAGCCGTCGCCGCAGCCGCCGGCCTGGTCGGCCAGGGGGAGTTCCTCGTGGGAGTGGGTCATGGTTCTACTGCTCCTCAGGGGTGCTGACGGGGTCGCCGGAGGCGGTCAGGGTGGTGATCAGGTGGCGCCGCCAGTGGGCGTCGTCGCGCTCGGGGAAGTCCTCGCGCCAGTGGCAGCCGCGGGTCTCCTCGCGCTGCGCGGCGGCCGCGACCAGGGCGGTGGCGACCAGCAGCAGGTTG
This sequence comes from Kitasatospora sp. NPDC056531, assembly GCF_042794375.1. Lineage (NCBI taxonomy): Bacteria > Bacillati > Actinomycetota > Actinomycetes > Kitasatosporales > Streptomycetaceae > Kitasatospora > Kitasatospora sp. NPDC056531. Next base: position 251,693 of record NZ_JBHTTU010000001.1, on the reverse strand, counting down.
GCGGCCTCCCAGGTCTCCACCCGGGGGTCGGCCGGCTTCTCCTCGGCCATGTGCGCGTGGGCCTGCTCGGCGAGCAGGGCCAGCCCGGCCGCCGAGTCGGCCATCGAGACGGCCGAGCGCAGCACGCCCGCGCCGCGCGACATCAGCCGCTGGATCTCGGCCCGCGCCTCGGAGGGCGGCAGCGGCACCGGCTGCGCGGCCCGCGCGGCGGCGACGTCCACCGTGCGCTCGGGCAGTTCGCCGGCGCGGTGCCGCTCGGCCAGGTCCGCGGCGATCCGCTCGGCGAAGACCAGGCCCTCCAGCAGTGAGTTGGAGGCCAGCCGGTTGGCGCCGTGCACCCCGGTGCAGGCGACCTCGCCGCAGGCGTACAGTCCCGGGACGCTGGTGCGGCCGAGCCGGTCCGTGCGGACGCCGCCGGAGGCGTAGTGCGCGGCCGGGGCGACCGGGATCGGCGCGGTGACCGGGTCGATGCCGTGCGCGCGGCAGGACGCCAGGATGGTCGGGAAGCGGTGCTCCCACATCTCGGCGCCGAAGTGCCGCCCGTCCAGGAACATGTGCTCGGCGCCCTGCTCCTGCATGCGCCGGGTGATCGCCTTGGCGACGATGTCGCGCGGGGCCAGTTCGGCCAGCTCGTGCTGCCCGACCATGAAGCGGACGCCGTCCGCGTCCACCAGGTAGGCGCCCTCGCCGCGGACGGCCTCGGAGACCAGCGGCTGCTGGCCCTCGGCGTCCGGACCGAGCCAGAGCACGGTCGGGTGGAACTGGACGAACTCCAGGTCGGTGACGGCGGCGCCGGCCCGCAGTGCGAGCGCCACGCCGTCGCCGGTGGAGACCGCCGGGTTGGTGGTGGCGGAGAAGACCTGGCCCATGCCGCCGGTGGCGAGCACCACCGCGCGGGCCCGGACGGCGCCGACGCCGTCGCGCTGGCCCTCGCCCATCACGTGCAGGGTCAGCCCGGCCGCGTGGCCCTCGGCGTCGGTCAGCAGATCGAGGACGAGCGCGTGCTCGATCAGCTCGATGCCGGGGTCGTCGCGGACGGCGGCGACCAGGGCGCGCGATATTTCGGCGCCGGTCGCGTCCCCGCCCGCGTGCGCGATCCGGCGGCGGTGGTGGCCGCCCTCGCGGGTCAGCAGGATCTCGCCGTCCTCGTCGCGGTCGAACAGGGCGCCGGTGGCGATCAGTCGGCGGACGGCGTCCGGGCCCTCGGTGACGAGGGTGCGGACGGCCTCCTCGTCGCAGAGCCCGGCGCCGGCCACCAGGGTGTCGTCCAGGTGCTGCTCGGGGGTGTCCCCCTCGCCCAGGGCGGCGGCGATGCCGCCCTGGGCCCAGCGGGTCGAACCCTCGTCCAGCATCGCCTTGGTGACCACCATGGCCCGCAGGCCGGCCTTGCGGACGTTGAGGGCGACGGTGAGACCGGCGACCCCGGAGCCGACCACGACCACGTCGGTGGTGGCGGTCCAACCGGGGGTCGGGGCGGTGAGGCGATGCGTAACGGACATGGCTCAGTGGCTCCTTCAGCGCGTGGCCGCGGTGGCCGCGCCGTCTTCGCCACGGTACGCCTGGTCACCTCGGAGCAGTCCGCTGCCCTCCTGGGCCTCGGCGGGGTCGCCGCCCAGGCCGGTGATCCGGTTCTGCTCGTCCACGAAGACGATCTTCGGCTCGTAGCCCTTGGCCTCGGCCGTGTCCATCTGCCCGTAGGCGATGAGTATGACCAGGTCGCCGGGGTGGACCAGGCGGGCGGCGGCGCCGTTGATGCCGATCACGCCGGTGCCGCGCGGGCCGGCGATGGTGTACGTCTCCAGCCGGGCGCCGTTGTTGATGTCGACGATGTGGACCAGCTCGCCGGGGAGCAGGTCGGCGGCGTCGAGCAGGTCCTCGTCCACCGTGACGGAGCCGACGTAGTGCAGGTCGGCCTGGGTCACGGTGGCCCGGTGGATCTTGGACTTGAGCATGGTGCGGAGCATTGGGGGTCACGCCTCCTGTGAGTGCATGCCTGAAGAGGGTTGCTGCTAGCGAACGATGATGCGGACGTTGTCGATCAGGCGGGTCGAGCCCACCTTCGCGGCGACGGCCAGCACCGCCTCGCCCTGGAAGTCGTCCGCCGCCTCGGTGAAGTCGTGCGGGTCGATCAGGGCGAGGTAGTCAAGGGTGACACCCTCGGCGCCGTCCAGGACGGCCGAGGCGGCCTCGCGCACGGCCTTCGGGCCCTGCGCGGCGACGTCACGGCCGGCGAACAGGGCCTTGGACAGGGCGAGGGCGCGGGTGCGCTCCTCCTCGGAGAGGTAGCGGTTGCGCGAGGACAGCGCCAGGCCGTCCTCCTCGCGGACGGTCGGCACGCCGACGATCTCGACGTCGAAGTCCAGGTCGGCGACCATCCGCTGGATGACCGCGAGCTGCTGGGCGTCCTTCTCGCCGAAGAAGGCGAAGTCCGGGTCGGTGATGTGCAGCAGCTTGGCGACCACGGTCAGCACGCCGTCGAAGTGGCCGGGCCGGGTGGCGCCCTCGAAGCGCTCGCCCATCGGGCCGGCCGCCAGGCGCACCTGCGGCTCGCCGTTCGGGTAGACCTCCTCGACGGAGGGCGCGAAGACCACGTCGGCGCCGTTGTCCTCGGCCAGCCTCACGTCGTCGTCGAGGGTGCGCGGGTAGCGCTCCAGGTCCTCGGACGGGCCGAACTGCAGCGGGTTGACGAAGACCGTCACCGCGACCCGGCCCTCCCGACCGACCTGCTTGCGGGCGGCCCGGATCAGCGCGGCGTGGCCCTCGTGCAGGGCGCCCATGGTCATCACGACGGCGTTGTCCACCGGCTGCTCGTCCGGCCAGAACGCGGCCTCGAAGTCGTCCACGGTGCGGGTGACGACGGCCCGGTGGACCTTCGGCGTCCGCTGGGGCTTGCTTCGCTGGGCCTTGCCCGCCATTCCTGCGCTCCTTCGATCATTCGGCTGCGCGCTGTGCCGCCGTCTTGTAACGCTCCGTCCCGTGCGGTGACGCACCGGGCAGGGCTTGTCCGTCATGAGGCCGCTTCGGCGGCCGAGTGAGAAGCCCCGGCTTAGGCCGGGGAGGAGTCACCAGGCTTCTCCTCGTTGAGAATGTCGAGAAGCGCGGCCGCAGTGTCGGTCGAGAGAGTCCCGTTGGCCACCGCCCGCTGGGCGGTGGCGCGGGCCATTGCACGATACGCCGCCGGGATGTCCGGGGACACCGTACTGAGCTGCGCCAGATGGCGCCGCACGGTGCCCGCGTCGCCCCGGGCGACCGGGCCGGTGAGGGCCGCGTCGCCGGAGCGCAGGCTGTTGTCCAGGGCCGCGCCGAGCAGCGGGCCGAGCATCCGGCCGGGCTCGGCGACGCCGGCCGTGCGCAGCAGGTCCATCGCCTGGGCGACCAGGGTGACCAGGTGGTTCGCGCCGTGCGCGAGGGCGGTGTGGTAGAGCGGGCGGACCTCCTCGGGCACCCACTCGGGCTCCCCGCCCATCTCCACCACCAGCGCCTCGGCGACCGGCCGCAGCTCCTCGGGGGCGGTCACGCCGAACGGGCAGCCGGCCAGCCGGGCCAGGTCGACGGAGGTGCCGGTGAAGGTCATCGCCGGGTGCAGGGCCAGTGGCAGCGCCCCGGCCCGGGTGGCGGGCTCCAGGATGCCGACGCCGTGCGCGCCGGAGGTGTGCACCAGCAGCTGGCCGGGGCGGACGGCGCCGGTGGCGGCGAGGCCGGCCACCAGGTCGGCCAGCGCGTCGTCCGGGACGGTCAGCAGGACCAGGTCGGCGGCGGCCATGACCTGCGGCGGGGTGACGATCCGCACGCCCGGCAGCAGCGCGTCCGCGCGGCGGCGGGAGGCGGCGGAGACCCCGGAGGCGGCGACCACGGTGTGCCCGGCGAGCTGCAGCGCGGCGCCCAGCGCGGGGCCGACCCGGCCGGTGCCGACCACGCCGACGGCCAGGCGGGCCGGGCGGTTGCCGGGGTCGCTCGGGTCGCCGAAGTCGGCGAATTCGGACGAAGTCACGCGCCCACCCTTGTCCTGAATGACCGTTCCAGTCCACCTGCGGGTACCGGACGTACCGCCCCAGTGTACGGGCGGCCCCAGCAGGCGTCCCTAGTCCGCCGCCCCGGCCCGGATCAGTCCGGCCTCGTAGGCCAGCACCACGGCCTGGACCCGGTCGCGCAGCCCGAGCTTGGCCAGGATCCGGCCGACGTGGGTCTTGACGGTGGCCTCGGAGAGCACCAGCCGGGCCGCGATCTCGCCGTTCGACAGGCCCTGGGCGACCAGCAGGAACACCTCCCGCTCGCGCTCGGTCAGCGGGCCGAGGACGTCCGAGCCGGGCGCGCTCTGCGGGGTGGGCAGCACCTCGGCGAAGCGGTCGATCATCCGGCGGGTGGTGGTCGGGGCGACCACCGCGTCGCCGCCGTGCACCGCGCGGATCGCGGCCACCAGCTCGGTCGGCGGGACGTCCTTGAGCAGGAAGCCGCTGGCCCCGGCCTTGAGCGCGGCGAAGGCGTACTCGTCCAGGTCGAAGGTGGTGAGGATGAGCACGTGCGGGGCGTTCGGCAGCGGGCTGCCGTTTTCGGCCAGGCAGATCCGGCGGGTCGCCTGCACCCCGTCCAGGCGCGGCATCCGCACGTCCATCAGGATCACGTCCACCGGCGTGTGCCGCAGCAGCTCCAGGGCCTGCGCGCCGTCGCCGGCCTCGGCTGCGATCTCGATGTCGCCCTGGGACTGGAGGATCATCCGGAAGCCGGTGCGCAGCAGTTCCTGGTCGTCGACGAGCATCACGCGGATGGTCAAGGTGGCTCCTAAAGGGGGCGGGGGGTCAGTGTGCGGCCTTGAGCGGGAGGACGGCGCGGATCCGGAAGCCGCCGCCGGGGCGGGGGCCCACGTCGAGGCTGCCGCTGACCATGCCGACTCGCTCGCGCATGCCGATCAGGCCGTGGCCCAGACCGTCCGCTCCGCCGGTGGCCAGCTGTTCGTCGGTGCTGCCGCGCCCGTCGTCCTCCACCAGGACGGCCAGCTCGCGTTCGCCGAAGTCGACCGCGACGCGGGCGTGCACGTCGGGGCCGCCGTGCTTGCGGACGTTGGTCAGCGCCTCCTGGACGATCCGGTAGACCGTCAGCTCGACACCGCGCGGCAGTTCGCGCGGGTGCCCGGAGGTCGCGTAGTCCACCTGCAGCCCGGCCGTCCGGACCTGCTCCAGCAGCTCCGGCAGCTCCTCGACGCCCGGCTGGGGGACGTACTCCTCGGCGGTGTCGGCGGTGCGCAGCACGCCCAGCAGGCGGCGCATCTCGACCAGCGCCTGCCGTCCGGTGGAGGCGATCGTGCCGAGCGCCTCCTTCGCCTGCTGGGGGGAGTTGTCGAGGACGTACGCGGCGCCGTCGGCCTGGACGATCATCACCGAGACGTTGTGCGCCACCACGTCGTGCAGTTCGCGGGCGATCCGGGCGCGCTCGGCGGCGACCGCCACCTTGGCCTGGGCGTCCCGCTCGCGCTCCAGCCGGGACGCGCGGTCCTCCAGCTCGGTCAGGTAGGCGCGGCGCACCCGGGTCAGCCGGCCCCAGGCCCAGCAGAGGATGAACGGGGTGCTCATCAGCACCATGATCAGCAATGCTTCGCCGAGGTTGTACGGGCGGGAGTGCGCCTCGCCGGCCTGCACCGTCGTCTTCAGCGGGTTCATCTGCCAGAACGTCAGCGGCCCGGCGGCCAGTCCGGCGGCCAGCGCCAGCCTGGAGGTCCACTTCTGGCCGAAGGCGGCGCCGGTGTAGGCGAAGACCAGGTAGGCGATGGCGGAGCCGCCCGGTTCGACGTCGGCGATCACCTGGGCGAGGGCGACGCCGGTGGCGGCGGCGACGGTGACGTCGGGGAAGCGCCGACGGAAGACCATCAGCAGCGGCAGCAGCACCGCGACCAGGATCTCGGAGTCGAGGCGCCAGCCGCTGTCGCCGTAGTCGGAGTTCGGCAGCAGGCCGAGGAAGAGCACGATCGACGCCCAGGCGGCGTCGACCACCATGGGGTGACGGCGGAGCCAGGCGTTGAGTCGATGCACGTCTCAAGCCTAGGCAGTCGCGCGACGTTCCCAGGTCCGCCGGTAGGGCGATCCGTCCTACTCCGTAGGTCGGAGAAGCCCCCGCTCCGGTTGGGAGGGGTTCCCGGAGGCCCGGTAGCGTCCCGCCCCATGACTTGGATGCGGTGGGCGCCCGCCATGGAACAGGCCCTGTACGACCCGGACGGCGGCTTCTACCGCAGGCCGGAGGGCCCGGCCGGGCACTTCCGCACCTCGGTGCACGCCTCGCCGAGATTCGCCCGTGCGGTGGCCCGGCTGCTGCTGGAGGTTGACGAGGCCCTAGGCCGTCCGGAGGAGCTGGCCCTGGTCGACGTCGGGGCCGGGCGGGGGGAACTGCTGGCCGGTGTGCTGGCCGAGCTGCCCGGCGAGGTGCTGGCGCGGCTGCGCCCGTACGGTGTGGAGCTCGCGGAGCGCCCGGCCGGGCTGCCGTCCACAGTCCTGTGGACGGACGCGCTGCCGTGCGGCCTGACCGGGCTGCTGTTCGCCAACGAGTGGCTGGACAACGTGCCGCTGGACGCCGGGGAGGTGGACGAGGACGGCGTGCTGCGCTACCGGGAGGTGGACACCGCCACCGGCGAGGAGCGCCTCGGCGAGCCGGTCTCGGCGGCGGACGCGGCCTGGGCCGAGCGCTGGTGGCCGGTCGCCGAGCCCGGCGCGGTGGTGGAGTTCGGCGGCCCCCGGGACGCCGCCTGGGCGCGGGCCGTGGCCGGGCTGGAGCGGGGACTGGCCGTCGCCGTGGACTACGGGCACACCGCCGGTCGGCGGCCGCCGTTCGGGACGTACACCGGCTTCCGGGACGGCCGGGAGGTCGCCGCGGTGCCGGACGGCTCCTGCGACGTCACCGCGCACGTCGCGCTGGACTCGATCGCGGTGCCCGGCCTCCACAGCCTGTGGACAACCCAGCGCGAGGCCCTGCGCGCGCTCGGGGTGAGCGGCGAACGCCCGTCGCTCGCGCTGGCCTCCACCGACCCGGCGGGCTACCTGCGGGCGCTGAGCGGTGCGGGGGAGGGGGCCGAGCTGACCGACCCGGGCGGGCTGGGTGGCTTCGGGTGGGTCCTGCAGGCCGTCCACATGTCGCCCCCTGACATTTTTGAGAGGGCGGCGAGCTTGGAGCCGGTGCCGGGATGGCAGACTCTGGGTTCATGAGGGAGACCACGGTCGGCATCGGGGCGGGAGCCGAGAACTTCACCGGCGAGGCGGGCACCACCGACATGGTGCTCAACATCGGCCCGCAGCATCCGGCCACGCACGGCGTGCTGCGGCTGCGCCTGCTGCTCGACGGCGAGCGCATCGTCACCGCCGAGCCGGTGATCGGCTACATGCACCGGGGCGCGGAGAAGCTGTTCGAGGCCCGTGACTACCGGCAGATCATCATGCTGGCCAACCGGCACGACTGGCTCTCCGCCTTCTCCAACGAACTCGGCGTCGTCCTCGGCGTCGAGCGGATGCTCGGCATGGAGGTCCCCGAGCGGGCGGTGTGGGTCCGCACCCTGCTGGCCGAGCTCAACCGGGTGCTCAACCACCTGATGTTCCTCGGCTCCTACCCGCTGGAGCTGGGCGGGATCACCCCGATCTTCCACTCCTTCCACGGCCGCGAGGACCTCCAGCACGTGCTGGAGGAGGCCTCCGGCGGTCGGATGCACTACATGTTCAACCGGGTCGGCGGCCTCAAGGAGGACCTCCCGGCCGGCTGGCTCGGCCGGGTCCGCACCGCCGTCGCCACCGTCCGCTCCCAGATGCCGGTCTTCGAGGACCTCGTCCTCGGCAACGAGATCTTCCGCGCCCGCACCGCCGGCGTCGGCGTCCTCTCCCGGGCGCAGGCCGAGGCGTACGGGGTCAGCGGCCCGATCGCCCGGGCCAGCGGCCTCGACTTCGACCTGCGCCGCGACGAGCCCTACCTCGCGTACGGCTCCGAGGAGCTGCGCCGGGTGCTCACCGTGGTCACCCGCGAGGAGGGCGACTGCCTGGCCCGCTTCGAGTGCCTGCTGGAGCAGACCCTCAACGCGCTGGACCTCGCCGACGCCTGCCTCGACAAGCTCGCCACCCTGCCGCCCGGCCCGGTCAACCAGCGACTGCCCAAGGTGCTCAAGGCGCCCGAGGGCAGCACCTACGCGTGGACCGAGAACCCGCTCGGGATCAACGGCTACTACCTGGTCTCGCGCGGCGACAAGACGCCGTGGCGGCTCAAGCTGCGCTCGGCGTCCTTCAACAACATCCAGGCGCTGACCGAGCTGCTGCCCGGGACGCTGGTGGCGGACATGGTGGCGATCCTCGGGTCGATGTTCTTCGTGGTCGGCGACATCGACAAGTAGGGCGGTCGACCGGTAGGGCGGTGTCGGCGGGCGGGTCAGCTCTTCTTGGCCTTCTTGGCGGGGTCGGCCGGGTGCGGGGCCACCTTGCGGTCGCCCTTGGTGGCGATCCGCTCCTCGCACAGCCGGGCCAGCACCTCGTAGCCGGCCGGGCCCATCAGCTCGGTGAGCTCGGGGCGGTAGCTGACGTACACCGGCTCCGCGCCCTGGTGCGCCGCCGGGGCCCCGGTGCACCACCAGTGCAGGTCGTGGCCGCCCGGGCCCCAGCCGCGGCGGTCGTACTCGCCGATCGAGACCTGGAGGTAGCGGGTGTCGTCGGGGCGGTCGATCCAGTCGTAGGTGCGGCGGATCGGCAGCTGCCAGCAGACGTCCGGCTTGGTCTCCAGCGGCTCGCGGCCCTCCTTGAGGGCCAGCGCGTGCAGGGCGCAGCCGGCGCCGCCCGCGAAGTCGGGGCTGTTCACGAAGATGCAGGCGCCGTTGATCCGGCGGGTCTGCCGGTCGCCGTCCTCGTCCAGCATGGTGATGCCGCCGTCGGACCTGATCCGGCCCTTGGCGTCGGTGCCCTCGGCGAAGTTCTCCCACAGCTCGGGGGTCAGCCGCGCCGCGTGCCCCAGGACGCGCTTCTCGTCGTCCTCGTCCGAGTAGTGCGCGCCCAGCGTGCAGCAGCCGTCCGACTCGCCGCGGCCCTCGCGGATGCCGTGGCAGCCCTGGCCGAAGACGCAGGACCAGCGGGAGGTCAGCCAGGTGAGGTCGCAGCGGAAGACCTGCTCCTCGTCGGCGGGGTCGGCGAACTCGACCCAGGCGCGCGGGAAGTCGAGCGGGACCTCGTCGCGCGGGATCTCGCGGCGCAGGGTCGGCATCGCGAGGTCGACGGGGGCGGGGGAGGCCGAGGGCTTCGCCTTGGCCTTCTTCTTGGACGTTTCTGCTGGTGCCACCCGGCAAGGGTAGAGCTTCGCGGGGGCGAACGGGCCGGTGGCCGCGCCCCGGGCCCGCCGCCGGGTCGGACTCCGGGCCGGCCCCGGGCGGCGTGAAGGCGGGGTGAAGAGGTCCGGCGGTCGGTACGGGGCGGACGGGAGCGTGCCTAGGATGGCGGCCGGTCCGCTACGGGGAGGTACGGGGATGGCAGGCGGCAGCACCGGGACGTCCGACGGCGGCAGCGCCGGGTTCGTCATCAAGCCGTGGGAACTGCGCGGTGAGGGGCGGGAGTTCGAGAGGATCGGGCGCGAGCTGGGCAAGGCCGTCGGCGCCCTGGAGAAGGGCCTCGCCGCGCTCGGCACGCCCTGGGGCGCGGACAAGCCGGGCAGCGCCTTCGCCGCCGTGTACGGCCCGGCGCACGGTGAACTCCTCGGCGGGCTCAAGGGGTTGGCCGGCTCGGTGGGCCGGGTCGGGGCCGGACTGCACGCGATGGCCGAGCGGACCACCGACACCGACACCTCGACGGCGGACGGCTTCGGGGCGAAAGCCGACCCCGGGGCGTACCCGTCGGGGTCGGGGGTGTCACCCGCGGTGTACTCGGTTGCCGGGTCGGCAACCCCGGGGGCGGCGCCGGTCGTCCCCAAGGACATGTCGGTCTGAGCGTCCGGCTCGAAGGGGGAGATGCGCGTGTCCCGGAAACTGTCCGAGGAACTGGTCCCGCTGCTGGCCAGGACCGGCCAGCCCTGGCCGCAGGCCGACGAGGAGGCGCTGCGCAAGGCGGCCGCGCTCTGGCGGGAGTTCGGCTCCGAGGCCGACCGGCTCACCCGCCGCTGCGGGGAGTCCGTCCAGCGGGTGACCTCCGACAACTGCGGCCACGCCGTCGAGTCCTTCACCGCGTACTGGCGGACCTTCAGCGGCGGCGGCAAGGGCCACCTGGACGACGCCCACACTGCGGTCGGGCTGGTCGGCACCGCCTTCGACACCGCCGCGCGGGCCGTGGACAGCTGCAAGGCCGAGATCATCGCCACCCTGCAGAACCTGGCCGCCGAACTCAAGCAGGCCCAGGAGCAGGCCGCCGCGGTCCAGCAGACCGCGGCCTCGGTCGCCACGGCGGTGAGGACCGACGCCGGTACCGGGCAGACCGGGGTGTTCGGCGGCCTGCGGAAGGCCGTCACCGGCGTCGCGGACGGTGTGCGAACCGCCGCCACCACCCAGGTCGCCGCAGGCGTCGAGGACGCCGCGGTCGAGGCGGCCGGGCTGAAGATCGCCGGGCTGCTCGCCGAACTCGGCCGCAGCATGCAGGACGCCCTGTCCACCGCGCTCAAGGAGCCCGCCGCCGTCGCCCTGCTGCGACTCGGCACCACGGCGGGGACCGGGATCACCTCCGCCTCCTACCGCACCAAGGGCGGTTTCGACCCGCGCGCCGCCGGACTGCCCACCGCACTCGGCGAGCCCGGCGTCCTCGGGGCGGACGGCACCGGGCTGGTCCTGCTCCCCGGCGGGAACGGCAAGCCCGTGGTCGGCGTGCCCGGGCTCAGCGTCAAGCTCGACGCCCACGGGCAGCCCGTCCTCGGCGCGGACGGCAAGCCCGTCATCCTGCGTTCCGACGGCACCCCGGTCGCCGACGCCGCCGGGCTGCTCGTGGTCACCGGGCCGGACGGCAAACCGGTGGTCGGGGTGGCGGACCTGGCCGTCCAGCGGGACGAGCACGGGAAGCCGGTGCTCACCGACGAGGCGGGCCGGCAACTGCACGGGCTGGCGCTGGCGGACCTGACGGATCCGCGGGCCGTGACGTGGGACCCGAAGACGGATCCCACGGCTGATCCGAAGCTCGATCCGAAGGCCGACCCGAAGGCCTCGGGGCCGGTGACGGTGTCGGCCGTGGTGCCGGGGGTGGATTCGACGGTGGTTCCGTCGGTGGCGTCCTCCGTGTCCGCGGTGTCCTCCGTGGCTCCGTCCGGGGCCGCCGATCCCGTGGTCGCCGCCGCCCCGGCCTCGGGCCCCTCGTACGGCGGGTCCCACCGGGCCGCGGCGGCTGCCGTCTCCTCCGCTTCCCCCGTTTCCCCCTCCGACTGGGCGCCGCCCGCGCGGGACGACGGTCCGGTGGTGCGGTCCGCGCCCTCGCGCCAGGGCGACGGGTCGGTCGCGGCGGGCTGGTCGGACGGGGACTACCCGCTCCAGGCTCCCGCGCACAGCGGCGGTGGGGGTGGCGGTGGCGGCGCTCTGGGGGCGCCATGAACGGACTTGGTGAGCGCACCGCCCGCACCCACCGCCGCGCCGACCGCCCCGCCGTCCGGCGGGGGGCCCGGGTACGGCCCGACGCCGGACTCGCCCGCGCCCGCCAGGCACGGGGTGGTCGGGGTGGCCGGGCAGTTCGGGACGCCGGCGTACGCGGGCGGCTACCCGACGGCCGGCCCGGTCGGGCCCGTCGGGCCCGGGCCGCTCGCGGTCGGCGTCGGGGGATCCCCCGTGCACATGGCGGCCCCCTTCGGCAGCGGCGTCGGGACGGGGGCGCCCGGAGGCGTCGTCGGCGGGGCGCCCGCGGCCGGCGCCCCGGTGGCGGGGGCGCCCGCGGCCGGCTCCCCCGGCATCGTCGAGCCCCGGCCGGGCGCGCCCCGCACTCCGGCGGGGGCCGCGCCGCACCCGGTCACCGCGCCCGGTCCGGTCGCCGCGCCGCCGCCCCCGGCCGAGCCGCCGATCGTCGGCACCACCCCGGTCATCGGCCGGCCCGAACCGCACCACGCCGACGGCCGCCGCCGGGACACCGCCGCGACTCTCGCCGACCCGACCCTGGCCTGGGGCGCCGTCCCCGTCGCCACCGCCCATGCGATGGCGCTCCAACTCGCCCTGCGCGCCCGGCGCGGCCCGCTCGCCGACGACCCCGAGTTCCGGCTGCGCACCATCGCGGACAGCCGCCCGTACGGCCTGCCCGGCGGGCTCGGGCCGGTCGACCCCCAGCACCAGGCCGAACTCGAACGCCGGATCCCCCGTGACGAGGACGACCTGCCCGCCCGGCACCCCGACCCGGCCGTCGGCGGCTGGGCCGAGGCCGTCAACGCCGGCGGCCACCGCGAACCAGGCCGGGCCAACAACAGCCTGGAGACCGCCCTCTCCGCCGTCGACACCTACACCGGCCGCCCCACCTGCGCGGCCCCGCGCATCCCCACCGAGGGCGACGCCGGCGAACGCGGCGGCCGCGACCGCGCCGAACGCGAACTCGGCGCCGCCTTCCGCGACCTCGGCGACGGCGGCCGGGCCTTCACCCGCCTCGCCGACGAACTCCGCCGCGCCGGCCACGGCGCCCAGGCCGTCCTCCTCACCCTCGACGCCTACGGCCGCCCCCACGCCTGGAACGCCGTCAACCACCGGGACACCGTCACCTACCTCGACCACCAACTCGCCCGCCACAGCCCTACCCCCCTCCACCCCGCGACCCAAGGCCTCTGGGCCATCGCCCTCACCCCCGAAGGCCGCCCCCTCGACCTGGCCGCCGCCTGAGTCCTCCCTCACCGCCGCGGCCCGGCCGCGGCGGGCGTCGGCGGGATGTCGTGGGCGCGGGGCTGGATGATGGTGGGATTCGGGTTCGATGACGGGGGTGGCTGGGTGATCTCGCGGGCGCAGGCGGTGGAGGCGGGGCATCGGTGGATCAACGGGGATCTGCCGCAGGGGGCCGGGGTGGTGCGGCGGGTGTGTGCGCACGAGTTCGAACTCGGTTGGGTGGTGTGGGCGGAGCCGGTGCGGGTGGAGGTGGACCCGCGGACGGGGGAGCGGCGGGCGCCGGAGGAGGTGGGGGCCGCGTGTGCCGTGGTGGACCGGGAGAGCGGGCGGTTCACGCTGTGGCCGTCGGTTCCGGTGGACGAAGTGGTGGGGCTCTACCGGGACTTCGTGGGGGCGGGCGGGTGCGACCCGACCCTGCCACCGGCGACCGGTCGGGGCGCCCGGGCCGAGCTGACGTACCGGGACGCCGCCGGCGAGACCCGTTCGCTCGCGCTGCGGTCCGCCGCCGGCCTGCCGCATCCGGCGTTGCGCGGCTGGTGGTGGCTGCGGGAGCAGGGGGTGTCGGCAAAGGACGTGCTGGCGGTGCGGACCGATCTGCGGCTGAGCGCGCTGCCCGGCGGCTACTGGGCGTATGCGCTGGCGGCCGAACTCCCGCACCTGCGGCTTGAGTTCGACCTCCCGTACGGCCCGCGCTCCGACCACCGGGCCGCCGCGGTACGGGAGTTGCCCGCGCCGCCGGAGGGGCCGGCCCGCAACCGGGTGCCGTTCCCGCGTGCCGTCCAGCCGCTGCCGCCGGAGCCGGACCGGGAATTGGCGCGACGGCTCGCCGAACGGTTCGGCCCGGGCGTGCGGCGTTTCGATCCGGCGGACGTGGCGCGGGTCGAGCTGCCCGGGGAGGCCGCCGCGCTGCTGCTGGCGGTGGGGGTGCCGGTGGCCGTCGAGGGCTTCTTCGCGTTGCACCACCCGGGGCTGGAGGCGATCGCGGACGGCTCCCGCCCGGGCAGCGTGCTCCCGCCGCTGACCGCGCACCTGGCGGCGCTCGGCGGCGGCACCCGGGCGGCCGAGCGCGAGCGCCTCGCGTTCGCGGGGCAGCTGGTGCTGGGTTCGGACGGCTGGGCGGTCATCACCCTCGACGCCGAGCGGGGCACCGTCCGGGCGGTCGACCCCGACTACGGGACCGCCCGGCACTGCAACGCCGACCTGCGGTCCTTCGTCCGCTGCCTGGAGCTGTTCGCCGGCTGGTGGCCGGCTCTGCGCGGGCTCGACCCGGCCGCCGCGGGCGAGGCGGTGGACGTCCTGCAGCGGGCGCTGGCGGGACTGGACGGTACGGTCTACGACGATCCGGAGAACTGGTGGGCCGTCGTGGTGGAGCAGTTGTGGGACGGCCTGCTCTGATCAACCGAAGCTGCAGCTGGAGCACCGAGCCGTGACCGCTTCGCCCCGCACCGCCCAGGCGGCCGTCCTCGTCGCCCTCGCCGCCCTCGCGGTCCTGGCCACCGGGTGCGCCGCCGGCGGCCCCGCGCTGCGGGCCCGGTCGGTCGCGGCGGCGCCGGTGTGCGGGTCCCCGGTGGTGATCGGGCACCGGGGTGCGCCGCGCAACGCGCCGGAGAACACCATGGCCTCCTTCGAGGCCGCCCTCGACCAGGGCGCCGACTGGTTGGAGACCGACGTCCAGACCACCCGGGACGGCGTCCCGGTGCTGATGCACGACCCGTCCGTGGACCGCACCACCAATGGCAGGGGCGCCGTCGCGGACCTGACCGCCGCCCAGGTCGCCGCCCTGCGGGTGACCGTCGGCCCCGGCCCGGCCCAGCCCGTCCCGACCCTGGAGGAACTGCTCAGGCGCCTCTCCGGCAGCCGCGCCACGCTGCTGATGGAGATCAAGTGGCAGCGCCCCGAGGACGTCGCCCGGATCGCCCGGCTCGCGGCCGGCAGTGACGCGCACGTCATCCTCTACTCCTTCTCCGCCGAGCACCTGCGCCGGGCCCACGCCGTCGCGCCGGCCCTGCCGGTGGTGCTGATCCAGAGCGGCGGGATCGCCGATGACCCGGGCGACCTCAAGCTGGACGGCATCGCCCTGGACGCGGGCCTCGCCAGCGCCGCCCGGATCGCCGCCGAGCGCAGGGCCGGGCGCGAGGTGTACGTGTGGACGCTGGACGACGAGGAGTCCTGGCAGTTGATGGCCGCTCGGGACGCCGACGGCCTGATCACCGACACCCCGGGCCCGGCCCGCCGCTGGGTGGACACCAACTGCCGTACCGGGCGCCGGGCCGGACCTCGCGGGCACTGAGCCGCACGGACACGGAGTCACGCGGACACCGGGTCACGCGGACACCGAGCCGCACGGACGGCGATCGCACTCGGAACGGTCGAAAACGACCTGGACCAGCGCGGATACCGTCACAACCGATCTCCGGCGGGGCCGGATCGCGTAGCGTGGAGAGTTATGCGACTCGGTGTGCTCGACGTAGGTTCCAACACGGTCCACTTCCTCGTGGTGGACGCCCATCCGGGTGCCGCCCCGCTGCCCGCGTACTCCCACAAGGCGGAGCTGCGCCTGGCCGAGCTACTGGACGAGTCCGGCGCGATAAGCGAGGCCGGGGTCGAGCGGTTGGTCGGTCACATCGCCTCCTCGCTGCGGGTCGCCGAGGACAAGGGCGTCGTCGACATCCTGCCCTTCGCCACCTCCGCCGTCCGCGAGGCCGCCAACGGCGAGCAGGTGCTGCGCCGGATCGCCGCCGAGACCGGGGTCGAGCTTCGGGTGCTGTCCGGACAGGACGAGGCCCGGCTCACCTTCCTGGCCGTCCGCCGCTGGTTCGGCTGGTCCTCGGGTCGGCTGCTCAACCTGGACATCGGCGGCGGCTCGCTGGAGATCGCCTGCGGCCTGGACGAGCAGCCGGACGTCGCCTGCTCCCTGCCGCTGGGCGCCGGACGGCTGACGGCCGGCTGGCTGCCCGGGGAGGTCGCCGACCCGGACAGGCTGCGCGAGCTGAGGAGGCACATCCGGGCCGAGATCGCCAACGTTGTCGGCGAGATCTCCCGGCTCGGGCAGCCGCAGCACGCCGTCGCCACCTCCAAGACCTTCAAGCAGCTGGCCCGGATGACCGGCGCCGCGGCCGCCGACGCCGGCCCGTACGCCGACCGCCGGCTCACCCGCAGCGGGCTGTCCGCCTGGCTGCCGCGGCTGTCCACGATGACCGTCGCCGAGCGCGCGCAGATCCCCGGCGTCTCCGAGGGCCGGGCCAAGCAGCTGCTGGCCGGGGCGCTGGTCGCGGACGCCGCGATGGACCTGTTCGGCCTGGAGGAGCTGGACGTCTGCCCGTGGGCACTGCGCGAGGGCATCATCCTGCGCCAGCTGGACGCCATGGACAGCCCCGCCGACCGCCGCCGCCCCGCGCTCACGCCGTAACGCGGTCACCCCGTGCGCACCCCGTAGCGAGCCCGCCGGGCGAACGTGCCGCCGGTCACTGCGCCGGGCATCCGGTCCCGTTCGGCGCGTGCTCCGCTTACGCTGTCTCCCGTGGTGCAACCAGCGGGCGAGGACGGGACGCGGGAGGGCCGCGCGCCCGGTGACGGGCAGCCGCGGCCGGACGGTCCGCGCCGTCGGCTCGGCAAGCCGGGCGTCGGCAAGGCGGTCAAGGGCGCCACCGCCGCCCAGGCCGCCAAGGCCGTACAGGCGGCCCAGCGCACCGCGAAGAAGGCCGCCACCGCGACCGCAAAGAAGGCCACCGCGAAGAGGGCCGCGGCCAAGAAGACCGTAGCGGCCAGGAGCGCGGCCCAGAAGACCGCGGACGCGAGGACCACGGCGAAGCAGACCGCGCGGCAGCCGGCCGCCACCGTGAAGGAACCGAAGGAACCGCGGGAGACCCGCACCGCCCGGGCCGCCGGCGCCGCCAAGGCCGCCGTCCAGTCGGTGCGCTCGGTCAAGGCCGCCAAGCGCGACGCCGCCCGCCCGCCGCTGCTGCGCACCACCGACCGGCTGGTGCTGCCCCAGCACCCCGCCCTGCACATCCCCGACACCAAGGTGGTCCTGTCCACCGCCTCGGTGTACCCGGCCAGCACCGCCGTGGCCTTCGAGCTGGCCGCCAAGCTCGGCTACGACGGGGTCGAGGTGATGGTCTGGAACGACCCGGTCAGCCAGGACATCGAGGCCCTGCGCCGACTCTCCGACGCCCACCAGCTGCCGATCCTGGCCGTGCACGCGCCCTGCCTGCTGATCACCCAGCGGGTGTGGACCACCGACCCGTGGACCAAGCTGGTCCGGGCCCGGGCGGCGGCCGAGAAGCTCGGCGCGAGCGCCGTGGTCGTCCACCCGCCGTTCCGCTGGCAGCGTCAGTACGCCCGCGAGTTCGTCGAGGGCATCAACCGGATGGCGGGCGAGACCGACGTCCGCTTCGCCGTCGAGAACATGTACCCGTGGCGCTACCGCGACCGCGAGGTGCTCGCGTACGCCCCCGGCTGGGACGTCACCGACGAGGAGTACCGGCACTTCACCATCGACCTCTCGCACGCCGCCACCTCGCGGATCGACGCCTTCGCCATGGTCGAGCGGATGGGCGAGCGCCTCGCCCACGTCCACCTGGCCGACGGCAGCGGCTCCGGCAAGGACGAGCACCTGATCCCCGGCCGGGGCAAGCAGCCCTGCGCCGAGCTGCTGGAGCACCTGGCCCGCACCGGCTTCGACGGCCACGTGGTGCTGGAGGTCAACACCCGGCGCGCCGCGTCCCCCGCCGAACGCGAGGCCGATCTCGCCGAGGCCCTCGCCTTCACCCGCTTGCACCTGGCCACCCCCTCGCGCGTACGCTGAGCCCGGGCCCACGGGGGCGCGAACTTCCCTACCGAGGGAGAGCGGTGACGAACGATCGGCTTTTCAGCGAGCTCGGCAACTTCCGTGAACTGGCCCAGAGCTTCGGCTCGGTGGCCGCCGAGTACGACCGGGCCCGGCCGAGTTACCCGGACGAGCTGTTCGACGAGCTGGAGCGGCTCTGGGGCCGCAGCCTCAAGGGGGCCCGGGTCCTGGACGTCGGCGCCGGCACCGGCATCGCGACCCGGCTGCTGGCCGCCCGCGGCGCGGACGTGATCGCCGTCGAGCCGTACGCCGGGATGGCCGCCCAGTTCCGGGCCGCCTCGCCGCAGCTCCCGCTGGTCCGCGGCAACGGCGACGACCTGCCCTTCCACGACGACTCCGCCGACCTGATCGGCTACGCCCAGGCCTTCCACTGGACCCGCCCCGAGCGCTCCGTCCCGGAGGCGATCCGGGTGCTGCGGCCCGGCGGCGCGCTCGCCGTCTGGTGGAACGTGCCCGACGAGACCGTGCCCTGGGTCCGGGCCCGGGTCGAGCGGCTGATCGCCGCGCTGCCCGGCCGCTACCACGGCTACGGCCGGATCACCGAGCACACCCGCCACTTCGCCCCGGCCGGGCTGGCGGTCGGGCACGCCCGGCTGCACTGGGAGCGGCAGGTCACCGTGGAGCACGTGCTCACCGACCTCACCTCCCGCTCCTTCATGGCCTCGCTCACCCCCGAGGAGCGCGCCCCGATCCTGGCCGTCGAACGGGAGGCCCTGCACGCCGACTTCCCGGACGGCGTCGTGGTCGAACCGTTCATCCTGGACCTCACCGTGGCCGTCAAGCCCGGCTGACGTCGGAGGTCGACCGCGCCTGCCCGTATCCCGGACGGGCTGTCCGGCGGCCGGACGGCGGGCGTAGGCTCGGAAGCCACCAGCGGCCCCCGCACCTCCTCTCCCGCGGGGGGCCGTCGAGAGCCCCGAAGGAGTGGAGCACAGTGCCCGAGCTGAGGTCCCGTACGGTCACCCACGGTCGCAACATGGCAGGCGCCCGGGCGCTTCTCCGGGCGGCCGGCGTAGCCCGCGAGGACTTCGGCAAGCCGATCATCGCGGTCGCCAACTCCTTCACCGAGTTCGTCCCCGGCCACACCCACCTGCAGCCGGTGGGCCGGATCGTCTCCGAGGCGATCAAGCAGGCGGGCGGCATCCCGCGCGAGTTCAACACCATCGCCGTGGACGACGGCATCGCGATGGGCCACAGCGGCATGCTCTACTCGCTGCCCTCGCGCGACCTGATCGCCGACTCGGTCGAGTACATGGTCAACGCGCACTGCGCCGACGCGCTGATCTGCATCTCCAACTGCGACAAGATCACCCCGGGCATGCTGATGGCCGCGCTGCGCCTCAACATCCCGACCGTGTTCGTCTCCGGCGGCCCGATGGAGGCCGGCAAGGCCACCCTGGTCGACGGCACCGTGCGCAAGCTGGACCTGGTCGACGCGATCTCCCAGGCGGTCAACGAGAACGTCTCCGACGAGGACATCGCGATCATCGAGGAGAACGCCTGCCCGACCTGCGGCTCGTGCTCCGGCATGTTCACCGCCAACTCGATGAACTGCCTCACCGAGGCGATCGGCCTCTCGCTGCCCGGCAACGGCTCGGTGCTCGCCACCCACACCGCCCGCCGGGCGCTGTACGAGAAGGCCGGCCGGACGGTCGTCGGGATCGCCGACCGCTACTACGGCCAGGACGACGCCTCGGTGCTGCCGCGCGCGATCGCCACCCGCGCCGCCTTCGAGAACGCCATGGCCCTGGACATCGCCATGGGCGGCTCGACCAACACCATCCTGCACCTGCTCGCCGCCGCCCAGGAGGCCGAACTGGACTTCGACATGCGGGCCATCGACGCGATCTCCCGCAAGGTGCCCTGCCTGTCCAAGGTCGCGCCCAACGGCTCGTACTACATGGAGGACGTGCACCGGGCCGGCGGCATCCCGGCCATCCTCGGCGAGCTGTACCGGGCCGGGCTGCTCAACGAGGACGTCCACACCGTGCACGCCGACTCGCTCGCCGAGTGGCTCAAGACCTGGGACGTTCGCGGCGGCTCGCCCTCCGCCGAGGCCGTCGAGCTGTGGCACGCCGCCCCCGGCTGCGTCCGCTCCGCCGAGGCCTTCTCCCAGTCCGAGCGCTGGGAGTCGCTGGACACCGACGCCGCCAGGGGCTGCATCCGCAGCGCCGAGCACGCCTACTCGGTCGAGGGCGGCCTCGCGGTGCTGTACGGCAACCTCGCCGAGGACGGCTGCATCGTGAAGACGGCCGGCGTGGACGAGTCGATCTGGACCTTCAGCGGCCCGGCCGTCGTGGTCGAGTCCCAGGAGGACGCGGTCGAGGCGATCCTCGCCAAGCGGGTCAAGGAGGGCGACGTCGTCGTCATCCGCTACGAGGGCCCCAAGGGCGGTCCGGGCATGCAGGAGATGCTCTACCCGACCTCCTTCCTCAAGGGCCGCGGTCTGGGCAAGGCCTGCGCGCTGGTCACCGACGGCCGCTTCTCCGGCGGCACCTCGGGCCTGTCCATCGGCCACGCCTCCCCGGAGGCGGCCTCCGGCGGCACCATCGCGCTGGTCGAGGACGGCGACACCATCGCCATCGACATCCCGGGCCGGACGATCTCCCTGGAGGTGCCGGAGGAGGTCCTCGCCGAGCGCCGCCGCGTCCTGGAGGCTGCGGGCGGCTACCGGCCGAAGAACCGCGACCGCCAGGTCAGCCAGGCGCTGCGCGCCTACGCGGCGATGGCCACCTCGGCCGACAAGGGTGCCGTCCGGGACGTCAGCAAGCTCGGCTGATCCCGGCAAACGAACGGAGGAGCCGTCCTGCGGTGGGGACGGCTCCTCCGCCGTCTGTGGGCGTCGGGGATAATCGAGGGCGTGAGCGAGCAGCCCCCCACCCCCGCCCCCAAGCCCGCCGGCGCCCCCGAGCCGGAGCCGATCCGCTTCTTCGGCACCAGCTGGCTGAACCGGGACAACGGCTACTGGCCGCGCCGGGTCGGCGTCTCGGTCGGCGCCCTGGTCGCGACCGCCGCCGCGGTGCTGGTGCTGCGCTTCGGCGTCGAGGGCGTCGCGCTCTCCGACAGCGGCGGCTTCCTCAACGGGCTGCTGACCGCCGCCATCGCGGTCTGCTCGATGATGGCCGTCCGGCGCACCTGGAAGGTGCTCACCGAGGGCAAGGACCAGCTGACCGGCTGGATGGCCGAGGACAAGTCGCTCGGCGCGGTCTGGCTGATCGGCGGGGCCGGCTCGCTGGCCGCCTACTTCGCCCGCAGCCTGGTCGAGGCCCCCGGCGAGGGGGCCAAGCGGGCCGCCTACCAGCGGGCCGTCGAGCGGCACGGGAAGCGTCAGTCGAACCGCAGCGGCCGGCCCGACACCAAGGCGCCGGGCCGGGGCAAGCGCAAGCGCTGACCGCGGTCAGTAGCGGCTGACCGCCCCGCACCCGCCGGGCTCGGTGGACAGGTCCTTGCTGCGGTCGTACGGGTCGGTCTCCGGGCCGGTCGGCCGGGCGTCCGGGCTGTCCGGCAGGGCGGGCGCGAACTGGTCGAACTGCGGGTGGTAGTAGCCGTCGTAGACGTCGCAGGCCGAGTTGGCGGAGTCCGAGGTGGTGCCGTCGGCGATCACCAGCTTCTTCGGGTTGACCTGGTAGCGGCCCGGGTCGTAGAAGCGGAAGTTCACCACCCGGCGTACGACCGTGCGGGTGGTCCAGGTGTCCCCGGACACGTCGTCCACCGGCACCACCAGCCCCACCGGCTTGGCCGTACCGCCGCCCTGGGGCGCGGCCGGCTTCGTCGGCTGCGGCGCACCCGCCGAAGGGGCGGGCGATCCGGCCCGCTTCCCGGCCTCCGGGCCGGGGCGCAGCGGGTACACGAAGCTGAAGTCGGTGTGGACCAGGACGCCCTTGGTCCCGTCGCCCTCGAAGCTGATCCGGCCCTGCACCTTGACCACGTCACCGACCGGGATCGCCTCGCGCGGGTCGAAGCGGCTGAACCAGCTGGTCGCGTCGGTGTCCTTGGACGGGTTCGCCAGTGCGGCGGTCGCGCGGTCCCGCTCGTCCCGGTCCAGCATCGCGAGCGCGGCGTCCGGCCGGCCGCCCGCGATCACCTTCGGGTCCAGGTTGGCGGCGGTCAGGTAGTCCTTGACCAGCTGCAGCTGGGCGGCGACCTGGTCGGCGGAGAAGACGCCGGTGTCCTTGGCGTCGGGGAGCACGAAGGCTTCGGCGCCGTTCGGCCAGCCCTCGGCGGGGGAGCCGGCCCACGGGTGGTCCACGGTCGGCTGCTTCTCGTCGACCTTCGGCGGCGCCGTGGTCGGCCTGGCCGTCTCCGGGGCCACGGTCGGCACCGGGGTGTGCGCGGCCGAGGAGCCGTTCCCGCCGATGTGGTCCGAGTACCAGGTGCGCAGCCCGTCGATGTTCAGGGCGGCGAGCAGCACCGCGACGGTCAGCACGACGAACAGCGGCGTGCGCCACTCCAGCCGGCGGCGGCGCGGCGGGCGCGGGTTGCCCCAGGGGTCGACCACCTGGAGCTTGGGCTTGCGTCCGAAGCGCCGCTTGGCCTGCCCAGGGCCGTCGTTGACGGAGCGGCGGCCGCCCGGGTCGACCGGCGGGGTGTGTTTCCAGCGGGCGGCCAGCATCCGGGTGCGCCCGGACTGCTCCTTCACCGCGGCGGACTTGATGAAGTCCTCGTCCAGGACGAGGTCTGCGAACGGGTCCTTCCCGCCCGCCTCGGACGGGTCGGACCCGCCCGGCTCGCGGCCCTCGGAGGGGCGCGGTTCCGGATCTTCGGCTGTCGGCATCGCGCCAGTATGCCGACGGGGTGTGACGATTCGTCGATCGGGGGCACTCCATGTGGTGAACTCGTGCGCGGAGTGCGGAGGTTTACCCCATTTGCCCAGGTCGGGGAGGTTCGACCAGGGGTTCAGCCCTTGCCGCGGGCCTGCTTCACCGACCCCACCACGCCGGCGATCGCCAGCAGGATGCCGGCCGGGATGAGCGACTCGAAGAACGCGGCGAACAGGCCCGCGTCGCCGAGGAACAGCTGCGCCAACGTGTTCAGCAGCAGTAGTCCGCCGGCCGCCGGGAGTGCCGATTGCCACGGGTGCTCGTTGGCCCACCGCCGCAGCCGCCGGTCGCCGGTGTCGCGCCGCAACTGGCCGCCCAGCGTGCCGACGAGGAAGAAGAAGAACAGGCCCCAGCCGGCCGGTCCGGCCAGCATGCTCAGCGACCAGTGCCCGGTGATCGCGTCGATCCCCAGGGCCGTCGCCCCCACCACCGCACCGACTCCCGCGGCCGTCCGCCACGGGCCCATCGTCGCCGAGGCGACGGCGAGTTGCCGGTTCTCACGTCGGGACATCTCGTCGTGTGCCATAGGTCCACGGTGCGCCCGCGGACGGCCGGAAGCCATAGGGGAAACCCCCGAGTTTCTCCCTAGAGGATCGGCCCGGGGGACCACGGGGCGGACGGTCCCGCCGCCCGGTGCCGAGCGGTGCGAGGATGACCGCAGTACCGAGGCAAGGAGCGGACCATGGGCAGCAGCGCAGCGCACGGACAGAAGATCGCCTTCCTGGGCACCGGCAAGATCGGCGAGGCCCTGCTCTCCGGTCTGCTGCGGGCCGGCAAGGACCCGGCGGACGTCCTGGTGACCGCCCGCCGCCCCGAGCGCGCCGCCGAACTCGCCGCCCGCTACGGCGTGACGGCCGTCTCCAACGCCGAGGCCGCCAAGCTGGCCGACACCCTGATCCTCGCGGTCAAGCCGCAGGACATGGGCACCCTGCTGGAGGAGCTGGCCCCGCACATCAGCCCGGACCGGCTGGTGATCTCGGCCGCGGCCGGGGTGCCGACCGCCTGGTTCGAGGAGCGGCTGGCGGCCGGCACCCCGGTGGTCCGGGTGATGCCCAACACGCCGGTGCTGGTGGACGAGGGGATGAGCGTCATCTCCGGCGGCTCGCACGCGACCGAGGAGCACCTGGTGCGCGCCGAGGAGATCTTCAGCTCGGTCGGCAAGGCGCTGCGGCTGCCCGAGTCCCAGCAGGACGCGGCGACCGCGCTGTCCGGCTCCGGACCGGCCTACTTCTACTTCCTGGTCGAGGCGATGACGGACGCGGGCATCCTGCTCGGCCTGCCCCGGCAGGTGGCGCACGACCTGATCGTGCAGTCCGCGATCGGCGCCTCGGTGATGCTGCGCGACTCCGGCGAGCACCCGGTGAAACTGCGCGAGGCGGTCACCTCCCCGGCCGGCACCACCATCGCGGCCATCCGCGAGCTGGAGAACCACGGCGTGCGGGCCGCGCTGCTGGGCGCCCTGGAGGCGGCCCGGGACCGCTCCCGGGAGCTGGCCTCCGGGGGGAAGTGAGTCGTCACAGAAGTCCCTGCGCGACCCCTCCCGCAACGGCGGCGCACCGCCTACGCTCTCGCCAACATCGTCCTACCGGCCGGTAGCGAGGTCGTCTGGAGGTCCGCATGAGTGCTGAGCCGTCCCCGGTCCCGCCCGGCCTGCGCGTCGGGCGGGCCGCGCTCGCCGTCAGCTTCCTGCTCCAGGGCACCACCTTCGCGCTGCTGGTCACCTGCATCCCGGAGATCCAGCACCGGTACGGGCTGAGCGACGGGCTGCTGCCGGTCTTCCTGGCCGCGGTGCCGATCCTGGCCGGGGCGGGCTCGATCCTCTCCGAGCAGTTGGTGAAGCGCACCGGCGCCCGGGCCGTGCTGCGGGTGGTCCAGCCGGCCGTCTGCCTGAGCCTCGCGGGAGCCGGGCTCGGCGACTCGCTGTGGCAACTCGCCCTCGCGCTGGGCGCGTTCGGGCTGCTGGTGGGTGCGCTGGACGCCAGTATGAACATGCTCGGGGTGGGCCTGCAGCACCGCTACGGCCGCTCGATCATGATCGGCTTCCATGCCGCCTTCAGCCTCGGCGGCATCCTGGGCGCGGCGGTCGCGGGGCTCGGCTCGCACGAGGACCTCGGGCTGCCGGTGCTGTTCGGCACGGCCGCCGCGGTGATCGCCCCGCTCGCGGTGCTGACCGGCACCCGGTTCGCCGGCCCGGCCGAACTGGGCGACGCCGTCCGGGAGGCCGCCGAGGCCGCCGCCCGGTCAGTCCCCTGGCGGCCGCTGCTGCCGCTGTGCCTGGCGATGGCCTTCGCCTACATCGCGGACGCCTCGGTCTCCAACTACAGCGTCAAGTACCTCACCGACGGCCTGGGCAGCCGCGAGGACCTCGCCAAGCTCTCCTACCTCGGCTACATGGTGGCGATGCTGGTCGGCCGAGCCCTGGGTGACCGCGCGGTGCAGCGCTTCGGCGCCGTCCCGGTGGTGCGTGCGGGCGCCGCGGTGGCCGCGCTCGGCTTCGGTCTGGCCGCCGTCGCGCCGGCCCCCTGGGCGGGCATCGCCGCCTTCACCGTGCTCGGCTTCGGCATCTGCGCGATCATCCCGCAGGTGTTCGCGGCCGGCGGGCGGCTCTTCCCGGCCGACTCGGACGCCGCCGTGGCCCGGCTCAACCTCTTCAACTACGTGGGCTTCCTGATCGGTTCGCCGCTGGTCGGGGCGATCGCGGACGCGAGCTCGTACCGCTGGGCGCTGCTCGCCCCGATGCTGCTGGTGCTCGCCGTCCTGCCGCTGGCCGAGCGCTTCGCCCCGGCACCGGTGGCGGCCCCCGTCGTCGCGTGACGGCAGGGGCCGGAGAGGGCGCGGAGGCGTGAAGGTGGCGTCCGGACCGCCTCGACTCCTCCGCCGCACCGCCCGCGAGCGACGGCTCGGCGCGCCCTGGCGGTCGCCCGGCCACCCCCACCCGCTACGGTGGAGGCCATGCCCGAAGCCGAGCGTGACACCCCCTGCGGCCTGCACCTCTTCTGGGACGAGGCCGTCACCGCCTACGACTTCGGCCCCGGCCACCCGATGGACCCGACCCGGCTGGCGCTCACCATGCGCCTCGTCGAGGCCCTCGGGCTGAGCGCCGGGCCCGGCGTGGTCGTCCGGTCCGCGCCGCCCGCCGGGGACTCCACCCTGCGGCTGGTGCACACCGGGGAGTACGTCGAGGCGGTCAAGCACGCCGCCGCGCACCCCGAGCAGCCGGACCCCCGGCACGGGCTCGGCACCGACGACAACTGGTCCTTCCCGGCGGTCCATTCGGCCTCCGCGCTGATCGCCGGCCAGTCCGTGGCCGCCGCCGAGGCGGTCTGGCGCGGCGAGACCCCGCACGCCGTCAACTTCGCCGGCGGGCTGCACCACGCGATGCCCGACAAGGCCTCCGGCTTCTGCGTCTACAACGACCCGGCCCTCGCCATCGCCCGGCTGCTGGAACTCGGCGCCGAGCGGGTCGCCTACGTCGACGTGGACGTCCACCACGGCGACGGCGTCCAGCAGGCCTTCTGGAACGACCCCAGGGTGCTGACGATCTCGCTGCACGAGCACCCCGCCACGCTCTTCCCGCAGACCGGCTGGCCCACCGAGACCGGCGGCCCGGACGCCCCCGGCACCGCCGCCAACCTGCCGCTGCCGGCCGGCACCGGCGACTCCGGCTGGCTGCGCGCCTTCCACGCCCTGGTGCCCGAGCTGCTCAGCGCCTTCCGGCCGCAGATCCTGGTCACCCAGCACGGCGCGGACACCCACCTGGAGGACCCGCTCGCCCACCTCGCCGTCACCGTGGACGCCCAGCGGCTGATCGCCGAGGAACTGCACGACCTCGCCCACCAGCTGACCGGCGGCCGCTGGGTGGCCACCGGCGGGGGCGGCTACGCCGTGGTGGACGTCGTCCCGCGCACCTGGACCCACCTGGTCGCCACCGCCGCCGGCCGGCCCGTCGACCCGGCCACCGAGACCCCCGAGCCCTGGCGCGCCGAGGTCTACCGCCGCACCCGCCGCCCGGCCCCGCTGCGGATGACCGACGGCGCCCGCCCGTCCTGGCGCGACTTCGAATCGGGTTACGATCCGGCCGACCGGCTCGATCAGGCCATCCTCGCCAGCCGCCGCGCGGTGTTCCCCCACCACGGCCTGCTGGCCTGAATCCGCCGCCCCGGTCGCGCGCCGACCGGGTCGTGCGTACCCCCGTTCGTGCGAACCGCCGAGCGGCTACGTACTGCAACAGTCCTATCTCTCACCGTACGAGGACTGCACTTCCCCTCTTCCCACTGGTACCACCCATAACTACTCTGGGGATACACGTGTGCCGGTGGAGTCACCGGAGGGGAAGCCGGTGCCTTGCACACGGGTAAGGGTCGGGTGATGGTCATGAGTTCCGGCGAACGCCCCCTGCAGGAAGTCGTCTTCCTGACCGTGGCGGAGGTTGCCGCGGTCATGCGGGTGTCCAAGATGACCGTGTACCGGTTGGTGCACAGCGGAGAGCTGCCGGCCATCCGGGTCGGGCGGTCCTTCCGGGTGCCCCAGCAGGCGGTGCACGAGTACCTCAAGGAGTCCTACGTGCGGCTTGAGAGCGCGTAGCCCCAGGTCGGGCGGGGGCGGGTCCGCGACCGCGGATCCGTCCCCGTTCGCCCGGGATTTCCCGCGAGTTTCCCGGTTGCCGGGAGCGCGATTTACAGCCCCGGCCGGGCGGACGGTAGGCTAGGCCCTCACGTCAGTCGTATGGACTCCGTCTCTCACGGACGAGAGTCTCAGTGAGCGAGGGTTGTTCCGTGGGCTCTGTCATCAAGAAGCGTCGCAAGCGTATGGCCAAGAAGAAGCACCGCAAGCTTCTGAAGAGGACCCGCGTTCAGCGTCGCAACAAGAAGTAAGCGCCCCCGGCCGCGCCCAGCGCGCCCAGCGCTTCCACCGCCCGCCCAGGCCTCGTGCCCGGGCGGGCGGTGTCGTTTCACGGCCCGGCGCGGCGGCGCGGTACGGTGCACGCAGGCCGCTCGGGTCAGGGAAATGGGGTGCAGCACCGTGGGCGTCGTCGTGCTCGTCACCGGCGTGGCACGCCATCTCGGTGCCCGCTTCGCCGCAGAGGTCCGCCGCCGCCCCGGCGTGGACCGGGTCGTCGGCGTGGACGTGCTGCCGCCTGTGCTGCCGGTCGAGGAGCCGGACGGGCCGGCCGCCCCGTACACCTTCCACCAGCTCGACCTGCGCCGCCCCGCGGTCTCCCGGGTGATCGCCGAGCACCGGGTGGACACCGTGGTGCACCTCAGCGTCAGCGCCACCGGCCTGGGCTCCACCAACCGTTCCGCGGTGAAGGAGTCCAACGTCATCGGCACCATGCAGCTGCTCGGCGCCTGTCAGAAGGCCCCCGGGGTGCGCCGGCTGGTGGTGAAGTCCACCACCGGCGTCTACGGCTCCGCGCCCCGCGACCCGGCGGTGTTCAGCGAGCGGCTCCAGCCCAAGGACCCGCCCGGCGGCGGCTTCGCCAAGGACGCGGCCGAGGTCGAGGGCTACGTACGCGGCTTCGCCCGCCGCCGCCCGGACGTCGCGGTGACGGTGCTGCGCTTCGCCAACATCGTCGGCCCGCACGCCGACACCCCGCTCAGCGAGTACTTCGCGCTGCCGGTGCTGCCGACCGTGCTCGGCTACGACCCCCGGTTGCAGTTCGTGCACGAGGACGACGCGGTCGCGGTGCTCTGCCGGGCCGCCGACGAGCCCGCGCCGGGCACTGTCAACACCGGGACCTTCAACGTGGCCGGGGAGGGCGTCCTGCTGCTCTCCCAGTGCGCCCGCCGGCTCGGCCGCCCCACTCTGCCGCTGCTGCTGCCCGCGGTCAGCTGGATGGCCGTGCTGGCCCGGCAGACCCGGCTGGTGGACGTCTCGCCCGAGCAGCTGCGGCTGCTCACCCACGGCCGGGTGGTGGACACCACGCGGCTGCGGGAGACCTTCGGCTACCGCCCGGCGTTCAGCACGCCGGAGGCCTTCGCCGACTTCGCCGCCGCCCGGGGCCCCGGTCTGCTGCCGCCCGACCGGCTGGCCGCCGTCGCCGACCGGCTGACCGCC
This sequence comes from Kitasatospora sp. NPDC056531, assembly GCF_042794375.1. Taxonomy (NCBI): domain Bacteria; kingdom Bacillati; phylum Actinomycetota; class Actinomycetes; order Kitasatosporales; family Streptomycetaceae; genus Kitasatospora; species Kitasatospora sp. NPDC056531. The sequence goes on along the minus strand of NZ_JBHTTU010000001.1, from coordinate 223,204 downwards.
CTGCTCGGCCCGGAGGAGCCCGCCCCCGCCGCGCCGAACGTCGTACCGAACCGTCCCCGCCGTCCGAGGAGCTGAAGCCGCGATGAGTGCCGCCGCCGACAACGCACCGGGCGAGGCCAAGGTCATCCCGATCGAGACCGCCCCCAGTTGGACGTCCCCCGAGGGCCCCGGGCTGGCCGACCGGCTCGCCGGGGCCGTCGGCGGGGCGCTGTCCGGGCAGCTCGGCCCGGCAGCCACCCGGCTGTTCGGCAAGGGCTGGGAGGGCCGGGCCACCGAGGGACTGGCCTTCCTGCGCCGCCGGATCACCGGCGACTACGAGGTGGACGAGTTCGGCTTCGACCGGGAGCTCACCGAGGGGGTGCTGCTCTCGCTGCTGCGCCCGCTGGCCGAGAAGTACTTCCGGATCGAGGTGCAGGGGATCGAGAACATCCCGGCCGAGGGCGGCGCGCTGATCGTCGCCAACCACTCCGGGACGATCCCGCTGGACGCCCTGATGACCCAGGTGGTCATCCACGACCACCACCCGCACCGCCGGCACCTGCGGATGCTCGCCGCCGACCTGGTCTTCGTCCTGCCGGGCATCAACGAGCTGGCCCGCAAGGCCGGCCACACCCTGGCCTGCAACGAGGACGCCCAGGCGCTGCTGGAGCGCGGTGAGGTCGTCGGCGTCTGGCCGGAGGGCTTCAAGGGCATCGGCAAGCCGTTCGCCGAGCGCTACAAGCTCCAGCGCTTCGGCCGCGGCGGCTTCGTCTCCTCGGCGCTGCGGGCGAGGGTGCCGATCGTGCCGTGCTCGATCGTCGGGGCGGAGGAGACCTACCCGATGATCGGCAACGTGAAGACGCTGGCCCGGCTGCTGGGCCTGCCGTACGTCCCGATCACGCCGACCTTCCCGTGGCTGGGGCCGCTCGGGATGCTGCCGCTGCCGACCAAGTGGACGATCCGCTTCGGCGAGCCGATCGCCACCGACGGCTACCCGGCGGAGGCGGCGGACGACCCGATGCTGGTCTTCGACCTGGCCGACGAGGTGCGCGAGACCATCCAGCACAGCCTGTACCAGCTGCTGGTGCAGCGGCGCTCGGTGTTCTTCTGACGGTTCGTCCTTCTGGCGGTCCGTTCTTCTGGCGGTCCGCACCGCGAAGGGCCCCGACGGGGAAGCGCCGCGCCGGGGCCCTTCAGGTGTCCCGGTCAGCTGCCGCCGAGGATCCGCAGGCCGGGCAGCAGGCCCGGGACCAGCGGGGGCACGTCCACGCCCTGCTGCGGGGTGCCGGGCACGGCGCTGGGCGTGCCGGACGGCTGCGGCACCTGTGGCGGGGCCGCGTCGGCGCTCGGCGAGGGCTTGCCGGCACCGCCGGCGAGCCCGCTGGTGAGGTCGCCGACCAGCCCGTTGACGGCGTCCGGGGCGCTGGTGGGCAGGGTGCCCAGCCCGCCGCCCTTGGCGCCGTTGCCGGTGGCGGAGCCGGCGCCTGGGTTGCCCGGGGCGTGCCCGGTGCTGCCGGGGCGGTTGACGCCGTTGCCCGTGTCGGTGCCGCCCTGGGACTGGTCGGAGCCCGGCGCGGCGCCGGCGCCGTTGGCGGGGGAGCCCGCCGGGGAGCCGCCGGTCGAGGAGGACGAGTCGTCGCCCGCTCCGTTGCCGGCCGGGCCACCGCTCTTGGCGGGTGGCTGGACCAGGCGCAGGGGCGCGACGTCCTCGCTTATGTCGTCGAAGAGCTGGTTCACCAGGTGCGCCTGCTCGGTGAGTTGGACCGGCAGCCGGCCCTGCAGCTCGCTCCAGCGGCCGTCCTCGTCGTGGGCGAATCCGGCCAGTGCGCGCATCGGGTCGAGCGAGCCGTTGCTGCGGTAGACCGAACGCAGCAGCTCACGGCCCTTGAGGGCGTCGGCGTGCATGTCGTCCAGCGCCCGGCGGACCCGGTCGACGGTGGACTGGCTGAGCGCTCCGGCCGGATCGCCGTGGCCGACCAGGGTGTTGGCCTCGCCGAGCCGGGTGGCGGCGTTGTCGAGCAGTAGCTCGCCGCGCTCGGAGTCGGAGCCGGCGAGGTCGAGCCGCAGTCCTTCGAGGCCGCGCTTCATGCCGTACAGCGTGTCGCCGGGGAGGGCGTTGGAGCTCGCGGCGGCGGCACCGGCCAGGCTGCCGACGGCGAGCCCGGCGACGAGCCCGCCGATCGCGAAGCGGCGGCTCCACCGGCCGCGCGACGCCGTCCGGGCCACCCGGTGCCGGCGCTGCCGGGGCACCGTGGCGCCCGGTCCGCCCGCGAAGGCCTGCTCGAACGCGGCCATCAGTTGGGCGCGTTGGACCGTCCGGACCTCCTGGGCCAGCGTCGGCCTGGCCACCGCTCCCAGCGCGTCGGCCAGGCCGACCAGTTCCGCCACCGCGGCCGAACCGGCTTCGGTGCCAGCGGTGTTGGCCGATTCGGCGTTGGCCGCGCGGCGTTGCTCCGCCTGGTGGGCCTCCAGCGCCTCGGCGAAGGCCTTCGCCCGCCGGTGCTCCAGCACGTTTGCCGTCACGGGCCACACCTCCCTTCGTCGTTGTCGACACCCCGGCCAGCCGGACGGTTGCCTCGGCGGGCCAAAGCCACTCCATCGGGTGACAGGTCGCAATTCGGCTTGACCGTGCGCCTGGTGGGGGCTTGCATGCTGGCCAACGAGCGGTGCGGGCAGTCGGTTACGCAACGCCGATCATCGGATCGACCGTTCACCCGGACGTGTCGATCGGGGACCTGTGGTGACGGCCGGTCGGGCCGTCGCCGGGCTATCGCCCCGTCGGTCACCGCCGCCTCACCGCGCGTCGGGCGGGAGGAGCCGGGCCAGGGTGCGGACGGCGCGGTACTGGAGGGTCTTGATCGCACCCTCGTTCTTGCCCATGATCCGCGCCGTCTCGGCCACCGAGAGGCCCTGCAGGAAGCGCAGCGTCACACACTCCTGCTGCTGCGGGTTGAGCCGGCGCACCGCGTCCAGCAGGGCGGCGTTGGAGAGCGACTCCAGCACCGACTCCTCCGGGCTGCGCTCGCACTCGTTGGAGTCGAGCATCTCGCCGGTGGTGACCTCGAGCCGGAACCGGCTGGACTTGAAGTGGTCGGCGACCAGGTTGCGGGCGATGGTGACCAGCCAGGCGCCGAAGTCCCGGCCCTGCCAGGTGAAGGTGCCGATCCGGCGCAGCGCGCGCAGGAACGTCTCGCTGGTGAGGTCCTCGGCGGTGGCCCGGCTGCCGACCCGGTAGTAGATGTAGCGGTAGACGGTGTCCGCGTAGTGGTCGTAGAGCCGGCCGAAGGCCTCGCTCTCGCCGGCCTGGGCCCGCTCGACCAGCTCCATGATCGGGTTGTGCTCGGTCTCGTAACCGGGGCTGGGAGCCGTGCGGGTGCGGCTGCGGCCGACGCCGGCGCTGCCGGTGCGGCCGCGCGAGCCGGTGCCGGTCGAGCCGGCGGCGGTGGTGCGCAGCGCCACCCCGGGGCCGTGCGGGTGGCCGAACGGCGCACCGGCGGGCACGAGTTGGGGCGAGGCGGCGAGCTGGCTGCGGAGCAGATTGCGCAGCAGGTCCAGGCCGGTGGAGATCTGCCGCTCGGCGGTCGGCCGGCCGCGCAGGCCGGTGAGGGGGCGCAGGGGCGCGGACGACGGGCGGGAGGGTGCAGGCGCGTCGTTCCGGACGGGTGGGTACACGGGACTCCCAGAGGCAGAACTGTGGACGGATCACCTCCGCCTGCGCGGAGAGCACGCCCCCTGGCGTTCGTTCGAGCGGGACGCGTGGGTGACGTGCATCCAGGAGAGAATAACGCTTTGTGCAATGACAGCTACACCGTGTGGTCGAAGTGGTCGTTTGAGATCCATTTGTTGTGCATATTCGGCTGATGCTGACCGGAGATGTCATCGTTCATCCAGCTCAACGTGATCGTTCGGGCGCTCAGGGTGACCAATTCAATGGTTCTGTGGGCGGTTTCCCAGCCTTCGGGCTCGGCAACCCCTGACTTTCCCGGTCTGGCGAACGATCAGAACCGGTCACCGGGTGGCAGGTTCGTACTGCGGCCCGGACGGCCTTGTGGGAAGCGGGAGTTCGCTCGTACGAGGGGCCAGGTCAGAGGCCTGGTTGACGTCCGGTCACCCGCCCGGGGGAGGGCCCGCGCAGGGGTGTCCGCGGCCGCGCGGAGGGGAGTTCAGCCGCGCCGGCGACGGCGCCGCAACGCCACCCCGGCCGCCGTCGCGCCGGCCAGCACCCCGACCGCGGCCGCCGCCGGCAGCCCCACCCGGGCCGCCTTGCGCCCGGTCCGGAAGTCCCGCACCCGCCAGCCCTGCGCCCGGGCGTGCCGCCGCAGCGCGCCGTCCGGGTTCACCACGTACGGGTGGCCGACCAGCGAGAGCATCGGGATGTCGTTGGCCGAGTCGCTGTAAGCGGCGCAGCGGTCGAGGTCGAGCCGCTCGTGCCGGGCCAGCGCGCGCACCGCGGCCGCCTTGGCCGGGCCGTGCAGCAGGTCGCCGACCAGCCGGCCGGTGTAGGCGCCGTCCCGGGCCTCGGCGACGGTGCCGAGTGCGCCGGTCATGCCGAGCCGCCGGGCGATGATCCGGGCCACCTCCAGCGGGGCGGCGGTGACCAGCCAGACCCGCTGGCCGGCGTCCAGGTGCATCTGGACCAGGGCGCGGGTGCCGGGCCAGATCTTGTCGGCCACGACCTGCTCGAAGATCTCCTCGCAGATCGTCTCCAGGTCGGCGGTGGGCTTGCCGGCGACGATCCCGAGGGCGGTGTTCCGGGCGTCCGAGATGTGGTCCGGGTCCTCCGTGCCGTGCAGCCGGAACAGCGCCTGCTGCCAGGCGAAGCGGGCGATGTCGCGGCGGGTGAGGAAGCCGCGGCGGTAGAGGCCGACCCCGAGGTAGAAGATCGCGGCGCCGCGCAGGATGGTGTTGTCGCAGTCGAAGAAGGCGGCGGCGCGGGGGTCGTCCGGGTCGGGGGTGTGGTTCTCGACCGGGGCCTTGGGCGCCTTCCCGGGCCGGCCCGGCGCCGGGGCGTCGGCCGCCGGGACGTCGACGGGGACGGGCGCGGGCCGGGGCTCGGCGCGAAGCGCGGCCTCGGCCGCCTCGGCGGCGGCCTCGCCGGCCTCGGCCACGGCCTCGCCCGCCGGGGCGCTCCGCTCGGTGGTGGAGCGCCTCGCCTGGGTGAGCCTTCGGAGCACGGCCATGTCACCGAGCATAGCCAGCCGGGCGGGGAGTGGCCGTGACGGAGCCGTGCCCACCCGGTGAACAGCTGCCCCGGCCCCGCCCCGGGCGCGTCCCGGAGGCGGGCGGACGGGTGGCGGACAATGGGCCGGTGAGCCCACTGCTGCGACGTAAGAGCCCCCAGCCGGCCGACCGTACCGTGACCCTGGTCGGCAAGCCCGGCTGCCACCTGTGCGACGAGGCCCGGGAGGTGATCGTCCGGGTGGCGGCGGAGCTGGGCGCGACCTTCGAGGAGAAGGACATCACCCAGGACGAGGAGCTGTACCGCCGCTACTGGGAGCAGATCCCGGTCACCCTGATCGACGGCCGCCAGCACGACTTCTGGCGGGTCGACGAACGCCGCCTGCGCACCGCCCTCGGCGCCTGATCAAGCGTCCGTCCGTACACCGCCGCCCCCGCCGACCGGCGGGGGCGGTTCGCCGAATCGTTGCCAAAGACACTCCGTTTCGGCTTGGGGCGGGGCACCGCGGTCGGCTTACGATCGAACGCGTTTGCGCCCATGGGGGGCTGAGCACACGAGGAGTGCCGCCATGCTTCCCCGCCCGACCCCAGGGATGCCCGAAGCCCCGCAGGGCGACCGGGGCTTCGCCGTGGTGGACGTGGAGGCGACCGGCCGCAGCCCGTGGCGGCACCGGGTGGTCGAGGTCGCGGTGGTGCTGCTGGACGAGCGGCTCCGCCCCGAGGGCGAGTTCGCCACCCTGCTGGACCCGCTGGGCCCGGTCGGCCCGACCCACGTGCACCGGATACGCCAGGCCGACGTCGTGGGCGCCCCGCGCTTCAGGGAGATCGCCCCGAGGCTGCTGGAGCTGCTGGCCGGCCGGGTGCTGGTCGGCCATCACGTCAGTTGCGACCACGCCTTCCTGGACCGCGAGTTCGCCCGGATCGGGGTGCCGCTGCCGCCCGTCCCGCTGCTGTGCACCATGCGACTGGCCCGTGAGCACCTGCCGCAGGCCCGCAGCCACGGCCTGGCGGCCTGCGTGGAGGCGGCCGGCCTCGGCTGGTACCCGGCGCACACCGCGCTGGGCGACGCCCGGGTGACCGCCGAGCTGTTGCTGCACTGCCTGGGCGCCCCGTCCTGCCCGCCGGACGACTGGGCCGGCCCGCTGCGCGAGGCCGCCCGGGTGCCCTGGCCGCGGCTGGGCCGGGCCCGCTCCCGGCCGTCCGGGACCGCCGTCCCGCTGCTGCGCCGGGAGGCGTCGTACGGCCCCTGGCTGCCCGGTTCCCAGGCCCCGGAAGTGGTCCTGACCAAGGCCGGTGCTATGAGCTCGACGGCGTGATGCGTGTCACTGTGCGTGGACAAAACGGACACCATCTTTGTGCACACGTTCACAAACGCATAGCCTGGCTGTCAAAGCCCAGCTTCACCCACAGGAGCACCGTGGCAATCGGCCGATCACCACAGAGCAGTTCGCAGACGCCCGACCAGGGCGCCGCGCGCCGACCCTCGCGTGCCCGGGGCATCCCGGAGGCGACCGTCGCCCGCCTGCCCCTCTACCTGCGGGCCCTCACCGCGCTCTCCGAGCGCTCGGTGCCGACCGTCTCCTCCGAGGAACTGGCCGCCGCGGCCGGCGTGAACTCGGCCAAGCTGCGCAAGGACTTCTCCTACCTCGGCTCCTACGGCACCCGCGGCGTCGGCTACGACGTCGAGTACCTCGTCTACCAGATCTCCCGCGAGCTCGGCCTGACCCAGGACTGGCCGGTCGTCATCGTCGGCATCGGGAACCTCGGGCACGCCCTCGCCAACTACGGCGGCTTCGCCTCCCGCGGATTCCGGGTCGCCGCCCTGTTGGACGCCGACCCCAACGTGGTCGGTTCCACCGCGGCCGGACTCCCGGTGCGCCACATGGACGAGCTGGAGTCGATCGTCGAGAGCCAGCACGTCTCCATCGGCGTGATCACCACCCCGCCCGGCGCCGCCCAGCAGGTCTGCGACCGGCTGGTCGAGGCCGGCGTCACCAGCATCCTCAACTTCGCCCCGACCGTGCTGACCGTCCCGGACGGCGTGGACGTGCGCAAGGTGGACCTCTCCATCGAGCTGCAGATCCTCGCCTTCCACGAGCAGCGCAAGGCCGGTGAGGAGCCGGACCGCACCGAGTCGGTGCTGGACCGCGCCCCCGGTCCGGTCCGGGCGGCGGCCGCCAAGCTGCGCCGCGCGGCCGGCGGCGGCAACGGCAAGGGCCGCTCCGGCGAGCCGGCGACCAAGGACCAGGCCGAGCAGTCGGCCAAGGGCAAGTCCGCCAAGGGCGGCGAGGGCGAGCTGTCTGCGGTGATGCCCGCATGAACACGGAGAGCTGTGGGGGGCGGGCATGAGTCTTCTCGTCGTCGGACTGAGCCACCGGACGGCACCGGTCGGCGTACTGGAGCGCGCCGCGCTGACCGGTGAGGTCCCGACCCGGCTGCTGCACGACGCGGCCGCCACCTCGACCGTCGCCGAGGCCGCGCTGCTCAACACCTGCAACCGGATCGAGCTGTACGCGGACGTGGACAAGTTCCACGCCGGCGTCGCCGAGCTGTCGCTGCTGCTGGCCCACCACAGCGGGGTGGACCTGGAGGAGCTGACCTCCCACCTGTACGTCCACTACGAGGACCGCGCCGTCCACCACCTGTTCTCGGTGGCCTGCGGCCTGGACTCGATGGTGGTCGGCGAGGGCCAGATCCTCGGCCAGCTGCGCGACGCGCTGGCCAAGGCCCAGGACGAGCACACCGCCGGGCGCGGCCTGAACGAGCTGTTCCAGCAGGCCCTGCGGGTCGGCAAGCGGGCGCACAGCGAGACCGGCATCGACAAGGCCGGCCAGTCGCTGGTCACCTTCGGCCTGGAGCAGGTCGCGGCGGGCGCGGGCGAGATCGCCGGCAAGCGCGCGCTGGTGGTCGGCGCCGGCTCGATGAGCTCGCTGGCCGCCGCCACCCTGGTCCGCTCCGGCGTCACCGACCTGCTGATCGCCAACCGGACCCCGGCCCGCGCCGAGCGCCTGGTCGAGATCCTCGGCCCGGACGTGGCCCGCACCCTCGACCTCGCGAAGGTGCCGCAGGCGCTGGCCGACGTCGACCTGGTGATCTCCTGCACCGGCGCGGCCGGCGTGGTGATCAAGGCCGAGGACGTGGCCGCCGCCGTCGCCCTCCGCACTGGTGCGCGAGCCGAAGGGCGCGCCGGTGCCGAAAGCGACGAGCGACAAGCGAGCGCAGCGAGTGCCGGAGCGAGGAGTGTCGGCGCCGGGTCTGAGCGCCCGGAGGCGAGTCGCGCGGTCACTGAACCGCTCGCCCTGCTCGACCTCGCCATGCCGCGCGACGTCGACCACGCGGTGCACGAGCTGGACGGCGCCCTGCTGGTCGACCTGGAGAGCCTCTCCCACGCGCACGCCGCCAGCCCCGGCGCCGGCGACGTCGACCAGGTCACCCGGATCGTCGCCGACGAGGTGACCGCCTTCGGCGCCGCCCAGCGGGCCGCCCGGATCGCGCCGACCGTGGTCGCGCTGCGGGCGATGGCCTCCGACGTGGTCGCCGCCGAGCTGGGCCGGCTGGACTCCCGGCTGCCCGACCTGGACGAGCGCTCCCGCGCCGAGATCACCCAGACCGTCCGTCGCGTCGTCGACAAGCTGCTGCACGCCCCGACAGTCCGGGTGAAGCAGTTGGCCGCCGAGCCCGGCGGCGCCTCCTACGCGGACGCCCTCCGCGAGCTGTTCGACCTCGACCCGGCGGCCGTGCACGCCGTGTCGGGCACGCCCGTCGGCGGCCGGCCCCAGCCCTCGGGCGGGGGCACCAGATGAACCGTCAGCCATCCCACGAGTACCACCGGGACGATCACGTCATGAATGGTCAACCGCTCACCGAGCAGGCCCCGGGAGCCCCCGCCCTGCGGCTCGGCACCCGGCGCAGCGCGCTCGCCATGGCCCAGTCGGGCATGGTCGCCCGCGAGGTGACCAGGCTCACCGGGCGCCCCGTCGAGCTGGTCGAGATCACCACCTACGGCGACACCTCCCGGGAGGCGCTCGCGCAGATCGGCGGCACCGGCGTGTTCGTCTCCGCGCTGCGGGACGCGCTGCTGGAGGGCCGGATCGATTTCGCCGTGCACTCGCTCAAGGACCTGCCCACCGCCTCCCCCGAGGGCCTGGTGCTGGCCGCCGTGCCCGAGCGCGAGGACGTTCGGGACGCCCTGGTCGCGGCCGAGGGCCTGAACCTGGACGAGCTGGTGGAGAAGCTCGCCGGCGCCGGCCGCCCGGCCCGGATCGGCACCGGCTCGCCGCGCCGGATGGCCCAGCTGAACGCCTGGGCGGTCGCCCGCGGCGCCCAGCTGGAGACCGTCGCGATCCGCGGCAACGTGGACACCCGGATCGGCTACGTGACCGGCGGTGAGCTGGACGCGGTCGTGCTGGCCACGGCCGGCCTCAACCGGCTCGGCCGCAGCGCCGAGATCTCCCAGCACCTCGACCCCGAGCTGATGATCCCGGCCCCCGGCCAGGGTGCGCTCGCGATCGAGTGCACCGCCGCCGACACCGATCTGGCCGCCGCGCTCGCCCTGCTGGACCACGCCCCCACCAGGGTCGCCGTGGCCGCCGAGCGCGCCCTGCTGGCCACCCTGGAGGCCGGCTGCTCGGCCCCGGTGGCCGCACTGGCCACCTGGGGCCGGGAGAACGAACTGCGGCTGGACGGTGTGGTCGGCAACCCCGACGGCACCGCCCTGCTGAAGATGTCCGCCAACGGTCCGATCGTCCTCGACGAGACCGCCGAGCAGCAGGCGCGGGCCCTCGGCCACGCCCTGGCCGCCCGGCTGCTCGACGCGGGCGCGGCCGCCCTGATGGGGGAGCGAGCCCGATGAGCCCCACCGCCGCCACCGACGCCCTGTTCCCGGCCGGCCAGCCGACCGGACGGTGCACCTTCCTGGGCGCGGGCCCCGGGGACCCGGGTCTGCTGACCCTGCGCGCGGTCGAGGTGCTGTCCTCGGCCGACATCCTGGTGGCCGACCCGCTGACCGCGGCGGCCGTGCGCACCCACTGTCCCGCCGGTGTGCAGGTGCACACCCCGGCCGCCGAGGGCACCGACTTCGACCTGGCCAAGCTGGTCGCCGAGGCCGTCCGCTCCGGCAAGCACGTGGTCCGTACCGTCGACGGCGACCCGGGCCTGGACGGCTGCGCCGCCGAGGAGATGCTCAGCTGCGCGGGCGACGGGATCCCCTTCGAGGTGATCCCGGGCGTCGCCCAGTCGGTCGGAGTCCCGGCCTACGCGGGTGTCCCGCTGCGCGGCGCGGCCGGCGCCGACGTCCGCTTCGTGGACGGCGCCCAGCTGCTGTCCGGCGGCCCGGTCGACCTGGGCGCGCCGGAGACCACCCTGGTGGTCCGCACCACCCTGGGCCAGCTGCCGGCCACCGCCAACGCGCTGGTCTCCAACGGCCGCAAGCCGGATTCGGCGCTGAGCGCCACGCTCTCCGGCACCACCACGCGCCAGCGCACCTTCACCTCCACGCTGTCCGCCATCGCGGCCGACCTGAAGGCCGCCCGGGTGCTGCCCTCGCCGGTCTCCGCCCCGGTGGACCCGGCGACCTCGGTAATAGCCGTGGTGGGCGAGCAGGTCGCCCACCGGGCCTCGCACTCGTGGTTCGAGACCAAGCCGCTGTTCGGCTGGAACGTCCTCGTGCCGCGCACCAAGGAGCAGGCCCACGGCCTGTCCGAGCAGTTGCGCTCGTACGGCGCGGTGCCGCAGGAGGTGCCGACCATCGCGGTCGAGCCGCCGCGCACCCCGCAGCAGATGGAGCGGGCCATCAAGGGCCTGGTCACCGGCCGCTACGAGTGGATCGCCTTCACCTCGGTGAACGCCGTCCGCGCCGTCCGGGAGAAGTTCGAGGAGTACGGCCTGGACGCCCGCGCGTTCGCCGGCATCAAGGTCGCGGCGGTCGGCGAGACCACCGCGCAGGCCCTGGTGGACTTCGGCGTGAAGCCGGACCTGGTGCCCTCCGGCGAGCAGTCCGCGGCCGGGCTGCTGGAGGACTGGCCGCCGTACGACCCGGTCTTCGACCCGATCGACCGGGTACTGCTGCCGCGCGCCGACATCGCCACCGAGACCCTGGTGGCCGGCCTGGTCGAGCTCGGCTGGGAGGTCGACGACGTGACGGCGTACCGGACGGTGCGCGCCTCGCCGCCGCCGGCCGAGACCCGCGAGGCGATCAAGGGCGGCGGCTTCGACGCGGTGCTGTTCACCTCGTCCTCGACCGTCCGGAACCTGGTCGGCATCGCCGGCAAGCCGCACAACGTCACGGTCATCGCCTGCATCGGCCCGGCCACCGCCAAGACCGCCGAGGAGCACGGCCTGCGGGTCGACGTGATGGCTCCGGCGCCGTCGGCGGGGGCGCTGGCCCAGGCGCTGGCAGACTTCGGGGCCAAGCGCCGCGACACCGCGACGGCCGCGGGCGAGCCGGTCTACCGGCCCAGCGAGCGCCGTCCGGGCTCGCGCCGCAAGGCCCGCTGAGGGTCCCAACCAGTGTGCCGGGGGCGGCGGTTCACCGCCCCCGGCACGGCACAACCGTTCGGAGAGAGAAGCCGTGTCCGCTGAATTCCCGTACGTTCGCCCCCGCCGGCTGCGCCAGAGCCCGGCGATGCGCCGCCTGGTCGCCGAGACCCGGCTGCACCCGGCGGAGCTGATCCTGCCCGCCTTCGTCAGCGAAGGCATCACCGAGCCGAAGCCGATCACCTCGATGCCCGGCGTGGTCCAGCACACCCGGGACTCCCTGCGGAAGGCCGCGGTGGAGGCCGCCGAGGCCGGTGTGGGCGGCATCATGCTGTTCGGCCTGCCCGAGGTGAAGGACGCCGTCGGTTCCGAGGGGACCAATCCGGACGGGATCCTGCAGCAGGCCATCCGTGACGTGGTCGCGGAGGTCGGCGACCAGCTGGTGGTCATGTCGGACCTCTGCCTGGACGAGTTCACCGACCACGGCCACTGCGGCGTGCTGGCCGAGGACGGCAGTGTGGACAACGACGCGACCCTGGCGCGCTACGCCGAGATGGCCGTGGTCCAGGCCGAGGCCGGTGTCCACATGGTCGGCCCGTCCGGCATGATGGACGGTCAGATCGCCGTCATCCGCAGGGCGTTGGACGATGCCGGTCACCAGGACGTCAGCGTCCTCGCCTACACCGCCAAGTACGCCTCCGCGCTGTACGGCCCGTTCCGTGAGGCCGTCAACTCCTCGCTCAAGGGTGACCGCAAGACCTACCAGCAGGACCCGGCCAACGCCCGCGAGGCCCTGCGCGAGCTGGAGCTGGACCTCGCCGAGGGTGCGGACCTGGTGATGGTCAAGCCGGCCATGCTGTACCTGGACGTCCTGCGGCAGGTCGCCGACGTCTCGCCGGTGCCGGTGGCCGCGTACCAGATCTCCGGCGAGTACTCGATGGTGGAGGCCGCTGCCGCCAACGGCTGGATCGAGCGGGAGCGCACCATCCTGGAGACGCTCACCTCGATCCGCCGGGCCGGCGCCGAGCAGATCCTGACGTACTGGGCGGTCGAGGCCGCCGCGATGCTCAAGTAGTAGGGGCGCAGACGGAAGGCCGGGCCGTTCCCCGTGGGGAGCGACCCGGCCTTCCGGCGTACTACTTCCAGCCGTTGATGTGCGCGAAGCCCTTGCCGCCGCCGGCCAGGTCGGTGGCGGTGGCCGCGCCGCCGCCCTTGCCGCCGGCGATGACGTCGGAGGTGTGGGCGACGCCCCAGCCCCCGCCGGCCACGAACGGCTCGTCGGCCGAGGCGACGATGCCCCCGCCGCCCTCGAGGCCGACGTGCGCGAACGCCGGGGTGGCGGCACCGGCGAGCGCCAGCGCGGCGGTGGCGGTCAGGGCGGCCTTGGCCAGCTTGCTCTTCATGGATCTGCCCTCTCTGTGGGAGCGCCCCCGCGGGCGCTCTGCCTCTGACTCGTGATCACATCCCGCCCGTCCGGCCCGGCGCCCCACGCGCCGGGCCGGACGGACGCTCACCCGGCCGAGCCGTCGGCCCGGTCGGATTCCTCGTCCCGCAAGCCCGGAGGGCCCGGGGAGACCTTCCTCCCCGGACCCTCCGTCCGTGCCATGCCCCTTGATCAGCCGATCAGGTGCGAGACACCCGCGTCGCCCGAGGACTGGGTGTTCTGGCCGACGTTGCAGATCTGCTTCGGGGTGCTGTTCAGGATCGGCACCTCGATCGGCACCGCGGCGCCGGCGGCGGTGAGCGCGATGTTGTGGATCTCCGGCAGGCAGATGTTCGGGTTGTCCAGGGTGTGGAAGTTCGGGCTGCCGTTGCCGTGGGTGCCGGTCTGGTTGGTGCCGCCGTTGCCCTGGACCGTGGTGGCGGCGCCGTCAGAGTCGGCGATGGCGGAGGCCGAGCCGGCGGACATCGCGAGGGCGGCGGCAGCCAGTCCGGCGGCGGCGAGGGACTTCTTGATCATTTCTGGTTTTCCTCTCAAAGGTGAACCGGGGAGCGATTCGAGGGTGGTTCGGGGGTGGTTCGGGGGAGAGTCGCGAGGGGGACCGGTCAGCCGACCAGGTGGGACACGCCCGCGTCGCCGTGGCTCTGGGTGCCCTGGCCCTGGGTGCAGTACTGCCTGCCACCGCTGTTGGCGATCGGGACCTCGACCGGGATGGCCAGACCGACCCCGCTCACGGCGATGTTGTGGATCTCGGGGAGGCAGACGTTCGCGTTGTCCAGGAAATGGAAGTTCGGGCTGTTGTTCCCGACCGTCCCGGTGAAGTTGGTGCCGCCGTTGCCCTCGATCGAGGCGGCGGCACCGTCCGCGTCACCGATGGCGGCGGCCGGCGCGGCGGCGGCGGCCAGCGCGGCGACGGCCAGGCCGGCGGCGGCGAAGGACTTCTGGATCATGGGGAGATCCCTCTCTGAAATGCTTTCGGTTTCCGTGCGGTACAACGCGTAGAACGCTCAGACCCGATCTGCAGTCACTGACGTCCAGATCAAAGAATGACGGCACGGAAGGTTACGGGGATTTTTGAAAAGATTCCGGGAGGCGCGTCGAAGGGGGGGTTTCGGTCGGATTATTAGGCCGAACCGGTTAATGCCCGCAATCCGAACTCGCGGCCATTCGTTGAGGCAGATTGCTTTCCGGCTGCGGCCCCGCAGCCCTCCCTCATAGATCTCCAGTACGCCTTCAGTACGGACAGGCAGAACGGTGAAAAGCATGAAGTTCTCCAAGCGGGCCGGCGCGATGCTGCTGGCGGTCGGTGCGGGCGTGCTCGCCTCCCAGGGAGCGGCCTGCGCCGCCCCGGTAAGCCCCGACCAGCTCGGAGCCCTGGAGGACAAGCTGGCCACCCAGCAGGTGCCGGCGGACGTACCGCTCGCCCCGCTGGGCAGCCACGTCCACTCCGACATCCCGACCTCGCTGCTCATGCCGCCGGTGTCCGGCCGGACCACCGACAACGGGCTGCTCCCGGACCACCTGGTGCCCCAGCTGGCCACCGGCAAGGTCGGCCCGAGCGCCAAGGCCCAGCTGCCGCTGCCGCTGGTCGACCAGGGTGCCGACCTCGGTGAGGTGCTGCTGGAGGCCCCGGCCGCCCCGTTGAACGCCAAGACCCCCGGCCTGGACGTCGGCAAGCCGCTGGCGCTGGTCCACGACGGCACCGGCCAGCTGGCGGACGGCCGGCTCAAGGTGGACGAAGTGGACCCGCGCCTGGTGCCCGGCGCCGTGCAGACCGTGCCCGGGGCCACGGCCAGCCTCGGCGGCGATCGGAGCCGGCTCTCCGTCACCGATGAGGTCAACGACCTGGCCGACACCACCACCGCGACGGCCACCGGCGTCCTGCAGCGGACGGACCTGGCCGACACCACCACCGCGACCGCCACCGGCGTGGTCCAGCAGAGCGGGCTGGCCGGTCTGACCAAGCTCTGAGTCGACGCGCCCCGGGCGCGGTGGAGCCCGGCACCCCTGATGCGAGGAGGGGTGCCGGGCTCCGTCGCGCCCGGCCTCAGCCCGGCAGGGTGCCGGTCAGTCCGCCGACCAGCGGAAGGTCCTTGACGCCCCCGCCCGCGCTCAGCGGGCCGGTCAGCGTGCCGGTGCCCACCGGGGCCAGGCCCTGGTCCGGCTGGACGGTCGCGCCGTTGTTGAGCACGTCGGCCGAGGAGTTGGCCCACGGGTCCAGACGCAGGCTCTTGATCGGCGCGACGCCGTAGCCGAGGCCGGCCGTTGTCCCGTTCAGCGCCTGCCCGACGTCGGTCTTGGCCAGCGAGGCCGGGCCGGCCGCGGGCGCTTGCCCGGACGGGGTGGCGGCCTGGGCCGAACCGGCGCCGAGCAGCACCACGGCACCCACGGCGGCGGCCAGGCCCGCCCCGCTCTTCATCGAAACCATGCGGTTCACCCTTCGGTGGATCGGGTTTTCCCAGGCGGCCCGCCCGGGAATGCCGAACTGCCCCCCGGCCGGCTGGTCGGGGGGCAGTTCGGCCGGAACACGTGCCGATCGGGGATCAGCAGTCGTCCTCGTGCTTCGGGTGCACCTCCACGTTGGCGCAGCTGTTGCCGAAGGCCGGGTTCAGCAGGCCTCCGGCGCCGAGGGTGTTGCCGCACAGGTTGATCGGGATGTCCAGCGGCACCTGGAGCTGGTTGCCGGAGACGAAACCGGGGGAGCCGGCGGCCACGCCCTGGGCGCCCGAGTTGGCGGCGGCGGAACCCGCCGCGCCCAGCACCAGGCCGGCAGCGGCGGCGGAGAGGACAGCGACCTTCTTCACGTTCTGCATGGGGGTTGATCTCCTCGATCACACACGGGTGGAGCGTGCCGTGCCGCGGGGCGCGGCACGGCTCGGTGAATCAGCTGTCGCCGGTGCGGCGACCGCCGGTTCAGCCGATGTTGGCGCACTTGTTGCCGAAGGCCGGGTTCAGGATGCCGGTGGCGCCGAGGGTGTTGCCGCACAGGTTGAGCGGGATGTGGATCGGCACCTGGATCTGGTTGCCGGAAAGCACACCGGGGGAGCCGGCGGCCACGCCCTCGGCACCCGAGCTGGCGAACGCGCCACCGGCGGCACCGAGCACCAGGCCGGTGGTGGCCAGCGACAGGGCGGCGGCCTTCTTGAGGTTGCGCATGATTTTCCTCCGAGTTTCTGCCCGACGAAACGGAAATTTCGGGAGCCGGGCGAGCAGGAATGCCGGCCCGATGGCTTCAGGGATTGCCGTGATTGTCACTCCGGCGGCGCACATCGGCGTGTTCCGCCCATGGCTCGGGCGTCGACGCAGCCACCGCGTTGTTCCAGCGCCAGGCGAACAATTCCCGCACGGCCGGGAACGGTTCGGGTAAAGGCGCGACCAGGAATTCCCGGTCAGGCGTTCAGGCAGTGTCGCCGAACGCCGGGTTCTGGGGGGCCCGCCACGCCGACCGACTTGCCGGTGGCCTCGGTGCCGACGAGACCGTGGGCGAGCTGCGCATGGGCGGTACTCGATTCATGAGTAGGGCCGGTTGGACCGTCTTCGCCAGGGAGAACGAGGCGGTGCGCGGGGGGAAACGGCTCGACCCGTCGATCACCCGAATGCCGGTCAGCGGCCCCATTGCTCCAGGCGGGTGACTGTGCGCGCACCGTCGCAACCGGTCCGGACGGGTGTCGTTCTAGATGTCGCACTCCCCGTGCATCTCTGTTGAACAGTCAGGAGGCTCGCATGAGCATCAAGAAGACCGCCGCCGTCGGCGCGGCCGTGGTGGGCATCGTGGCCGTCGGCGCCGGCACCGCCGTGGCCAGCTCTGGCGCCGAGGGCGTCGCCGCCGGTTCCCCCGGTGTCATCTCGGGCAACCAGATCCAGGTCCCGGTGCACATCCCGATCAACCTGTGCGGCAACACCGTCGACGCCGCCGGCCTGCTGAACCCGGCGTTCGGCAACCACTGCGCCAACGTGGGCTGATTCCACCCCCGGTTCGGCCGGTGAGAGCCGCCGTTCCGCGCTTCCCTCCTGGGGCGCGGAACGGCGGCTCTTTTCGTGCGCCCGCCGCTGCCGCCGCGTCAATGCGCGGTCGTGTCACAAGCCTTGTTGCACTACTTGTCAGTACCTAGAATGTGAGACCTGCTCACCTTTCCTGCTCCTCTCTTGCTCCGCGCCGCTCGGCGCCCCCGGCCGGGCGGCTCCCCCCACCCCCCTCGCAAGGAGTCGCGTGTGATCAGGTTCCGCATCCCAGCGGGGCGGCGAACGCGAACGGGCGCATCCCGGTCCGCGGCGCTGCTCGCCACCGGCGTCCTCGTCGCCGCCCTAGGCCTGGCCGGCGCCCCCGCCGCCCTCGCCGACACCGCCCCGACCCCGGCGCCCGACGCCACCCGCCCGGCCGCGATCGTCGCCCTCGGCGACAGCGCCATCTCCGGGGAGGGCGCCGGCACCGACACCAACGACGGTTACTTCCCGGAGACCGACAGCCCCACCAACTACTGCCACCGCCATCCCAAGTCGGAGATCTTCACCACCGACATCCCCGGGGTCACCCCGATCGACCTCGCCTGCTCCGGCGCCCAGACCGGCGACCTGGTGAGCGACCCCGAGCTGGCCAAGATCACCGGATCGGGCAGCGGTGACTACGGCGAGCCCAAGCAGGACGTCAAACTCGCGGACGTGGCGGGCAAGTACGACGTCAAGCTGGTCGTCGTCACGATCGGCGCCAACGACGACTTCGACTTCAGCGGCATCATGATGCACTGCCTCGCGCAGTACTTCCCGATCCCCAAGGACCAGGGCTGCCGGGACACCATCGGCAGCGACGAGATCCGCCAGCGCGCCAAGCGGGTCCAGCCCAAGGTCGTGGCCGCGCTGCAGAACATCCGGCAGACCATGCGCAAGGCCGGGTACGCCGACTCCTCGTACCAGCTGGTCTACCAGTCGTACTTCAACCCGATCACCCCGGACATCCGGCGCAACGACTACCTGGGCAAGATCGCCGACGGCTGCCCGGCCTTCCCGGAGGACCTCGCCTGGGGCCACAACTGGGTCGTGCCGACGTTCAGCGACGCGCTCCGCGGGGCGGCCGAACAGGTGCCCGGCGTGCGGTACTTGGACCAGCGGCGGGTCGCCTTCGGACACGAGGTGTGCGCGGAGTGGACCAGTTCGCCGTACGAGTACAGCAACGGGGACGTCATCAACCTCTCCGAGTGGGCGCGCAACGGCTGCGACTCGCAGATCGGCATCCCCGGACTGTGCATGAACATGGTCCGCCAGTCGTACCACCTGCGGGTGGCCGGCTACCGCGGTGAGGGCGTCTGCCTCGGCCAGTTCTTCGCCAAGCCCGACCAGCCGGAGGCGTACTGCACCCTCAACCAGCAGAACACCACGTCCATTCAGCCGCTCACCCCCGGCAAGCCCTTCGGCGACGTCCCCGAGGACGGCTCCTGGTACCAGCTCACCAACGCGGCCACCGGCAACGCCCTCGACCTCACCGGCGGCGGTACGTACGGCGACTCCACCAACGGCCGGGCCGCCATCAGCTACCCGGCCGGCGGCTCGCTGAACCAGTCCTTCGTCCTGGAGGCCAAGGCCGGCGGCAGCTACGAGCTGGACTTCAGCGGCAACCGCGGCATGTGCCTGGACGCCAACGCCGCCGCCACCGCCGTCGGCACCCGGATCCAGCAGTGGGGCTGCAACGGGGGAGCCAACCAGCACTGGATCTTCAAGCCGGCCGGCAACGGCAACTACGAGATCGCCGACTCCGCCGACCCCACCAAGGTCCTCGCCGCCGGCGCCGACCTCGACGCCAAGGGCAACCCCTACGTCGAACTCGCCCAGGACACCGGAGCCCCGGCCCAGCTCTGGCAGCTCACCAAGCTCGGCATCGTCTACCTGCACAGCTGACGCGGGCCCGGGAGTGCCTCAGGCCGTCGCCGCCCCCAGCCGGGCGGCGACGGCCGCGCTCATCGGGTACGGCCCCTCGACCGGCAGCAGCGCCGGATCGCGCTCCCGCCGCATCCGGTCGGCCAGCGCGGTGACGTCCGTGATCCGTCGGATCCACTCGTCCGCGTAGCGCCGCACCGCCTCGCCGCGCAGCCCGACCTGGATCGCACGCCACTCCAGCGCCCCCAGGTTCGGGCCGCGCTCCGGGTCCCACTGCACCCGCACCGGGCTCTGCCGCAGCTCCCGCTTCCACTCCGCCTGCGAGGTGTGCACCCGACCGGAGTAGGCGCTCAGCACCGCCCGTTCCAGCGCCCAGTCGAAGCCCTCCCGGCTGATCTCCACCGCCAGCACCCGCTCCTGGCCCGCACTTCGGGCCCAGTCGCTGCGGTACATCATCCAGAGGAACGAGGGCTTGATCCAGGTCATCCGGTCGCGCTTGAACGCCTCCGGGAACCGCCCCTCGGCCGCCGCCGGTTCGGCGATGTGCGGCGGGAAGGCTTGGTAGACGGTGATCGTGTCGGCGGTGTGGAGGGCCCGGATCTGGTGCTTCGGCGGCTGGGACGGCATGGGCGGAATCGTCGCGGGCGCCGCGCTCCGGGCGCCAGGGGTTTTCCGGGCGGCGGGGGAGGGCGGCGGGGGAGGGTGGAGCCGGTGGGGGCGTGCCGTAGGCTCACGGGAAAATCGTTGCGCCGGAGCCGCGCGCACCTTGAGCGGGGCGGGGAGTACCCAGACCAGATGAGCACGGCATCGAGCACCGAGTCGTCCAGTACCGAGCCCGAGTCGCCGGTGGCGCCGGCCGAGGAGCGGTCCGAGGAGCGGGCGGGCCGGGTGCCCGGTCGGTTCGGCGCGCTGGTGGACCGCTTCGCGCCCGCGCTGAGCGCGTACGCGGTGGTCAAGGCGATCGGCCTGACCGTCTTCCTGGTGCTGCTGGAGCACACCGGGGACTACCTGAAGAAGCAGGTCGGCCGCGGCGGCGGCGCCCACGCGTGGGACGTGCTGGGCACCTGGGACGGCGTCTGGTACCAGCGGATCGCCGAGAACGGCTACGACCCGCAGCTGATCCCGCTGCACGGCTGGCCGCTGGCCACCTACTACGAGAACTCGGCCGCCTTCTTCCCGCTCTACCCCTGGCTGATGCGGCTGGTGGGCGCGGTCACCGGGCTCGGCCCGTACGGCTCCGGGATCGTGGTCTCGGTGGTCGCCTCACTGGTCGCCGCGGCCGGGATCTTCGCGATCGCCGAGCGGCTCGGCGGCTTCCGGGCGGGCGTGATCGCCGCGGTGATCTGGGGCCTGTTCCCGGGCTCGGGCGTGGAGTGGGCGATCTACTCGGACTCGCTGTTCGTGGCGCTGTCCGCCTGGGCCTGCTACTGCGTGATGACCCGCCGCTGGCTGGCCGCCGGCCTGCTCGCACTGGTGGCGGGCCTGAACCGGCCGACCGCCGCGGCGCTGATCGCGGCGGTGTCGATCGCCGCGCTGGTCGCGCTGATCCGCCGTACCGACGGGGTGGCCCGCCCGCTGACCGCGATGCTGATCACCCCGTGGGGCCTGATCGGCTACGTGGCCTGGGTCGGCTGGCGGATGGGCGACTGGGGCGGCTACTTCAAGCTCCAGCGCGGCGCCTGGAACCGCTACTTCGACTTCGGCTCCTCCACCCTCCGCACGATCATGGACGTGATCACCGGCCACTGGGACTTCTGGCAGTCCAACCCCGTCCCGGACCTGATCGCGATCGCCCTGCTGATCGCCCTGCCCGGCCTGCTGGTGTTGCTCTGGCGGGTCCGCCCGCCGCTGGTCCTGTGGGTGTACACCGCGCTGACCATCTTCACCGCGCTGAGCAGCAACCAGATCTTCGGCAACATCTCCCGCTACCTGCTGCCCGCCTTCCCGCTGTTCATCGGCCTGGCGGTGGCGCTGCGCCGGGTGCGGACCTCCTCGCTGATCGGCCTGTTCGCGATGCCGGCCATCGCGGCGGGCTGGTACGCGGGGTATGCGCTGTTCGAGTTGGGTATCCCGTAACCAGGGTGTTGGTTGGCAACGGGATCATCCGGCAGCAGACGGGCCGTTGCTAACCTCGGACGTATGACGACGATCCCGCCCGTGCGCCAGATTCGCGACATCTCCGGCCTGATGGACCACGCGAGCCACGTGCTGGCGACCCGGATGGCGGCCGCCTTCACCGAGCTCGGCATCACCCCCCGCGCGTACTGCGTGCTGTTCCACGCGCAGGAGGCCGAGCGCACCCAGATCCAGCTGGCCGAGCTCTCGGACCTGGACAAGACCACCATGGTGGTCACCGTCGACGAGCTGGAGAAGGCGGGCCTGGCCGAGCGCCGCCCGTCCGCCACCGACCGCCGGGCCCGGATCATCTCGGTCACCGAGGAGGGCGCCCGCGCCGTGGTGAAGGGCACCGAGATCGCCGACCGGGTGCACCGCGAACTCCTGGAGTCGCTGCCGCAGCCCGAACAGGACGCCTTCGTCTCCGCCCTCACCCGCCTGGTGGACGGGCACCTCGCGGAGCCGGTCGAGAGCGACCGCACCGTCCGCCGCGCCCGCCGCCCCAGGGGCTGACGCGGCGGCGGATCCACGCCCGCACGGCTAGGCACCGGTGTAGATGAACCGGACGTACCGGCGGCGGGTCACCGCGCGGCGGTGCTCCTCGGCCGCTTGGCGGGCGGCCGTGAGGCGGTGCTGGTTGATGAGCCCGGACCGGAGGGCGGCAGCCTCCCGGTCGAGATCCAGCCGCGCTCGTTTCAGCTCCTCGGCCCGCTTCTGGTGCTCCAGGAGCAGACTCTGCCGTTCGCCGGCGATCTTCCTGGCCGCTTCGTCCTTCAGCCGTTGGGTCGCGCTGGTCAGATCGTGGAGAGCCTTGGTGATCCTTCCGCGCTCGATCGCGTAGCGGGCGGCGATCTCGCCGCGACGCTGCTGGTCGAGAGCCGTCGGGGCCTGGCCGAGGGCTGCGGCCTCGCAACGCCCGCGCCAGGCTTCGAGGGTCTGTGCCTTCTGGGGGCCGATGCCGCGAACCTTCACACGTTGTCCGTTCGGGCGGACGATGTAGGCGGTGATCGACCCGTAACTGCCGGTGGAGACGAGCTTGATTTCGGTGAAGTCGGCGGCGGTCGCGATTCCGTACGCCGCGAGCTCCCCCACCGTCTTGGGGCCGAACTGGTGCAGCTGTGCCGCGCTGATCCTCTTCTTGCGCAGGCGCTCGTGCACCACCTGCGCGCGCAGGGCATTCAGCGCCCGTTGAACCTCGGCCTGTTCCGCGCCCGAGAGCTGTGCCGACTGCTGCTCAAGCGTCCTGCGCCGCCCTGCCGCGTCGGCTTCGAAACCGGCGTGCTGCTGTTGGAGCGTCTTGTCCAGGCGCTGCTGTCCGGCCTGGCGCGCGGCCGGGAGCGCCGCCTCGTCCCGGTCGAGGTCGGTCCGACTCTGGTCGATGCGGGCCAGGATCCCCGTCTGGTGCTCCGCTTCTGCTTCCAGCTGGTCGAGCGCCCGGCGCAGCTCTACGGCTGCACGGAACTCCGGGCGGGCGCGGCGGGCCTGTCGGACGAACAGGGCGGACACCAGGGCGCAGACGATGCCGACCGGAAACAGGGCCGGGGTGAGGAACAACACCGCCGGGGCGATGATGGCGAGCGGCAGGAGCACGGACGCCAGGACGTCCATGCGGCGGTGCCGGGCGAAGCCCGTTGCCGTGACCGGCCCCTGCGGGCCGCCCGGCGCGGTCTGCGCCGGGGCGGGCGGTGGGGTCGTGGTTGCGGCCGCAGGCGCGACATGGCCTTCCATCCACTGCGGCAGGAGACCCCTGGGGGAGGGCACCTGAGGTGGAGGGCCGACGGCGCTCGCGGGCTGGGCCAGGGCGCTGAGGTTCGGTAGCGTCGCGAGCGGCCGGCCGACCAGGTCCTGGACGCGTTCGGCGAGTTCGCGGACGGAACGGTCGCCGTGGTGGACCAGAGCCGGGAAGCGGCTGGAGGCGGCCGGGTTCTTGAAGTCGTCCTCGGACAGCAGCAGGTACTCGCCGCCGTCCTCGTGGAGTTGGTGCCAGAGGGCGGGCTCTACGGACAGTGCGATCAGCGACAGGTAGATCACCCACGCGGAGAAGCGGTCCATGCCGGGCCCGAAGTCACCGGCCGAGCGATTGGGGGGCTGGTAGTTGCGGTGACCGTTCTCGGTGCCCGGAAGGCCCCCGAGGGTCGGGACGAACATGCCGTCGTAGTCGACCAGCCGAAAGGTGCCGTCCTTGGCGACGAGGAGGTTGCCGTGCTGGAGGTCCCCGTGGGCGATCCCAGCGGCGGCGAGATCGGCGACCAGGTCGGCGAACCTGGCCGCGAGCGCGCCCACGGCCGACCGGTCGGCGAAATGGGTTTCGAGCCAGGCGGAGAGAGTGATGCCCTCCACCCACTGCATCTTGAGGATGGGATACCGCTCGTTGTTGACCAGGATGCCGTCGGGCAGGTACTCGAACCCCATCTTCCACGGCTGGGACAGCGAGGCGTCGGCGATCCGGCCGAGCTCGTTGCTGATCGCGTGGAAACGGCTCTCCTGGTCACCGACCTCACGGGTGAAGCACTTCAGCGCGTACCGGTGGCCGATCGCCGAGGTGACGGAGAAGACGCTCGCGAAGTTCCCGGAATTGGCCCGAGGCAGGCCGAGCTTGGTCAGCGCAGGCGTCGAGCCTGCCAGCTCGGGATCCCGGAAGCACAGACGGGGGTTCTGCAGTGCGGTCGCGTAGTCGCCACCGGTGGGAAACGTCCGCGTCGGTCCGGTGGCATGAGATCTCGCCACGCTCAACTCACCCTCTACGCCACGTCGATGTGGATCAGGGCGACGTCATCGTTGTGGAGTCGCCCGGCCATCCGCAACGAGGTGACCCATTCCTCGAAACCCTTGAGATCGTTCGGTCGGGTGCGGTCGGTCAACTCGGCTAGCTCTGCGCTGAGTTCTTCACCCAGGCCGAGGATCCAGGCCGCCATGGCATCCGTCGCCAGGAAGAGGTCGTCGCCCTCCTGGAGGGTGCCCGTGGCGAACCGCGTTCGAGCGGTGATCAGTTCGGAGTCACGGTTCCGGCTGCCGAACAGGTTGGGCGTGGTGCCGAAGTCCTGCTGGTCGGTGAGCGGGAAGCTGGTGAGCAGTTGCCCGTCCCTGATCTGGATGAGGCAGCTGTCGCCCAGTGCGGCGGCCTGCCAGCGGTACCCGTCGTCGGCCGCGCGCTCCACCTGGACGGCCAGGAGAGTGGCGAAGGCGCCCCGCTCGAACTTGGGCTCCTCATACCACTGCACGGGTCTGCCGTCCCGGGCGCGACCCGCGACGTACTCCTCCAGGTAGGAGTCCCAGCCGCGTACCAGGTCCGCGGCAAGGGCGGCGAACGTCTCCCGGGATCCGGCCAGGACGGACGGGTCGATGCGGGCCCGGTCGACGAGCTCCCGGACCAGCGTCTTCGACCAGTCCTTTGCCAGTGCGCTCTCTGATGCGCCGTCTGACACCGCGGCGATCAGCCGGTCGCCGGCCACCGCCTCCTCGGCGGCCGTGGCCGGCCAGACCGCGAGCGCGTCTTCGCACTCGTCTTCGCTGTTGCCCAGCTTGGGTGTCCGCAGGCTCGTGACGAAGATCGGCCGATGCGTCACCGGAGCTCGGTCGCCCGGGTGCCGATGTCGAGGAACTGGACGACGGAGGTGATGTCCGCGTTGTAGACGAAGCCCCGGGTCGACTCGCTGACCTGGTAGCCCTGGGACGCCGCGTACGACCGCATGTGGCTGGGGAGCACGCTGGACATCGTGAACAGGAGTCGGGAGTGCTGGTCGGGAAGGGCGGCGTCGGTGTCCGGGAAGGTGACGGGCTGTCCACCCGCGCCTGAGACGTGGAGGTTGAAGAGGAGCGCGGCGCCGTCCGCGGTGGCCTGTGAGGCGATGCCGATCGCTGTCGAGGTGGGGTCCCCGTCGGTGGACTCCCCGTCGGAGAGGTTGAGCACGATCGGGGGGAAGCTGCCCGGGTGCTCCTCCACCCATCGGGCGACCAGCTGGTCGGCGTACTGCAGCGCCCGGTTCATCGGCGTTCCGCCGTTGGCGACGGGAGCCATCCATACGGGGAACTTGGTTTCGGTCTCCACCAGCCCGCCGGCGCCGTCCGGCACCTTCCTGGTGCGCGACTCGACGCGGAACGGATTGTCCGCGACCTGGCTCAGTGGCACCAGATCCCGGCCGGACAGATCGCCGTTGAAGGCGGAACCCACAGACGTGTGCCCGTATCCGATGACCGCGACATGGAAGTAGTCGCGAACCCCCTCCTCCTTGGCGCACTTGATGGAGAGCTCGGTGAGCAGGCGGTTGATGGCGTCCGACACCACCTCGGCCTTGCTCTTGGGCACCTCGCCGCCGATCGGATCGCTCATGGAAGCGGACTGGTCCACCAGGAAGATGATGGCCGTGGGATTGGTGCGGCTGATCTCGGCCGTGTACGACATGCGACTGCTCCAGGGCGTGGAGGGGCGGTCAGACGGGTGGGGGAAGTGCGTCGAACGTTCGTCGTCGGACCAGAGGGTATCGAAGCGCGTCACATGTCGTATGGGAGAGAGGGATTTTGCTCGTTCGCGGAGACGTGCACGAGGATTTGCTCCCTAGATAGATAGTCCCGAACAAAACAATCTGATAGCGTCCTTCCCGGTACTCGACGAACCGGGAGACCTGCCATGACCACGCACGCCCCGGCCGCGCCCGACGCGGCGGCCGCGATCCCCGTCCGCTCCCGCGCACTGGCCCTCGCGGTGCTCTGCGCGGGGATGCTGATGATCATCCTGGACGGCTCGATCGTCACCGTCGCGCTGCCCGCCATCCAGGACGACCTGCACTTCTCGCCCGCCGACCTCACCTGGACGGTCAACGCCTACCTGATCGCCTTCGGCGGGCTGCTCCTGCTGGCCGGCCGGCTCGGCGACCTGATCGGCCGCAAGCGGGTCTTCGTCGCCGGACTCGCCCTCTTCACCGCGGCCTCGCTGCTCTGCGCCCTCGCCACCGGGCAGGGGATGCTGATCGCCGCCCGCTTCCTGCAGGGCATCGGTGGCGCGATGGCCTCCTCGGTCAGCCTCGGAATGATCGTCACGCTCTTCCCCGAGCCGGGCGAACGGGGCCGCGCGATCGGCGCGTTCAGCTTCGTCGGCGCGGCCGGCGCCTCGATCGGCCAGGTCCTCGGCGGCGTGCTCACCCAGGCCCTCAGCTGGCACTGGATCTTCCTGATCAACCTGCCGCTCGGCCTCGCGGCCGCCCTGCTCGCCGTCCGGGTGCTGGAATCCGAGCGCGGCCCGGGTCTGCGAGCCGGCGCCGACGCGCTGGGCGCCGCGCTGATCACCGCCGCCCTGATGCTCGGCATCTACACCATCGTCGGCACCGGTGCCCACGGCTGGGCCTCCGCCCGCACCCTGGGGCTCGGCGCGCTCTCGCTGGTCCTGCTGGCCGCCTTCCTGCTCCGCCAGGCCCGGGCCGCCCAGCCCCTGCTCCCGCTGCGGATGTTCCGCTCCCGCAGCGTCTCCGGGGCCAACGCCGTGCAGATCCTGACCATCTCCGGGATGTTCGCCTTCCAGATCCTGGTCGCCCTCTACATGCAGCAGGTCCTCGGCTACGGCGCGGCCGCCACCGGTCTCGCCATGCTGCCGGCCGCGGTCGCCATCGGCGCGGTGTCGCTGCTGCTCTCGGCCCGGCTGAGCGCCCGGTTCGGTGAGCGCGCGGTGCTGCTGGCGGGCCTGGCCGTGCTGGTGGTCGCGCTCGGCCTGCTGGCCCGGCTGCCGTCCGACGCCGACTACGTCGCCCACCTGCTGCCGACCATGCTGCTGATCGGCGGCGGCGGGCTGGTGCTCTCGGCGCTCGCCGTGCTCGGCATGTCGGGCGCGGGCCCGGAGGACGCGGGGACCGCCTCCGGCCTGTTCAACACGAGCCAGCAGGTCGGCGGCGCGCTCGGGGTCGCGGTGCTGACCACCCTTGCCGACGGCCGTACCGGCGCCCTGCTCGCCGCCGGGCACTGCGCGCCGGACGCGCTCACCGGCGGCTTCCGGCTCGCCTTCGCGGTGGCCGCCGGGCTGCTCGCGGTGGCGCTGGTGCTGGCGGCGGTGGTGCTCCGACCGGCCGCCAGGAACTGACGATCGGGTAAGTGAGTGAGTGATTCCTGGCTCGTCGTCGGCCGATCGGGCCCCGGTCCGCGTTCAGCGGGTCGGGGCCCGGCGCTACGGCCAGACCAGGCAGTAGAGCTGGTGCCCGGCGTCGTGCAGCCGGTTGGCGAAGTCCTGCCACTCGTGCAGCATGCTGTAGATCACGAAGGCGTCGCGCGGCCCGCGCCGGTCCGGGACGGTGGACCAGATGAAGGCGGCCGCGCCGAGCTCGGTGACGTCGGCCTTGCGGAGCGGTTCGACCACGTTGTGCGGGAGCTGGACGACGGCGTAGTCGGGGTGCAGCACGACGAGTTCCAGCGGCGGGACCTGGTGCAGCGGGACGCCCTGGATGCCGGTGAGGACCATGGCGCTCATGGTCTCCGGCTTGATCTTGGTGGAGAGGTGGCCGGTGGGGGAGCCGCTGGTCTCCATCAGGTCGCCGAGCCGCCCCAGCGCGCCGAGTTCGCCGGCGTCCAGGCCGAGGCCGCCCGGGCCGAGGGCGGTGGGGACTCTGGCGGCGGTGGCGCGGTCCGGTGCGCCGAAGTACTTGTACGTCACCCCCACGCGTCCCTCACCCCGCCTCTCGCCGCCGCGGCGACCACGACCCGTACCCGCTCCCGTACCCCCGCGTGCGGCTTCGGCGGGCCTGCGGGAGCCCCCCGCGGCCTCGTCGTAGCCGTCCTGCGCCTCGGACACTCGGACCATCCTCACCGGAATTCGCCGGAATCGACAGACCCCCGCACGCCCGGCGTCCCTCCGGACGTGCTCCTTACCCGTCATGCGCCGTCGTACCCACTCGCGGGCCCTACCCACTCGCGGCCGACAGCAGTCCTCTCCACACCCCTGCACACAACCGGAGCGCTCGCGCACTCTGTGTACACAGTCTGACTGGTCCGTGCTCCGGGGCAGCCAGCGGCCCCGTCCGTACGGACAACCCGTCACGGACAACCGTCACGGACAACCGTACAGACAACAGTGCCCGGATCATCGTTCCAGATGATCGGGTCGGGCATGCAGAGCTCAAGGACACGATTTGAGACCATGTCTCCCGTGAGCTACCCCTACGAAGCCCCCCAGTCCCAGTCGCTCTTCGATCGCGCCTCCGTGGTCACGCCCGGCGGCGTCAACTCCCCGGTGCGCGCCTTCCGCGCGGTCGGCGGCACGCCGCGCTTCATGGTGTCCGGCACCGGCCCCTACCTCACCGACGCCGACGGCCGTGAGTACGTCGACCTGGTGTGCTCGTGGGGTCCGATGATCCTCGGCCACGCGAACCCCGCCGTGATCGACGCCGTCCAGCGGGCCGTCGCCAACGGCACCTCCTTCGGCACGCCCGGCCAGGGCGAGGTGGAGCTGGCCGAGGAGATCGTCTCCCGGGTCGCCCCGGTCGAGCAGGTCCGGTTGGTCTCCTCCGGCACCGAGGCCACCATGTCCGCGATCCGGCTCGCCCGCGGCTTCACCGGCCGCGCGAAGGTGGTCAAGTTCGCCGGCTGCTACCACGGTCACGTGGACGCGCTGCTGGCCGCCGCCGGTTCCGGTGTGGCCACCTTCGGCCTGCCGGACACCCCGGGTGTCACCGGTGCCCAGGCCGGCGACACCATCGTGCTGCCGTACAACGACCTGGCCGCCGTCGAGCAGGCCTTCACCGCCCACCCGGGCGAGATCGCCTGTGTGATCACCGAGGCCTCGCCCGGCAACATGGGCGTCGTCCCGCCGCTGCCCGGCTTCAACGCGGGCCTGGCCCGGCTCTGCCGGGACAACGGCGCGCTGTTCATCTCCGACGAGGTGATGACCGGCTTCCGCGTCTCCAAGGCCGGCTGGTACGGCCTGGAGGCGGCGAACGAGGGCTGGGCGCCGGACCTGCTGACCTTCGGCAAGGTCATGGGCGGCGGCTTCCCGGCCGCGGCCTTCGGCGGTCGCGCCGACGTGATGGCGCACCTGGCCCCGGCCGGCCCGGTCTACCAGGCGGGCACCCTGTCCGGGAACCCGGTCGCCACCGCGGCGGGCCTGGCCCAGCTGCGCGGCTGCACCGACGAGGTGTACGCGACGGTGGACGAGGTCGCCGCCGAGGTCTCCGGCCTGGTCTCCGAGGCGCTCACCAAGGAGGGCGTGGCGCACCGCCTGCAGACCGCCGGGAACATGTTCTCGGTGTTCTTCACCGAGGCCCCGGTCACCAACTACGACGAGGCCCGGACCCAGGAGGCGTACCGTTTCACCGCCTTCTTCCACGCGATGCTGGCCGAGGGCGTCTACCTGCCGCCGTCCGCCTTCGAGTCCTGGTTCGTCTCGGCGACCCACGACGCGCGGGCGATCGAGCGGATCGCCGCCGCCCTGCCGGCCGCCGCGCGCGCCGCTGCCGCCGCCACGGTCTAGCCGCCACGGCCCAGTCCACCCCGAGCCCCAGGAGCAGTTGAGAAGTGAGCGCCAAAGAGATCACCGTCGTCCACCTGATGCGCCACGGCGAGGTGCACAACCCGGAGGGCGTCCTGTACGGGCGGCTGCCCGGCTACCACCTGTCCGAGCTGGGCCGGGAGATGGCCGAGCGGGTCGCCGAGGACCTGGCCGGCCGGGACATCACCCACGTGGTGGCCTCCCCGCTGGAGCGCGCCCAGGAGACCGCCGCGCCGATCGCCAAGTCGCACGGCCTGGACATCGCGGTGGACGAGCGGCTGATCGAGGCGGAGAACGTCTTCGAGGGCAAGACCTTCGGTGTCGGCGACGGCTCGCTGCGCAACCCCGGCTACTGGAAGTACCTCACCAACCCGTTCAAGCCCTCCTGGGGCGAGCCGTACCTCGACCAGGTGGTGCGGATGATGGGCGCGCTCGGCGCGGCCCGGGACGCCGCCCGCGGGCACGAGGCGGTCTGCGTCAGCCACCAGCTGCCGGTCTGGATCGTCCGCTCCTTCGTGGAGCGCCGCCGGCTCTGGCACGACCCGCGCCGTCGGCAGTGCTCGCTGGCCTCGCTGACCAGCTTCACGTTCGAGGGCGACCGGATCGTCTCGGTCGGCTATCGCGAGCCGGCCCGCGACCTGCTGCCGGCACACCTGGTCGGCAAGGGCGGCAAGGGCAAGCCGGTGGGCAAGAGCTTCGGAGCCTGAGCCTGCGCCGGCTCCGGAGCCGGCGCCCGCGGCACCGCGCGTACGAGCATCCGCGACCGCGCGTAAGCCCTGGGTAAGTATGACTTCGGGCCACCCGGCAACCGCCGGGTGGCCCGGTTCCGTTGCAGGTCAGAGGGGGTGTGGCGCGCAAGGCAGGACCCCGGCGAACCTGCCCGGAACTCCATGCGAAACTTTTCACATGTCTGCCATGACGCGCCCCCGTCCCCGTGTCGCCGCAGCCGCTGCCACCGTCGCCGCCGCTGCGCTCGTCCTCACCGGCTGTTCCTCCTCGGGCTCGTCGAGCAGCGGCGAAGGCCAGGTGGGCTTCGTCACCGTCAAGGGCACCAACCTGTCGAAGGCGGACGTCGGCAAGCGCGGGGACGCGCCGGACATCACCGGGGAGACCCTGGAGGGCAACCAGGCCAAGCTCTCCGACTACCGCGGCAAGGTCGTGGTGCTGAACGTCTGGGGTTCCTGGTGCGGGCCGTGCCGGGCCGAGGCGAAGAGCCTGCAGACCGTCTCGGAGAAGTACAAGGACCAGGGCGTCCAGTTCCTCGGCATCAACACCCGGGACACCGACACGCGCAACGCCGTCCGCTTCGAGCAGGAGCAGGGCGTCACCTTCCCGAGCATCTTCGACCCGGCCGGGACCCAGCTGCTCAAGTTCCCCAAGGGCAGCCTCAACCCGCAGTCCATCCCGACCACCCTGATCGTCGACCGCGACGGCAAGCTGGCCGCCCGCGCCGTCGGCGGTACGACCGAGGACGCGCTGGAGTCGATCCTCCAGCCGGTGGTCGCGGAGCAGAAGCAGTGAGTGCGCCACTCCAGCTCGCCGACAACACCGCGACCCTGCAGAGCGGGGCGCTGCTGGTGGCCGCCCCGATCGCGGTGGCGGCGGGCCTGGTCTCGTTCTTCTCGCCCTGTGTGCTGCCGCTCGTCCCCGGCTATCTCTCGTACGTCACGGGCTTCTCCGCCGCCGACCTCGCCGACGCGCGCGGGGCCCGGCGGGGGCGGATGCTGCTCGGGGCCGTGCTGTTCATCCTCGGCTTCACCGCGGTCTTCGTCTCCAGCGGGGCGCTGTTCGGCCAGTTCGGCGGCACGCTCAAGGAGCACCAGCGGGTCATCTCGATGGTGCTCGGCGCGGTGACGATCGTCATGGGGCTGGCCTTCATGGGCCTGGTGCCCGGGCTGAGCATGCGCGAGGTGCGCACCCACCGCCGTCCGGTGATAGGCCTGCTCGGCGCGCCGCTGCTCGGCGTGGTGTTCGGGGTCGGCTGGACGCCGTGCATGGGTCCGACCCTGGCAACCGTTTCGAACCTGGCGCTCAACCAGGCCGACGCCCAGCGCGGCGCCCTGCTGATGACCTTCTACTGCCTGGGCCTCGGCGTACCGTTCATCCTGGCCGCCGTCGCCTTCCGCCGGGCGCTGGGTGCGTTCGGGTGGGTCAAGCGGCACTACCCGCTCGTCATGCGGATCGGTGGCGGCATGCTCGTCGCGGTCGGTCTGCTGCTCGTCACCGGGATCTGGGATTCCTGGATGAGCGAACTGCAGTCCTGGACCGCCGACTCCTCGATCGGAATCTGACCGTGAGCAAGACCACGACCGAGACCGAGCTGCCCCCGGCGCCGGACGACGCCGCCGCCGAGCGGCTCAGCACCGCGCCGGTCGAGTCCGAGGGCCCGACCGGCATAGGGCCGTTCGGCTGGGCGCGCTGGATGTGGCGCCAGCTGACCTCGATGCGGGTCGCCCTGATCCTGCTGTTCCTGCTGTCGCTGGCCGCCATCCCGGGCTCGCTGATCCCGCAGAACGGCCAGAACCAGTTCAAGGTGCAGACCTGGAAGGCGCAGCACACCACGGTCGCGCCGATCTACGAGAAGCTCCAGCTGTTCGACGTCTACAGCTCGGTCTGGTTCTCCGCGATCTACATCCTGCTGTTCATCTCGCTGGCCGGCTGCATCATCCCGCGCACCTGGCAGTTCGTCGGCGTGCTGGGGTCCCAGCCGCCGGCCGCGCCGCGCAACCTGACCCGGATGCCGGTCCACGCGGCCTGGCGCACCGAGGCGGACGCCGAGAAGGTGAACGCCGCCGCCCACCGGCTGCTGCGCAAGCGCGGTTTCCGGGCCAACCTGTCCGGCGGCGCGGTGGCGGCCGAGAAGGGCTACCTGCGCGAGGTCGGCAACCTGCTGTTCCACCTGTCGCTGTTCGCGCTGCTCGGCGGCTTCGCGTGGGCGAGCCTGGCCTCCGGCACCGGCGGCAAGCTGATGGTCGAGGGCCAGGGCTACTCCAACACCATCACCCAGCTCGACGACTTCACCGGCACGCGGTTCTACAACAACCAGGACCTCGACCCCTTCTACCTGAAGCTCGACGACTTCACCTCGAAGTTCCAGAACCAGGGCGACCAGATCGGCGCCGCCCGGCAGTTCACCGCGAACGTGGAGTACTACCAGGGCGGCGACGAGTCGAAGCTCAAGAAGGGCACGATCGAGGTCAACCACCCGCTGGAGATCGGCGGCAGCAAGGTCTACCTGATCGGCCACGGCTACGCCCCGGTCATCACCGTCCGCAACGGCAAGGGCGACGTGGTCTACCACGACGTCGTGCCGTTCCTGCCGCAGGACGCGAACCTGACCTCGACCGGCGTCGTGAAGGTCTCCGACTACGGCATCGGCCCGGACGGCAACAAGACCCAGCTGGGCTTCTCCGGCTTCTTCCTTCCGACGGCGCCGGTGAGCTTCGCGGGGACCGGCCCGGTCTCGCTGTTCCCCGGCGACGCCGAGCCCGAGCTGGTGCTGAACGCCTTCTCCGGCGACCTCGGCACCGACTCCGGCCTGCCGCAGAACATCTACCAGCTGAACACCCGCAAGCTCACCCAGATGAAGGTGGACGACCAGCCCGCCAAGGCCCGGCTCAAGCCCGGCCAGGGCTGGACCCTGCCGGACGGCTACGGCAGCGTCACCTTCGAGGGCTACAAGCAGTGGGCGAGTTTCAACGTCTCGCACCGCCCGGGCAACGCGATCGCGCTGACCGGCGCCGTCCTGGCGATCCTCGGCCTGATCGGCTCGCTGTTCATCCAGCGCCGCCGGATCTGGGTGCGGGCGGTGGCCCTGCCGGGCGGCGGCACCCAGGTGGAGCTCGCCGGTCTGGGCCGCAGCGAGTCGGCGAAGATCGCCGAGGAGCTGGCCGAACTGGCGGTTGACCTCCAGGACGACGCCCCGGCATCCGAGGACGACGCCCCGGCGGCCGAGGAGGAGACCCCGGCGGCCGAGGACGGGAACGGATCCGCACCCGGGGAAGACGACCGGGCACCAGAAGATCACGCAGCAGAAGACCCCACAGCCCCTGCCGACCAGAACTCCAAGGAGTAGACGGTGCATCTCGCCTCGGGGGTCGACCCACAGCTGGCCGACCTCTCCAACAAGCTGATCTATTCGGCGATGGCGGTCTACACGATCGCCATGTTCGCCCACATGTTCGAGTGGACGTTCGGTAGCAAGGGCGCGGTCGCCGTCCGCTCCAAGGAACAGTCGGGCAACCTGGCCGAGACCGTCGCCGCCGCGGAGCCCAAGGCCGCCAAGCAGGTCACCGTCACCGTGGCCGGGGCGAAGGGCGGCACCACCACGCTCACCCGCACCGTCCTGGCGGGCGAGGGCGCGACCGTCGTCACCGGCGGTCGCGGCGAGGACGACGTGGACGGTCCGGGCGCGGCGGGCACCAGCGAGAAGGCCGACCTGGCCGGCCGCATCGCGGTCTCGCTGACCGTCCTGGCGCTGCTGCTGCACGGCGGCGGCATCGTCGCCCGCGGCCTGTCGGTGTCCCGCTGGCCGTGGGGCAACATGTACGAGTTCTCCTGCGCCTTCGCCTTCGCGATGACGGCCGCGTACCTGGTGCTGCTGGCCGCGAAGAAGAACGTCCGCTGGCTCGGCCTGCCGGTCACCGTCGCGGTGCTGCTGACGCTCGGCATCGCGACGCAGGTGCTGTACACCGACTCCGAGCAGCTCGTCCCGGCGCTGCACTCGTACTGGCTGGCGATCCACGTCTCCACCGCGATCATCTGCGGCGGCGCCTTCTACGCGGCGTTCATCGCCACGCTGCTGTACCTCGGCAAGGACTCCTTCGACAGGCGCATGGCGGCCGGCCTGACCACCGGCCCGCTGGGCACCTCGGCCTCGATCTGGCGCCGGCTGCCCGCCGCCTCGACCTTCGACAAGCTGTCCTACCGGATCAACGCCCTGGTCTTCCCGCTCTGGACGTTCACCATCATCGCGGGCGCGATCTGGGCCGAGGCGGCCTGGGGCAAGTACTGGGAGTGGGACCCGAAGGAGACCTGGTCGTTCATCACGTGGGTCGCCTACGCCTGCTACCTGCACGCCCGTGCGACGGCCGGCTGGAAGGGCCGCAAGGCCGCGTACCTGGCCCTGGCGGCCTTCGCCTGCTGGCTCTTCAACTACTACGGCGTGAACATCTTCGTCACCGGCAAGCACTCCTACGCGGGGATCTGACCGGGGGGCACCCACCCACCGGCCCGGCTTTCCGCAGGAGGTGGCCGGGCCGAGGTGCAACAGGGGTAGTTCGTGCCGGCCGTCCGTGCCGGTGCGGGGAGGAACGAGGAGGAAATCGCGCAATGGAGTGCGACGAGGTCATGCTGACCGTCCGAATCACCGCCGCCGAGCAACTGCTGCTCCGCCGGCTCGCCCAGGGACACCGAAGCGACGTTTCCGAAGTGGTGGCCGACGCTCTGCTGGACATCATCCCCACGCTCAGCGCGCCGGGGGACGCCTACCGGCTGCTGAGCGCCCTCGCCACGCCCGCGCCGTGCGCCCTGACGGTCTGGCTGCCGACCGCCCTGGCCGACCTGCTGGTGCCCGGCGCGGCCCGGATCGCCCAGATCACCGACGTCCGGATCGAGTCGGCCAGCGCGGCACTGGGCGCGGCGCTGCGGCTCTGGCTGGCCCAGGATCCGGTCCGGCTGGCAGCCAACCTCAGCGTGATGCACGCCGGGCGGCGGCCGGCCGCGCTGGTGGCGGCGTAACGGGGGAGGGTCCGCCCCTCGGGTCTCGGCGGACCCGGCAAGGACCCGAGGGGCGAGCCCTGATCAACTCGCCAGCGGCAGCCGGGTGCTGCCGAGGCCCGGGGTGGCGGGGCGGCCGTCGAAGGCGTCCCGCCGGACCGGCACCCGCGGGCCGTCGACCGGTTCGGTGAGCAGCCGGCACTCGGCCGCCGTCCGCCCGTCCTGGACCAGCCGGACCAGTACGGGCGTGCGCCGGCCGTCCGGCGACTGCTCGCGCACCGCCCGGACGAAGCAGGGCCGGTCCAGCTCGATGTAGTGGTCGAAGGAGGTCACCAGCTCGACCGGTACCACCGGCTCGGGGTGGTGCAGCCGTTGGGCGGCCTGCCGGGCGGCCTCCAGCACCAGCATTCCGGGGACGTGGTCCAGCTCGTGGTCGAACAGCACCGGGTGCCCGGCGTCGGCCCGCAGCAGCCAGGTGTCCGGCCGTAGGGTCGGACTGAGCACCACGTCCGCGGGCTGTGCCCGGCCGACGAGTTCGGGCGCGGCGGGCTCCGGCGGCCGCGGCGGGACGACGGCCTGCCGCCCGGGCCCGCGCAGCCGCTCGTACGAGGCGGGGGTGATCACCCGCAGCTGTCCGGAGCCGTGGCCGATCCGCCGGCCGTCCCGGGTGATCTCGGCGTGCACCCGCATCGAGGCCAGCCGGCCGTGCCGCATCCGGACGTCCTCGCAGCCGACGGTCAGCATCAGCGAGGCCGGCCCGGCGGTGACGGCGAGGCCCGCCAGGCCCGCCTCGCCGAGCGAGTAGCCCAGGTCCTCCAGGACGAAGTGGTGTCCGCGAGGCACCCCGAAGCCGGCGTGGCCGATCAGCAGTCCGGCCTGCCGGACGGTCTCGGCCACCAGCACCGGGTCGTGGTAGCGGTCCCCGGGCAGCCGGTAGAAGCCGTGCAGTCGGGGCCACTGGGCGCCGAGCAGGAAGTCGTACGGGCCGGTGGCCTGCCAGCCGGTGAGGAAGACCTCGGACACCGAGGCGCGGTGCACCAGGTGCCGGGAGACGGTCCGGTCGTGGAAGTCGTAGCCCTGGTTGGGGAGGGTGGCGGAGCCGGGGTGGGCGTACGGGCCGTCGGCGTCCGGCTCTACGATCAATGGCATGACTGGCCCCGCTCCAGGGTGTCGGTCGAGCGGCCGCTACGGACGCCCCACAGCAAAAGATATATACCCCCCGGTTTGTGTTCTGCGGTCGGGGTCGCCCCGGCCGCAACGCCCGGCCCGACCACGCTACCCGGCCGCTGGGCTGCGGGAATGCCCGAAACGGGGAGGGCAGACCTTGGGCGGGGTGCGGTCCCCGCTGGACGGCGGGGTCGACAAGGGCGCTAGAATACATACCAACTATGCGGTTTTGGCTGAGGTCGTCCGCATGTGAGGCGACGCCCCCCACCGAGGGCGCGCCGACAGCAGCCGGACGGGGCGGGGAACGCGTCCGGCCGAGTCCGGAGGGGCCAGTGGTCAAGCAGGAACGCGCGGGGCGAACCAGGCAGGCCGTCCTGCTCGCCGCGGCGGACGCCTTCGCCCGAGTCGGCTACGAGGCCGCCAGCCTCGTCGACATCAGCCGCCGGGCCGGGGTGAGCAAGGGCGCCCTCTACTTCCACTTCGTCTCCAAACAGGCCCTGGCCGACGGCGTACGGGCCGCCGCCGGGCGGGAGATCGGCTCGGCCGCGCTGCGCGCCCTGCGCGCGGACGGCCCGGCCGTCCAGGGGCTGATCGACCTCTCGCAGGAGCTGGCCCGACTGCTGCGCGAGGACGTCGTGGTCCGGGCGGGCGTCCGGCTCGGCCGCCCGGGCCCGCGCCCGGCCGGCGCCCCGGACGCCCAGCCCGCTGACGCCACCTGGCGCAGCCTCACCGCCGTCGTCCACCGGCTGTTGGACCGCGCCGCCGAGGCCGGCGAACTGCGCCCGGGGGTGGACCGGTGGGCCTGCGCCGAACTGCTCAGCTCGGTGGTGGCGGGCCAGGTGCTGCTGGCCGCCGAGGGGCTCGGCCGGCCCGCCCCGGAGGCCGTCCGCCGGCTCTGGACGGCCGCGTTGCCCGCCCTGGTGGCGGCGGAGCGCTGCCCGGCTTACCGGGTCTGATCCGCCGCACTCAGGCGCGCTCGGCCATGCTCGGCCGGGCTCGGCGACGCTCAGGCGCGCTCGGCCACTCAGCCGCTCCCGGCCACGCTCAGGCGCGCACGGCTCGCGCACGGCCCGGGTACGCCCGACGGCCGGCCACCCGGGTGGGGTGACCGGCCGTCGGAAGGACTCCGGACCGTCAGGCGGCCTGCTGCCAGCTGACCGGCGAGTAGTAGGCCGGGCGGCGCTCCAGCCGCTGCCAGCTGGCGATCGGCTCGATCGGCACGATGGCGGCGCCCTGCTGCGCGGTGGCCGCGCGGGCCATCAGCACTGCGGTGAGGGCGGCGAGTTCCTCGTCGGAGAGGCTGCCGCGGACGATGTGGACGAGGGGTTCGGCGGAAGCGGTCATGTCCTGGTTTCTCCCCCGGTGAAAAGTGGTTTGTGGTGTCGCTCGGAAGGCCTGCTGCGTGCTGCGTCGTACGGGTGGTACGTCGTGCGGGTGCTACATCGGCGGGTTGCCGTGCTTGCGGCTCGGCAGGTCGGCGTGCTTGGTGCGGAGCATCGCGAGGGCGGCGGCGATCACCTGGCGGGTCTCGGCCGGGTCGATGACGTCGTCCACGAGGCCGCGCTCGGCCGCGTAGTACGGGTGCATCAGCTCGTTCTTGTATTCCTTGATCTTCTGGGCGCGCATGGCGTCCGGGTCCTCGGCGCCGTTGATCTCGCGGCGGAAGATGACGTTGGCGGCGCCCTCGGCACCCATCACCGCGATCTCGTTGGTCGGCCAGGCGTAGGACAGGTCCGCACCGATGGAGCGGGAGTCCATGACGATGTAGGCGCCGCCGTAGGCCTTGCGCAGGATCAGCGAGATGCGCGGCACGGTGGCGTTGCAGTACGCGTACAGCAGCTTGGCGCCGTGCCGGATGATGCCACCGTGCTCCTGGTCGACACCGGGCAGGAAGCCCGGCACGTCCAGCAGGGTGAGCAGCGGGATGTTGAAGGCGTCGCACATCTGGACGAAGCGCGCGGCCTTCTCACTGGCGTTGATGTCCAGCACACCGGCCAGCGACTGCGGCTGGTTGGCGATGATGCCGGTCACGTGGCCGTCGACCCGGGCCAGCACGCACAGCACGTTGGTCGCCCAGCGCTCGTGGATCTCCAGGTACTCGCCGTGGTCGACGATCTCCTCGATCACCTTGCGCATGTCGTACGGGCGGTTGCCGTCGGCGGGCACCAGGTCCAGCAGGCTGTCGTTGCGCCGCTCGACCGGGTCCTCGGTCGCGACGGACGGCGGCATCTCGCGGTTGTTCTGCGGCAGCAGCGACAGGAGGTAGCGGACCTCCTCGATGCAGGACTGCTCGTCGTCGTAGACGAAGTGCGAGACGCCCGAGACCCCGGCGTGCACGTCCGCGCCGCCCAGGCCGTTCTGGCTGATCTTCTCGCCGGTCACCGCCTGGACCACGTCCGGGCCGGTGATGAACATCTGCGAGGTCTCGCGGACCATGAAGACGAAGTCGGTCAGCGCCGGCGAGTACGCGGCGCCACCGGCGCAAGGGCCGAGCATCACCGAGATCTGCGGGATGACGCCCGACGCCTTGGTGTTGCGCTGGAAGATGCCGCCGTACCCGGCCAGGGCGGTGACGCCCTCCTGGATGCGGGCGCCGGCGCCGTCGTTCAGCGACACCAGCGGCGCACCGGCCGCGATGGCCATGTCCATGATCTTGTGGATCTTCTGCGCGTGGGCCTCGCCCAGCGCGCCGCCGAAGATCCGGAAGTCGTGCGCGTAGGTGAACACGGTGCGCCCGTGCACGGTGCCCCAGCCGACGATCACACCGTCGGTGTGCGGCTTCTTGGCCTCCAGGCCGAAGCCCTGGGCACGGTGCCGGCGCAGCGGCTCGACCTCGCGGAAGGAGCCCTCGTCCAGCAGCAGCTCGATGCGCTCGCGGGCGGTCAGCTTGCCCTTCGCGTGCTGGGCCTCGGTGGCCTTCTCGCTGGGGCCGCGCCGTACCTTCTCGCGGAGCTCGTGCAGCTCGGCGACTCGCCCGCGGGCGTCGGCCGGGACCGCGGGGACCTCGCCGCCGACCGGCGCCTCATGCACAACCGTCATCTCGAACCACTCCAAGGGTGAGGGAACTGTCCGACAGCCAACGTCTGCTGTGCCCCCAGCTGCGAATCACTTTCTTCACTTATGACTGTACGAGGGGCCGTGCGCTGGTTTCGGCGTCGATTCCGTACAAGGTCGAGTTCGTTTAGCTGTCAGGGCTGTACAGAAGCGGTCGGGCCAAGGTCTCAGCGCTCGGTATCTGTTCGAATACTGGGAGTTGCCGGGCAGATGATGGTCCGATGATCTGAGCATGAAGAAAAGTGCAGGTCAGGGCTGTCTCTCAACAATGTAGGCGGCACATCTTGGGCGCCGGTCAAGTGCCGCTTAAGTCCGGCGTCCCGGTGGGGCCGACTCGTGCTAGAGGGCCCGCAGTCGTAGGGAAGCGCCAAAAACACCGAAGCCCACCCGAGAGGCCCCGGGTGGGCTGTCCGAGCGAACGGTCCAACCGCTCCGATCAGCTCTTTCGTCCGTCCTCCGGCTCGTCCTTGCCGCGCAGCTCCTCCTCGCGGCGGCGCAGATCGGCCTCCCACTGCTTGAGCATGTCCTCGTGCTCCTTGTCGCTCCTCTTCAAGGAGTCGTCCTTCGGGGTGCCGCCGGTCTCCGCGTCGCCGGCCTTCACCGGGTCGCCCTTCAGGGAGGCGAGGAACTCCGGGTCGTCGTCCGGTGCCAGCGGACGCCCGCGGCGCGCGGCGCCGGGCGGCTGCCCCGGGTGGCCGCCGGGCGCGCCGGCCCGCAGGAACCCGCGCTGCTTGCCGGCCACCAGCCAGGCGATCGGGCCCAGCGGCGGGAAGAGCAGCACGATGATCAGCCAGATCGGCTTCGGCAGGTGCTTCACCTCGCCCTCGGGCGCGACCAGGCAGTCGATGAACGCCCCCACCCACAGCGCGAGCGGAAGGACGATGGTCAGAAGAATCCTCAGCACGGCTGCGATCTCCCCCCGGCGACGGCGGTAGCGGCGGGCGCCTTCGCGGGGCCCTTGACGCAAGCCAGGCTATCGGGTGGCGGATACTGACAGGCATGGCATACGACGATCTCCGCTCGTTTCTCCGGGCCCTCGACCGCGAGGGCGATCTCAAGCGCATCAAGGCGGAGGTGGACCCCCACCTGGAGATCGGCGAGATCGTCGATCGCGTGCAGAAGGCCAAGGGCCCGGCGCTGTTGTTCGAGAACGTCAAGGGTTCGTCGATGCCGCTGGCGATGAACGTCTTCGGCACCGAACGCCGACTGGCCAAGGCGCTCGGCCTCAAGGGCCCGGACGACATCTCCGAGAAGATCGCCGGCCTGCTCAAGCCCGAGCTGCCGCAGGGCTTCACCGGCTTCCGGGACGCCTTCGGCAAGCTCGCCTCGATGGCGCACGTCCCGCCCCGGCACGTGAAGTCCGGTGACGCCCCGGTCCAGGAGGTCGTGCTCACCGGCGACGACGTCAACCTGGACGAGCTGCCCGCCCTCTTCACCTGGCCGCTGGACGGCGGCTCCTTCTTCAACCTGGGCCTCACCCACACCAAGGACCCGGACTCCGGCATCCGCAACCTCGGCCTCTACCGGCTCCAGCGGCACGACCGCCGGACCATCGGGATGCACTGGCAGATCCACAAGGACAGCCGCAACCACGCCGCCGTGGCGGCCAAACGAGGTGAGCGCCTCCCGGTCGCGATCGCCTTCGGCTGCCCGCCCGCCGTCACCTACGCGGCCACCGCCCCGCTGCCCGGGGACATCGACGAGTACCTCTTCGCCGGCTTCGTCGCGGGCGAGCGGGTGCGGATGGTCGACTGCAAGACCGTCCCGCTCCAGGTCCCGGCCGACGCCGAAGTGGTGCTGGAGGGTTGGCTGGAGCCCGGGGAGATGCTCCCCGAGGGCCCGTTCGGCGACCACACCGGCTTCTACACCCCGCAGGAGCCCTTCCCGGCACTCAAGATCGACTGTGTGACGATGCGCCGCCGTCCGATCCTGCAGTCGATCGTGGTCGGCCGGCCGCCTACGGAGGACGGCCCGCTCGGCAAGTTCACCGAGCGCTTCTTCCTGCCGCTGCTGAAGATCATCATTCCGGACATCGTCGACTACGACCTGCCCGAGGCCGGCGGCTTCCACAACTGCGTGATCGTCTCGATCGACAAGAAGTACCCCAAGCACGCCCAGAAGACGATGCACGCCATCTGGGGCGCCCACATGATGTCGCTGACCAAGCTGATCATCGTGGTGGACGCCGACTGCGACGTGCACGACTACCAGGAAGTCGCCTGGCGGGCCTTCGGCAACGTCGACTACAGCCGGGACCTCACCGTCGTCGAGGGCCCGGTCGACCACCTCGACCACGCCTCCTACCAGCAGTTCTGGGGCGGCAAGGCGGGCATCGACGCGACGAGGAAGCTGCCGGAGGAGGGCTACACCCGGGACGGCGGCTGGCCGGAGATGGTCTCCTCGGACCCGGCGACGGCCGCGCTGGTTTCGCGCCGTTGGAAGGAGTACGGGCTGTGAGCACGGCCGCAGTTGAGACCCCGGGGCGCACGAAGGCGTTCCTCCGCCTGGTGATGATCGAGCACTCGGTCTTCGCCCTGCCCTTCGCCTACATCGCCGCACTGACGGCGATGTTCCAGGCGGACCAGCGGGTGCACTGGGGGCAGTTGTTCATCGTCACGGTGTGCATGGTCGGGCTTCGTACCTTCGCCATGGCCGCCAACCGGATCATCGACC
Source organism: Kitasatospora sp. NPDC056531 (assembly GCF_042794375.1). Classification (NCBI taxonomy): domain Bacteria; kingdom Bacillati; phylum Actinomycetota; class Actinomycetes; order Kitasatosporales; family Streptomycetaceae; genus Kitasatospora; species Kitasatospora sp. NPDC056531. The sequence continues at coordinate 181,073 of NZ_JBHTTU010000001.1, read as the reverse complement.
GCGAGATCGACGCCCGGAACCCGCGCACGGCGGGGCGTGAACTCGTCACCGGCGCGGTCTCGTTGAAGACTGCGTACGTCGGGTCGGCCGTCGCCCTGGTGGTCTTCCTCGGTGCGGCGGCGATGCTCAACCCGCTGTGCCTGGCGCTCGCGCCGGTCGCCGTGGTGCCGATGGTGGTCTACCCGTACGGCAAGCGGTTCACCGACTTCCCGCAGGCGATCCTGGGCGTCGCCCAGGCGATGGGCCCGGTGGGCGCCTGGCTCGCGGTGACGGGCAGTTGGTCCTGGGAGGCCGTGGTCCTGGGCGTGGCGGTCGGCATCTGGATCGGCGGCTTCGACCTCATCTACGCCTGCCAGGACGTCGAGTCCGACCGCCACGGCAAGGTGCGCTCGGTGCCGGCTCGCTTCGGCATCCCGGCGGCGATCTGGGGCGCGCGCGTGTGCCACGTCCTGACAACGCTTCTGTTGGGCTGGTTCGCGTTCTTGACGGATGCCGGAGCGGCGTTCTGGATCGGCCTCGTGGTCGTCGCGGGCGCGTTCGCGTACGAGCACACCATCGTGAAGCCGAACGACCTGTCGAAGCTCAACCGGGCGTTCTTCCAGACCAACGGGTTCGTGGGCATTTCGCTGTTCTGCTTCGCGCTGATGGATCTGATCATTCGCGGCCTCGGAATCTGATCCCTACAAGGTCACTGTTTGTGTCGACTCCGTCGCCATGGGTGCTTATCGTCGATCCCGACAACGGTCTCGTTGAAGGGGAGTGGCACCCATGGCGAAGGCTCTCGGCCCGACGGACGCGCCGCGCCGGTTCTACGGCGAGGAGCTGAAGAGGCTCCGCGAGGCGGCCGGGCTGACCCAGGAGGCGCTGGGAAAGCTGGTGTTCTGCTCGGGCGCGTACATCGGGCAGATCGAGGCGGCCATCCGCAATCCGCAGAAGGACATGTCGGAGTACCTGGACAGGGTGCTCAAGACGGACGGACACTTCCAGCGCATCTACGAGATGGTGCGTAAGGCGTCGCGCTACGAGGACTACTTCATCGATGCCGCCGAACTCCAGTCGTCGGCGGTGACGATCAGCGAGTTCTCGCCGCTCCTCGTTCCGGGTCTGATGCAGACGCCCGGCTACGCGCGTGCTGTGTTCGAGGCATCTCACCCGCTCCGGAAGCCGGTGGAGATCGAGCCGATGGTCGCACTCCGAGTGAGCCGATCCGAACTGCTCGACAACAGTGCGCTGCAGTACTGGGCAGTCCTGGACGAAGCGATCCTGCGGCGTCCGGTCGGAGGTGCGCCCGTGATGTCCGGCCAGTTGACGTATCTGGCCGAGTTGATCCGCAGCCGTAGGGCGATCATTCAGGTGGTCCCGCTCGCGGCGGGTGCGCACGCGCTGATGGACGGGTCCCTCTGCCTGATGACCTTCGACGACGCGCCGCCGATGGCCTACGTCGAAGGCCCGAAGTGGGGCGGCCTGATGGACGATCCGGCGCTGGTCGCCAGGTGCTCCCTGGCCTACGATCTCGTCAGGGCCGCCGCGTTGTCGCCGGAGGCGTCCCTGGCCCTGATCGAATCGGCGGCGGAGGACCACGCGAATGCACCGAGAGCAGTGGCGTAAGAGCAGTTACAGCGGCGGAGACAACAACAACTGCATCGAAGTTGACGACGCCCGCCCCGGTTCGGTCCGCGACTCCAAGGACCCCGAGGGCCCGCGCCTCCGCTTCACCCCGGCCGCCTGGCAGTCCTTCGTCACCGCCGTCCGCGACGGCGAGTTCGGTTCGTGACAGCCGGCTGGCGAGCCGACCGCATCGGCACGGCACTGCGCGGTGAGAACCCCACCGTGCTACGGCAGTTGGATGCCGGCTTCGCCGTCATCGGAGACGTTCAGTTCCTGCCCGGCTACTCGGTTCTGCTCACCGACACGCCGGGCGTGGAACGGCTCACCGACCTGCCCCGCCCGCGCCGCCTCGCGTACCTCTCCGACCTCGACCGCCTCGGCGAGGCCGTCGAACGGGCCTGCCGTGCCGCCGATCCGGCCTTCCGCCGGGTGAACATCGAGATCCTCGGCAACAAGGACCCGTTCCTGCACACCCACATCTGGCCCCGCTACGACTGGGAGCCCGAGCACTTGGTGCAGAAGCCCGTCTGGCTCTACCCGCCCACCCACTGGGGGGATCCGCAGCACGACCTCGGCCCCACCCACGACGCGCTTCGCGCCGCCATCACCGCCGAACTCGATTCGTCGGTCCAGCCGTTCACCGCCGCGAAGGTGGACCGGTAGATCGCGGCGACCTCAGTGGATGTCGACGCCGGCCGCCCGCACCTTCTGCTCGATGAGCGTGGTCAGCCGGGTCCAGCCCGGCCGCTGGTCCTCGCCGTGGTGGGTGAGGAGTTCCTTGCGGGTGTCGCCGTCCTCCCGCTCCTGGAGGCCGGAGAGGGTGGGCATCAGGGAGGGGTCGGCGATGAAGTGCTCGGCGACCTCGGTGGCGAGTTCCTCGATCCGCGGGTCTTCCGGGTCCCAATTCCCGGCGGCCCAGGTCATCTTGACGATGGCGACGTGCTTGGGGTCGTCGAGGCCGTGCTCGATCTGGGCGAGGTACTCGTCGAAACCCTCGGGCATCAGGGCCCGTACCAGGATCAGGGCCTCGCGGGCGGTCGTGATGTCGTCGGCGGAGAATCCGAGCCCGGGCATCCGGTCCAGCAGGGCCAGGGCGCGCTTCGGCAACAGGACCTTGTCCCCGTGGGCGAGTTGGCGCAGGGTCTCGCGTCGGGCGATCAGCTCGTCGATCTTGCTGCTGAGGGTCTCCTCGACCTCGACGAGGGAGGCCGCGAACTCGTCCGGGTCGGCGTCCAGGATCGGGCCGACCTCGGCCAGCGGCACCCCCGCCCCGGCCAGGGTCCGCACCTGCACCAGCCGCAGCAGTTCAGCCGTTCCGTAGCGGCGGTAGCCGGACAGGTCGCGCTCGGGCTCCTCGACCAGGCCGTTCTTGTGGTAGTGCCGGATGGTCTTCACCGTGACGCCGGCGAAGGCCGCGGCCTGGCTGATGGTCACACCGTCTGTCATACGGTCAGTTGACCGCACCGCCCGTCATGGCGGCAACCTCGCGGACGGCGGTGGCGATGGCGCGGAAGTCCTTGCGGACGATGGTGGTGTGCTTGCTCGGGACGGTGGCGCTGATCTGGACGTTGGGGTTGCGGGCGAGGATCGGGTCGAGCGTTGCGCGCATCGCGGCCAGGCCCTCGGCGGTGCCGCCGAGGCTGGCGCCGGTGGCGACGACGTAGCGCATCGGGAAGGAGACGAGGTCGAAGGCGGGGTCGCCGGCGGCGACGATCTCGTTCAGCTCGATGTTGATCTCGGCGTGCTCGGCGGCCGACATCCGGGCGGCCATGCCCAGTGGGCGCACCAGCGGCATCAGCGGGCCGAAGCGCTTGAACAGGGTGCGGATCTGCTCCTTGCCGGCCTCCCGGCCGCCCTCGACGGTGGCCAGGTAGTCCCACGGGTAGCCGCCGTCGACCATCACCGCACCGGCGACGCGGTCGGGGTTGCGGGTGGAGTAGTGCAGGGCGAGGGCCGCGCCGTAGGACCAGCCGACGATGATCGGCTTCTGCGCGCCGGTCGCGCCGAGGACGGCGTCGATGTCGCGCAGGCAGGCCTCGAAGGAGTAGTCGGCCGAGCGCTTCGACTTGCCGCGGGCGCGCTCGTCGAAGGTGATGTGCCGGTAGCCGCCGCCGAGTTGGGCGATCACGTGCCGCCATTCCTTCTGGGTGCAGTAGGAGCCGTTGAGGTAGATGAGGGGCCGGCCGGTGCCGCCGGTGTCGGTGACGGCCAGAGCCGTGTCCTCCACCTGGATCATGCCGGTCCAGCGGGAGTTGGGGTTCTGCTTCGCGTTGGTGTTCGTCGTCATGGGTATGAGCGTGAGGCTTGACCTTGGGTCAAGGTCAAGCCGGGTTCACCGGAATCTCGCCGACACCCACCGCGTCCGGCGTGTTACGTTCCGTCGTGCAATCGGGAAAGAGAGCGCCCCGGCGGTGCCAGCAGCGCCCGGGGGCCCGGCATCAGGAGCGGCAACTCTCCATGCAGATTCATCGCAGCGCCCACGCGGGCCCTTCCTCCGCGCTTCCGAATGATCTTCTTCGGGATCGTCGGCTGAGCTACACCGCCCTAGGCATCCTCCTGGATCTCCTCTCCCGCCCTGACGGCTGGTGCGAGGATGAGCAGGACCTGATCAACTCCAGCCCGCGGGAGCGCGCTGAGATCCGCAGGGCCATCAAGGAGCTGACGAAGGCCGGGTACTACCGGGTCGAGGAGGTTCGGCTGCCCGACGGCACGGTCCGCTCCGATGTGCACGTGTACGACAGCCCCCAGCGTTCGGCGTCGTCGAGTGCTCCCCGTCCAGCCAGCGATGCCTTTGGGCGCCCTCTCGGCTGACGGGGGCGCACGGCAACTGCCGCGCGCCCCCAGGTGCTTCGGGCGCTGACTGTCCGTCAATCCTGTTAACACTCGCTGCTATCAGCGTGTTACGGTCCGTCGCGCAAGCAGAAAAGAGACGACCCCGGCGGTGCTAGGAACACCCCGGGGTCCGGCATCAGGAGCAGCAACTCTCAATGCTGATTCATCGTAGCGTCCACAGGCGCTTTTTCTCCGTCCTTCCGAACGGTCTGCTCCAGGACCGCCGCCTGAGCTACACCGCCAAAGGCCTCCTCACGGACCTGCTCTCCCGCCCCGACGGCTGGCGCGAGGACGCGCGGGAGATGGCCGACACCAGCCCGCAGGGGCGCGGCGCGATCCGCCGGGCGCTCAATGAGCTCAAGGTCGCCGGGTACTACCGGGTCGAGACGATCCGGCTGCCCGACGGCAGGGTCATCTCCGTCGCGAACGTCTACGACAGGCCCCAGCCTGCCAAACGGACACCGGGTGTCCCCCGTCCGGACGCCGGTGAGCCCGATGCCGGTCCCCCTGACGTCCCTGAAGTAAAGAACCCGGAAGAAGTAACCCCCCTCCCCGGCGAGTTGACCGAGCTGCCGGACGAGCCGGACGAGCCGGACGAGCCGGACGAGCCGGATGAGCCGGACGAGCCGGACGAGCAGATCCGGGAGGCGGTCGCCACGCTCTACCAGGTGCTCCGCCGAGAACCCCGACTGCGCCTCGGCGAGGCCGAGGCGCAGGCCCTCGCACCCCTGGTCGCGGAGTGGCTGGCCCGGGGCCACTCGGAGGCCGACCTGGCCGAGGCCTTGCTCCACGGCCTGCCGCAGCCCGTGCACTCCCCGGTCGGCATCCTCCGCAACCGCCTCAAGCGCAAACTCCCGCCGCCCCGCACGCCTGCCGCCGGCCCGCCTGCGCGAGCCGAATGCCCGGAGTGCCGCGACCCCGTACCCCGGCCCGGTATCTGCCGCCCCTGCGCCGGTCTCGTCCCTCGAACGCCGCCCACTCCGAGCCCGGCTGTCGCCCGCACCGGCGCCGCCCGAGCCCGCGCCGCCCTCCTCGGCGCTCTGGCCCCCGCTACCTGACCCGGCCTGCGCGTGGCTACTGGGTGAGCCGAGGGGCCTCCGGGTGGTACGTCCGCTGGCGTTCGACGCGCGCTGATTCGAAGTCCCCGTTGCCGTTGAGGACTTCGCCGGTGCCGACCCGAACCCCATGGGCACGGCCGTACCCCTTGAGGACGCCGCCGCGACCGTCCGGGTCGGGGTGGCTGAACGGCCGCCCGGCGGCGAGGTCGACCGCGCGGGCGGAGATCGGGCCGAGGATCTGTGCGCCGTCGCCGAGGTGGCAACTACCGGTCAGCTCGGCGCCGTTGGTGATCCTGACCTCGCTCCCGATCTCGACGAGATCGTCGGTCGCCGCCTTGATCCGGGTGCCGCCCTCGCCGAGCAGGCAGCCGCGACCGATCACGATGCGAGCGCCGTCGGCGGCGGTGACGTGTGCGCCGCCGTACAGGACGATGTCCGGACCGAAGGTGATGCTGCTCCACTCGTCGCACTCGACGACCGCGCCGGGGTACAGGACCGTCCCCGCCCGCAGGGTCACCCGCCGGGAGACGAGCGCTGAGAACGGGTCGAGCACCGCTACGCCGTGGTCGGCGAGGACCATCAGCTCGCCGGGCGTGAGGAGGCCGTGTTCGCGCCGTACGCGGTCCAGGCGGTGCCAGAGCTGCTCATCACTCATGATCACCGGATCATACGGACTACCCCGGCGTGCCCGCCTGGAGCAGGGCCGCGTACTGGCCCCGCCGATGGGCTGGTGATCTGTCGGGAGGAGCCTGCTACACATCCCGCCCTTCGCCGCGACCGCCACCCGAACGGACGAGCGCCCGCGTCAGTTGTGCAGGAAGCCCTCCATCGCGGACGCCAGGGACACCGGCGTCTCGTACATCGGGTAGTGCCCGCTGCCGCCGAGCTCCTCCAGTTCGGCGTTGGGGTAGTGGCTGAGCCAGGTGCCCCGCATGACGTCGGCGGTCAGGGCGAGGTCGTGCTCGCCGACGATCACCTTGACCGGGACGGGGTTCCCGCTGATCCGTTCCGACAGGTCGGCCGTCGTCCAGTCCCGGACGTAGCCGTCGAAGGCCTCGGTGGTCGACAGCCGCAGGGACTGGTCGACCATCCGGTCGAGCCAGACCCGCCCGGCCCGCTGGCCGGTGACCAGGTCGAGGATCGCGTAGCGCTTCTCCCGGTCCTCGGCGGCGCCGTAGAACAGCGACTCGCCGGCCTCGTCCAGCGGGTACGACCCGGCCGGCACCGGGGCCAGGCCGACGAGCTTGCGCACCCGCAGCGGCGCCTCGGCGAGCACCTGCTGGGCGGCCTTGCCGCCCATCGAGTGGCCGAGCAAGGAGAAGCGCTCCCAGCCGAGTTGGTCGGCGAGGGCGAGCGCGTCGGAGGCGATCTCGGCGAGCGTGTACGCGCCGGGGACGTCCTTGCGCTCGCCGTAGCCGCGGTAGTCCAGGAAGGCGTAGCTGAAGGTCCTGCCGTCGAGGTAGTCGAGGAAGGGGCCCCAGCCCGCGCTGGTGCCGAACCAGTCGTGCAGGACCAGGACGTGGTGGTCGCCGGTACCGGTCATGCGGTGAGGGATCGTCATGCCATCGGTCGTTCCCCGGAAGCCGCCCGTCCGAACGGCCGGTTCGTGGTCGGTCGCCCGCCCCTTGGTGGCCGGCCCCTCGGGTGGCCCGCCCCTCAAGCGGCCGGCCGCCGGGCGAAGTCCGGCGCGTGCTCCGGCCGCGGTCCGAGCGCGATCAGCCGGGAGACGCCCAGCCGCACGGCCGGGACGTAGCGGGCGAGCAGCGCGAACTGGACGGGCGGGCCGACCCGGCGCCCGCTGAGCACCGGGGTGAACATCAGGCCGTGCAGCATCCGCTGCATCCGCTGCAGGATCACGGTCGGGCGTTGGCGCCGTCGCTGCACCCGGGCCAGCGCCGCGACGGTCGGCCGGCCGCGCCGCAGCGGCTCGGCGAGCAGGGTGGCGGCGGCGACGGCGTCCTGGATGGCGAGGTTGATGCCCACCCCGCCGGCCGGGGACATCGCGTGGGCGGCGTCGCCGATCAGCAGCAGTCCGTCGGTGTACCAGCGGTCCAACCGGTTGAGCTTGACGTCGAGCAGGTGGACGTCGTCCAGGCTCGCCAACTGGTCGACCCGGTCGGCGTACTGGGGCATCAGGCGGGCGATCCGGTCGCGGAAGCGCTCGATGCCCTCGGCGCGGCGCTGTGCGTCGGCCCCCTTGGGCAGGAAGTAGGCGATCTGGAAGTAGTCGTCGCGGGTCAGGCTGAGCGCCATCTCGCCGTGTCCGAAGCCGGGGGCGAGGTTGGGCGGCACGGCCTGCTCGTGGGCGTGTCGGGGCAGCCGGAACCACCAGACGTCGAAGGGCACCGGGTACTCCTGGGGCACCAGCCCGGCCTCCCGGCGCAGGGTGGAGTGCCGGCCGTCGGCGGCGACGGTGAGCGCGGCCCGGATCTCGCCCTCCTCGCCGTCCCGGGTGCGGTAGCGCACGCCGGCCACCCGGCCGCCCTCCCGGATCAGCCCGGTCGCCTCGGTGTTCATCCGGACGGTGAAGGTGGGTTCCCGTTCGGCCTGCGCCACCAGGAAGTTGAGCAGGTCCCACTGCGGGATCATCGCGATGTAGTTGTACGGCGCGGGCAGCTTGTCGAAGGCGCTCAGCGCGACCTGTCCGACGCCGGGCACCGGCACCACCATGTTGCCGAGCCGGCTCTGGGGCAGTGCGGCGAACTCCCGGCCCAGGCCGAGTTCGTCCATCAGCCGCACGGTGGATGCGTGGACGGTGTCGCCGCGGAAGTCGCGCAGGAAGTCGCCGTGCTTCTCCAGCACGGTCACTTCGACGCCGGCCCGGGCCAGCATCAGGCCCAGCACCATTCCGGCCGGCCCGCCCCCGGAGATGACGACGCTCATGGCTCTCTCCCCTCGATCCGTGAATCCCTGGTCCCCTTGCGACCTCTGCTTGGAACTCGCATATACAGACTCTCTGGAACCGTCTCAGGTGTCAAGTAGTACGATGCTCCACATGAAGGATCTGGTGTCGGCCGCGCTCACGGCGGCGAAGGAGCGGGGCCAGGACGTCGCGGACGTCCCGCTGACGGCGATCGCGGCGGCGGCCGGCGTCTCGCGCAGCACCCTGCTGCGCCGGCTCGGCGGCTCCCGGGCGCCCCTGGACGAGGCGGTCCGGCAGACCGGCGTCGACCCGGGCGGACGGCCGCCGGTGCGGGAGCGCGCGATCGCGGCGGCGGCCCACCTGGTGGCCGAACGCGGCCTCGGCGGGGTCACCCTGGACGCGGTCGCGGACCGCGCCGAGTGCTCGCTGCCCAGCCTGCACACCGTCTTCGAGGGCCGGGACGGCCTGCTCGCCGCCGTCTTCCTGCAGTACGGCCCGCTGCCGGACCTCCAGGCACTGGCGGCCGACCCGCCCGAGCGGCTGGAGGACACCGTCCGGGCGCTCCACCGCACCTTCCTCGCCGCCTTCACCGGCGAGCCGCGGATCATCCCGGCGGTCTTCGCCGACCTGTTCGGCCGCCCGGACGGGCCCGCCGCCCGGATGATGTCCGCCAACATGCCGCAGATCATCGACGGCCTCGGCCGCCTGCTGCTGCCGCACGTCGAGGCCGGGCGGATCCGGCCGCTGCCGCTCCCGGTGCTGGTGCAGCTGCTGCTCGGCCCGCTGCTCAGCCACGTCCTGGTGCGGCCGGTGCTCGAACCCGTCCTCGGCGACGGGCTGCCCTCGCTGGACGAGTCCTTCGAGCTCTTCGCCGACGCCTACCTGCGGGCGGTCACCCCGTCCGGACCGGACGCGGAAGCACTCTGAGGAGAACCGTGATCGGCAAACTGCAGTGCCTGGTGCTCGACTGCCCGGACCCGGCCGTACTCGCCCGCTTCTACGCCGCCCTGCTCGGCGGTGAGGTCGACCGCCCGGACCCGCGCTGGTCGCTCGGCGCCGGCTGGTCCACCCTGCACCTCGACGACGGCACGGTGCTCTGCTTCCAGGCGGTCGCCGACCACCGCCCGCCGCGCTGGCCCGACCCCGGGCACCCGCAGCAGGCGCACCTGGACATCGACGTCCCGGACCTGGACGCCGCCGAATCCCAGGTGCTCGCCCTCGGCGCCGTCCGCCTGCGCGACGTCGGCGGATGGCGCGTCTACGCGGACCCGGCCGGCCACCCCTTCTGCCTGATCCGCGGCTGAACGGCTCGAGGCAGCCGCCGCCCGCTCAGTCCAGCACCAGCCGGTCGCCCAGTCGCAGCCGCCCCGGGGCGGCCACCTCGGCGAGCGTGTCGAGGCGGCCGTCGTGGGCGTGCACGATCGCCTTGAGGATCTCGGGGGCGTGCGGCAGCCCGGGCTGCGGGGCGGCGGTCATCGCGCAGCGCTCGCTGGAGGTGACGAAGGCGAGCCGGGCGCTGTCCGGGGCCTCGCCGCGGGCCTGGCGGCCGAACCAGTCGTCCTCGACGAACGGCGGGGTGCCGGGCGGGGTGCGCAGCACGATGTTGGGGCGGAACCGGCGTTCGTCCACCACGGCGAAGGGGACGGCCTCGCGGACCCAGTCCAGGGTGGCGGTGGTGAGCACGCTGACCGGTAGCCGGTCGAAGTGCGGGACGGCGTCCTCGCGGGCGAGTCCGACGTCCTCGCGCTGGAGGTAGGCGCGCAGGAACGCGGTGGGGTGGTCGACCGGGCGGCCGAGCGGGTCGAACAGCTCGGGGCCGTCGATCCGGTGGCCGAGGCGGGCGGAGAGTCGCAGCAGGCCGTCCATCCGGCGGAAGCGGCGGGTGGTCTTGCCCGAGCCGAGCTTGCCGGAGGAGTCGCGGACGGCGTAGAGGCGGTCGCCGGCCAGGCCGCGCACGTCCACCTCGACGGAGTCAAGCCGCTCGCCGCCGGTGGATTTCACGGGGTAGCGCCAGAGTCGCTCGATCACTCCGATGATCTCAGCCATGGCCGGACAGCGTACTGGCGCCACCGGGGGATGGTCTAGACCAAGTCCCGGGCCGGGGCGGGCCGATGGGCTCAGCCCAGTCGGGCCACCGCCCGGACCGGGGCGCCGTCCGCCGCCACCAACCGCAGCGGGAACAGCGAGACCTCCACCGGCCGACCGGCCTCCTGCGCCTCCAGCAGCGCCCGCAGGTCGGTCAGGTTCTCGGCGATCACCCCGCCGCCGCTCGCCCCCAGCAGCACCCGGTGGGCGGCCAGCGTCGGCTCCTCGGCGGGCTGGTCGTGCTCGTCGGTGAGGTCGGCGAGCAGCGCGGCCACCGCCGGGTCGCCCGGGCCCGGGTCGGGGGTGGGGTCGACGCTCAGCGCGTCCACCCCGACCGTGCGCACCCCGGCGGCGACGATCGCCTCGGCCGCCTCGGCGGTCAGGCCGGGGTGGGCGAGGTAGGCGTCGGTGCCCCAGTGCCGGGCCCAGCCGGTGGCCAGCAGCAGGACGGAACCCTCCCCGCAGCGCTCCAGCGCGGGCGCCAGCAGCTCGGGGGTGACGGCCGCCCGGGGCTCCAGCCCCCGCAGGTCGGCCACCACGGCGGGCCCGGTGAACCGCTCCAGCGGCAGCCCGTCCAGCGTCGGCCAGGTGACGTCCACGTGGTACGGCGCGTCCACGTGGGTCCCGGACTGCGAGCCGAGGTGCAGGGCCAGCACGTTCACCCCGGCCGTCGCGGTGGTGAGCGCGGGCTCCAACAGCACGGTCGGATCGCCGGGGTAGACCGGCATCGCGGTGGTCACCTGATGGGTGAGGTCGACGAGGGTCGCTGCCATGCCCCCCATCCTCCCAGGGGGCGCGCGCTCCCGGACCCGTTCCGTCCGACCGGGCGGCGGCCTCCGGGGCACTCCCCGGCCGAGGCCCCGGGTGAAGCCGGGATAGAAATGCCCCATGGGAATCACGAAGCGTCAGCCGTGGGTGGTCGGGGTCTCGGGAGCGTCGGGGACGCCGTACGCGGCCTCGGTGATCCGGGCGCTGCTGGCCGCCGGTGAGGCGGTGGACCTGATCGTCAGCCGGGCCGCCCGGCTCACCATCCTGGACGAGACCGGCATCTCCTTCCGGGACGCCCACTGGCGCACCGACCTCGCCGCCTGGCTGGGCACCGACCAGGACCTGGAGGACGTCCGCTACTGGCCCGCCGGGGACTTCGCGGCCGGCCCGTCCAGCGGCTCGTACCCCGCCAAGGGCATGCTGGTGGTGCCCGCGACCACCGGCGCGGTGGCCGGGATCGCGCTCGGCCTGAGCAAGGACCTGCTGCAGCGGGTCGCCAGTGTCACCCTGAAGGAGCGCCGACCACTCGTCGTCTGCGTGCGCGAGACACCACTCAACGGGGTGACGTTGAAGCACCTGGTGGAACTCGACGCGCAGGGCGCGGTGGTCCTGCCCGCGTCGCCCGGTTTCTACGCCGGCGGCTCCACCGTGCGCGAACTCGTGGATTTCGTGGCCGGCCGGGTGCTGGACGCCGTGGGCGTGCCGCATTCCCTGTACCTGCGCTGGGAAGGGGAGTTGGGGGCGGCGGCCCGCCGGAGCGGGAGCGGCGGGGGCGCTGCGGCTGAGGGGGAGTAAGGAGAGCGAGGGCGGGAGAGTATCTTCTCTGCGATATCCGGGTCGGTCAGCGCATGGCGCCTTTGAATCCGGATAATGATCTGTGGGTCTGGTGAGGTTCGGAAGGACGCGGACGGTATATGGACACGGTGGACAGACAGCTCATCCAGGCGCTCCGGGAGAACGGCCGTGCGTCCTACGCCGAGCTGGGCCGGCTGGTCGGCCTCTCCGGCCCGAGCGTCACGGACCGCATCAACCGCTTGGAGCAGGCCGGGGTCATCACCGGCTACCGCGCGACGGTCAACCCGGCCTCGCTCGGCTTCGGCGTCACGGCCCTGATCGGCCTTCAGCTCACCGACGCGGCCGACCACGAGGACGTCGCGTTCCGGCTGAAGGACCTCAACGAGGTCGAGGACTGCTGGTTCATCGCGGGTGACGACTCCTACATGCTCAAGGTCCGGGTGGCCGACGTGGCCGGCCTGGAGTCGGTGGTGAAGCGGATCTCGGGCACTAAAGGCGTGGCCCGGACCCGCACCACCGTCGTACTCTCCACGAAGTGGGAGAACCGGGTGAGTGAGCTTCCTCCTGTAGGAGAGTGACGTATGGCACTGGTCGGTCTGGAGGAGCTGCGCGCCGCTCGGCAGCGGATCGCGGGGGTCGCCGTGCGCACCCCGCTGGTTCCCGCCCCCTGGGCGGCCGAGGGGGAGCGGCGGCTCTGGCTCAAGCCCGAGAACCTCCAGCCGACCGGGGCCTTCAAGACCCGCGGCGCCTACAACCGGCTGGCCGCGCTCACCGCGGAGGAACGCTCCCGCGGCGTGGTCGCCCAGTCCAGCGGCAACCACGCGCAGGCGGTGGCGTACGCGGCACAGCTGCTCGGCATCAAAGCCGTGATCGTGATGCCGGATACCTCGCCCGCGGTGAAGGTGGAGGCCACCCGCTCGTACGGCGCCGAGGTGATCCTGGTGTCGCCGGGGGAGCGGGACACCCTGCCCGGCGAGCTGGCCGAAAGGCACGGCTACGTCTGGGTGCCCCCGTACGACGACCCGTTCATCATCGCGGGCCAGGGCACGGTCGGGCTGGAGATCGCCGAGGACGCCCCGGCCGAGCTGGACACCGTCCTGGTGCCGGTCAGCGGCGGCGGCCTGATCGGCGGGACGGCGGCCGCGCTCAAGCTCACCCGCCCGGGCATCCGGGTGATCGGCGTGGAACCGGAGCTGGCGGCCGACGCGCAGGCCAGCCTGCGCTCCGGGCGCCGGGTGGAGTGGCCGGTCGCCGACACCTACCGGACCATCGCGGACGGGCTGCGCACCCCCTCGGTCGGCCTGTTGCCCTACGAGCACATCACCACCTACGTGGACGACATCGTCACCGTCACCGAGGACGAGATCCGCGCCACCGTCGCCCTGCTGGCCCGCCGCGGCCGGCTGGTCGCCGAGCCCTCCGGTGCCGTGGCCCCGGCCGCGTACTTCCACCGCGCCGCCGAGACCGGGGGCCAGACGGTCGCGGCCGTGGTCAGCGGTGGCAACATCGACCCGGCACTGCTCGCGGAGCTGCTCTCCGCATAGGCGTACGCTCAGTCCGGCAAGGAATCGAATGTCGGAGGAGGCGGGGCACCGCATGGACGCAGGGCTCAAGCGCGAGCTGGAGGCGAAGGTCTACGCGGGTGAGCGGCTGACCCGCGAGGACGGGATCGCGCTCTACGAGAGCGACGACCTGGCCTGGCTGGGCGGGCTGGCCCACCACGTGCGGACGCGGAAGAACGGCGACGTCGTCCACTTCAACGTCAACCGCCACCTCAACATGACCAACGTGTGCAGCGCGTCCTGCGCGTACTGCTCGTTCCAGCGCAAGCCGGGCGAGAAGGACGCGTACACGATGCGCATCGAGGAGGCCGTCCGCCTCGCCAAGGCGATGGAGAGCGAGTCCCTCACCGAGCTGCACATCGTCAACGGCCTGCACCCGACCCTGCCGTGGCGCTACTACCCGCGCTCGCTGCGGGAACTGAAGGCGGCCCTGCCGAACGTCTCGCTGAAGGCCTTCACCGCGACCGAGATCCACTGGTTCGAGAAGATCAGCGGCCTGTCCGCCGACGAGATCCTGGACGAGCTGATCGACGCCGGCCTGGAGTCGCTGACCGGCGGCGGCGCGGAGATCTTCGACTGGGAGGTCCGCCAGCACATCGTCGACCACGACACCCACTGGGAGGACTGGTCGCGGATCCACCGCCTCGCGCACAGCAAGGGCCTCAAGACGCCCTGCACCATGCTGTACGGCCACATCGAGGAGCCCCGCCACCGGGTGGACCACGTGCTGCGGCTGCGCGAGCTGCAGGACGAGACCGGCGGCTTCCAGGTCTTCATCCCGCTGCGCTACCAGCACGACTTCCACGACTCCAAGGACGGCGTCGTGCGCAACAAGCTGATGGCCCGTACCGAGATGGCCACCGGCGCCGAGGCGCTGAAGACCTTCGCCGTCTCCCGGCTGCTGTTCGACAACGTCCCGCACGTCAAGGTCTTCTGGGTGATGCACGGCGTCACCACCGCGCAGCTGGCGCTCAGCCACGGCGCGGACGACATGGACGGCTCGGTGGTCGAGTACAAGATCACCCACGACGCGGACAACTTCGGCACGCCGAACAAGCTCGGCCGCGAGGACCTGCTCGGTCTGATCCGCGACGCCGGCTTCCGTCCGGTCGAGCGCAACACCCGCTACGAGGTCATCCGCGAGTACGAGGGCCCGGACCCGATGCGCCGCGAGGCCCCGCAGGCGATGCGCCTCTGACCTGCGAACTCCCCGCCGTCCGGGCCGTACTCGGGCCCGGACGGCGGCGTCTTCACGGCTCCCGCACGCGACCCGGGTTTACCAACGGGTGCGGCGTTTGGCAGGATCGACGGCATGTCCGGTTCTCATCGCGCCACCGAGTACCCGCCGTACGAGCCGATGCAGGAGCCGGTGTACGGGGTGCCGCCGCAGTCGCACGACGCGCCGTACGACGCGTACGAGTCGTACCGGCAGCCGGTCCAGCAGGACCACTACGGCGAGTACCAGCAGGCCCCGCAGGTCGCTGAGGGGTACTTCGAGGCGTACGAGCAGCCGTTCCAGCCGTACCCGGCGGAGCCTGAGCCGGTGTACGAGCAGCCGGTGTACGAGCAGCCGGTGTACGAGCAGCCGGTCCACGAGGAGCCCGCACCGGTCGATCCCCTCGATCCCCTCGCGCCCCTCGCCCCCGTCGTCCCCGCCGCGGCCGCCGTGCCGGGTGGCAGGGCCGCCGCCCGGGGCCGGCGGCGCAAGGCGAAGCAGAAACGTCACGGCAAGGCCGTGATGGCCGGCACCGCCCTGCTGGTCGCGGCCGCCGCCGGCTGGTACACCGTCGGCCAGGACGACGCCAAGCCCGGCATCACCGCCGCCGACGGCCCCGGCCCCGAAGGCGTCAGCAAGCCCGACCAGCCCGCGCCCGACCACGCCGCCGTCCAGGCCGCCGCCGACCGGCAGTCCGCGCCCCCGGCCGCCGGTCGCAGCGAGACCCGCCCGGACGGCTCGCTGGCCGCGATACCCGGCCTCGGCGCCGCCTTCACCGCGAAGATCCCCGCCGAGACCACCCAGGTCGTGGTCGCCTCCGGCGCCGACAAGAACACCGACAAGAACACCGTCGTCCTCTGGACCCGCACCCCCGAGGGCCGCTGGCTGGCCGGCGAGACGTGGAACGGCCACAACGGCAAGAACGGCTGGACCGCCGACCACAACGAGGGCGACCTGCGCAGCCCGATCGGCGTCTTCTCGCTCACCGACGCGGGCGGCCGCAACGCCGACCCGGGCAGCAAGCTCCCGTACGACAAGGACCCGAGCTTCGTGGTCTCCGGCACCGGCTTCTTCGGCGACCAGTTGGCCGGCTCCTTCGACTACGTGGTCGCGATCAACTACAACCGGGTCCCCGGCAACTCCCCGCTCGACTCGCGCCGCCCGATGGGCGCCAAGAAGGGCGGAGGCATCTGGCTCCACGTGGACCATGACGGGCCCACCCACGGCTGCGTGTCGATCCCCGAGGACAAGATGGCCCAGCTGATCCGCACCCTGGATCCGAGCGCCCACCCGGTCATCGTGATGGGCGACGCCACCACCCTGGCGGCCTGACCTCGGCATGCGCCGAACCCAGGCGCCCCAACAGCCCTTGTCGATCTCCTACAGATCACAGGTTCGGATCCTGTAGCCGGTCATGCCCGGCTGACCAGCGAGTAACCCGGTTCCATGGCACCATGAGCGGTTCGCGCATTGTGGCACTCGGCCACTACCAGCCCCCCAAGGTCCTCAGCAACGACGACCTGGCGGCGCTCGTCGACACCGACGACGAGTGGATCCGCACCCGGGTGGGCATCCGCACCCGGCACATCGCCGAGGGCGAGACCCTGGTCGACCTCGCCACCGAGGCCGCGCAGAAGGCGCTGGCCAACAGCGGCCGGACGCCCGAGGACATCGACCTGGTCGTGGTCGCCACCTGCACCGCGATCGAGCGCAGCCCCAACACCGCCGCCGCCGTGGCCGCCCGGCTGGGCGTGCGCTCGCCCGCCGCGTACGACATCAACACGGTCTGCTCGGGCTTCTCCTACGCGCTGGCCACCGCCGACCACGCGATCCGGGCCGGCGCGGCCCGCCGCGCGCTGGTGATCGGCGCCGAGCGGATGTCCGACACCCTCGACTGGACCGACCGCTCCACCTGTGTGATCTTCGGCGACGGCGCGGGCGCCGCGGTGGTCGAGGCGCAGGAGGAGGGCGCCGAGCCCGGCATCGGGCCGGTGGTCTGGGGCTCCGAGCCGGAGAAGGGTGACGCCGTGGTGATCACGGGCTGGGACCCGGTGATCAGCCAGCAGGGCCAGTCGGTGTTCCGCTGGGCCACCACCCAGCTCGCCCCGCTCGCCCGCGAGGCCTGTGAGCGGGCCGGGATCGACCCCTCGGAGCTCAAGGGCTTCGTCCCGCACCAGGCCAACCTGCGGATCATCGACGCGATCGCCAAGAAGCTGGGCCTCGGCGACGCCGTGGTGGCCCGGGACGTGGTCGACTCCGGTAACACCTCGGCCGCCTCGATCCCGCTCGCCTTCTCCAAGCTGGTCGAACGCGGCGAGCTCTCCCCGGGCGACCCGGTGCTGCTCTTCGGCTTCGGCGGCGGCCTCGCCTACGCCGGCCAGGTCGTCCGCTGCCCGTGACTCGCACACTGCCCCGCCCCGAGCCGAAGGGGCGCGCCGGTGCCGAAAGGGAGAAGCGACCAGCGAGGTACGAGCGCCGGAGCGCCGACCGTCGGCACCGGGTCCGAGCGACCCGGAGGCGAGCGGGCGAGTCACGGTCGAGCGGGTGAACAACAGAATGCCGGTGGGCGGGCACCCTGTGTGAGGGGTGCTCGCCCACCGGCATGTCTGGCGCGCCTGCGGTACGTCGGCGGACCTCCCCCGAGGACACGGCCGCCGTCCGTCGTACCCCGGACAGGAGGCCGGGGCTGCGCGCGGAGCGGATGATGGATCGAACGGATGGTCTTACTTGGGCGCCTTCTTCCCGGTGACGCCCAGGTACACCAGGGGAGCGAGGTTGGGCTTGAGGTCCTTGACCTTGACGCCCCAGGAGGTGAAGGCCTTCTGGTGCTCGGCCGCCGATGCGAGCAGCGAGACCAGGGCCCCGGAGACGGCGTTCGGATCAAGCGACTTGTCGGCCTGACCCTTCGCCTGGAGTTCCTTGACGGCCTCCGCGAGCGGCTTGGCGACCGAGTTGAGGACGGTCATGCGGATCTTGAAGAACCGCTTGTCCCCTTCCGCGGCACCGAGCGTGACCACTCGCAGAATGGCGTCGTTCTTGCGCCAGAAGGCAAGGAATCCGTCGACCAGTTCTTCCGAAGTGGTCGGTCCGGACTTCCCTACCCAGGACTTTCCGGCCACCAGCTCTTTGAGGGTGTCGGAGTCCTTGGCCATTTCCTCGGCGATTTCGAGGACTGCGCCCTCGACATCCGGGAAGTACTGATAGAAGGTCGCGGGGGAGGTACCCGCCATACGGGCGACGTCGATGACCTTGACGTCCCGATAGGGCGACGTGCTGAGCATCTCGCGGAGGCAGTCGAGCAGCTTCTGCCGCGTCTCCTGTCCGCGTCGCCCGGCGACGCGACCGTCGACGGTGCGAACTTGTCCTGTCATGCCGTCAGCTTACCGTGGCACGATCTTGGCGCGATTCGGTGATGCGACTATTACTCCGCACGGGGGCTGGTATAGCGGCATGAACCGCTTCGGACGGATATTCACGGGGCTCAGGAGGCGCCGTTGAAGCCCCCCCGTGTGCTTTTGACCCCATAGCGTGACGGCGAGTCCGCTGAGGGGTGGTCGTGTGACAGAGCGTGACCGCCCACGAGTGGGCAAACCGACGGTCCGGGTCGGCTGACGCAAGCCGCAGCCGGAGCGGGCGTCAGAATCCGGCCGTTCCGTCATCGCTGACCAGGCCGCTGTCCGGCGGGCCCCTCCGGGCGGGGGAGGTTGGAGATGCGCCGGGCGGCATTGGAGAATCGGGACCGGCACCACGCGGCGGGTGCGGAAACGGGGAGGTGGCAGCGGAGTGGACCAGCTGACGGCGCACGATCCGAGGCGGATCGGGCCCTTCGAGGTGCTGGGGCGACTCGGCGCGGGTGGGATGGGGCTGGTCTACCTGGCGCGCTCCGCGTCCGGGCGCCGGGTGGCCATCAAGACCGTCCGGGGGGAACTGGCCGAGGACGAGCTGTTCCGGGTCCGCTTCGCGCGGGAGATCGCGGCCGCCAAGACGGTCGGCGGCTTCTATACCGCGGCCGTGGTGGACGCCGACGCGGACGCCCGGGTGCCCTGGCTGGCCACCGCGTACATCCCGGCGCCCTCCCTGGAGGACCTGGTCGAGGAGTGCGGCCCGCTGCCGGTGGAGGCCACCCGCTGGCTGGTCGCGGGCATCGCCGAGG
The DNA here is from genome assembly GCF_042794375.1 of Kitasatospora sp. NPDC056531. Lineage (NCBI taxonomy): Bacteria > Bacillati > Actinomycetota > Actinomycetes > Kitasatosporales > Streptomycetaceae > Kitasatospora > Kitasatospora sp. NPDC056531. The sequence goes on along the minus strand of NZ_JBHTTU010000001.1, from coordinate 162,133 downwards.
CGCTGCAGTCCATCCACGGGGCCGGGCTGATCCACCGCGACCTCAAGCCCTCCAACGTCCTGGTGGTCGAGGACGGCCCCAAGGTGATCGACTTCGGCATCGCGTCCGGGGTCTCCAGCACCCGGCTCACCATGACCAACGTCGCGGTCGGCACCCCGGCCTACATGTCGCCCGAGCAGGCCCGGGACAGCCGGACCGTCCGGGGCGCCAGCGACGTCTTCTCGCTCGGCTCGCTGATGGTCTTCTGCGCCACCGGGCACCCGCCGTACCGCGGCTCCAACCCGGTCGAGACGGTGTTCCAGCTGCTGCGCGAGGAGCCGGACCTGTCCGGCATGCCGCCCGAGCTGATGGACCTGGTCCGGGCCTGCATGCAGCAGGCGGCCGAGCACCGGCCGACCCCGGCGCAGATCCAGGCCGAGCTGGCCCCGCACCTGTTCTCCCGGGACGACGCCTCCGGCGAGGCCGGTGACTGGCTGCCCGCCAACGCGCTGGAGCTGATCGAGCGCAAGCGCGGGCGCCGCCCGAGCGCGCCGCCGCCCCGCCCGTACGCCGGCCCGGTCGAGCCGCAGCCGTCGCACCCGCAGCCGTCGCACCCGCCGGCCCCGCAGCCGCAGATCCCGCCGCAGAACCCCGGTCTGGACGACCCGCGCACCCATCCGGGCGCCCGGCACGCGCCGCCGCCGGCCGGGCCGGTGCACAGCGTGCCGCGCCCCGGGCCGGGCTCGGACGCCGAGATCCCGACCGCGAAGATCCCCTCCAAGAACAAGCACCGCGCGCCCACCGGCGGGGTCAGTGTCGAGGTGCAGCTGTCCGGCGCCTCGGTGCGGATAGGCCCGGGGCCGCGGGCCGAGCACGAGCAGCCCGGACCGACCACCGCCCCGGCCGAGACCGACTGGGTCCGCCGGACGGCGCCGACCCCGGCGCCGCCGGCACCCCCGGCGCCGACCCCGACCCCCGCCCCGGCCGCCCGCTGGCGCCCCTGGCGGTTCCGGATGTCCAACGACGTCTGGGGCACCCCGGTGGTCGCCGACGGCACGCTCTTCGTCTCCAGCTTCGAGGTGCACGCGCTGGACATCGCCTCCGGCGAGCGCCGCTACAAGACCAGGGACGTCGCCTGGGCGCTCGCGGTGGACGCCGGCCGGGTGCACGCCGCGGACGGCCCGCACCTGTACACCGTGGACGTCGCGGACGGCACCGAGCGCTGGCGCACCTCGCTGGACGGCTGGGTCTACTCGCTCTCCGCCGCCGACGGCGTGCTCTGCTGCGGCGTCCGGGGCGGAGGTGTCCAGCTGCGCGCGGCCGCCACCGGCGCCGAGCTGTGGCGCGCGGACGACGCCCAGCAGGACTACGAGAACCCGCAGTCCGGCCCGGTCCTGGTGGCCGGCGCCGCCTACTACTACGGCGCCGGGCGGCTGCGCTGCGTGGACCCGCGCGGAGCGGGCCTGCGCTGGTCCTTCCCGGTCGGCGAGGACGTGCCCTCGCACCCGGTCGAGCGCGGCGGCGTGCTGTACGTGACGGCCGGCACCCGGGTGTACGCGCTGGACGCGGCCAGCGGGGTCGAGCGCTGGCGCTTCGAGGCCCCGGTGGTGCTGTTCACCCCGCCCGCCCTGGACGCCGACGCGGTCTACGTGGCCGACTACCTGGGCACGGTCTACGCGCTGGACGCGGCCACCGGCCTGGACCGCTGGCGCGGGGTCACCGGCAGCCGCCAGGGCGCGGAGCCGGTGGTGGTCGGGGACGGCATGGTGCTGGTGGGCAGCGGCGAGGTGCTGTACGCCTTCGAGGCGGCGACCGGCCGGGAGCGCTGGCGCTACACCGCGCGCGGCGAGATCGTCGGCTCCCCGGCGGTGGCCGACGGCCTGGTGCACCTGGGCAGCCGGGACCACTCGCTGCACACGCTGGACCTGGCGACCGGTCAGCTGCGCTGGGAGCTCGGCACCAAGGGCGAGCTCACCGGCTCCCCGGTGGCGGTCGGCGGGCGGGTCTTCGTCGGTTCCAAGGACCGCTGCGTGTACGCGCTGGACGCCTACTACGGCACGGCGGTGCCCGCCCGCTGAGCGGGGCGGACACCGCCGGTCCGGTGGTGGCCGAGGGCCACGGCCCGGGCGGTCAGGCCCGGGCGATCAGGCCTCAGGCCTTGCGGGCCTCGGGGTGGCGGCTGCACCAGCCCTCCCACGCGGAGGAGACCATCTCCGCCACGTCGTGGCTCGCGCTCCAGCCCAGCTCGCGCTGGATCAGGTCGGCGGAGGCCACCACCCGGGCCGGGTCGCCGGGGCGGCGCGGGGCCATCTCGGGGGTGGTGTCGTAACCGGTGACCTTGCCGATCACCTCGATCATCTCCTTGACGCTGACGCCCTCGCCGCGGCCGATGTTGAGCACCAGCGAGGTCGCGCCGGCCGGGTCGGCGGCCAGCCGCTTGGCGGCCGCCACGTGGGCCGAGGCGATGTCGGAGACGTGGATGAAGTCGCGGACGCAGGTGCCGTCCGGGGTCCGGTAGTCGTCGCCGAAGACCAGCGGCGCCTTGCCGGCGGTGAGCCGCTCGAAGACCATCGGGATCAGGTTGAACACACCGGCGTCGGAGAGCTCGGGCGAGGCGGCGCCGGCCACGTTGAAGTAGCGCAGGGCCACGGTGGACATCCCGTGGGCCTTGCCCGCGGCGGCGACCAGCCACTCGCCGGCCAGCTTGGTCTCGCCGTACGGGCTCATCGGGGCGCACGGGGTGGACTCGGTGACCAGGTCGACGTCCGGCATGCCGTAGACGGCGGCGGAGGAGGAGAACAGGAAGCGCTTGACACCGCCCTCGGCCGCGGCCTCCAGGACCGTCTGCAGGCCGATCATGTTCTCGCGGTAGTAGAGGAACGGCTGCTCGACCGACTCGCCGACCTGCTTCTTGGCGGCGAAGTGCAGGATGCCCTCGACGCCGTGGTCGCGGATCGCGGCGTCCAGGGCGGCGCGGTCCAGGGTGGAGCCCTGGATCAGCGGGACGCCAGCCGGCACCCGGGAGGCGTCGCCGGTGCTGAGGTCGTCCAGGACGGCGACGCGCTCGCCGGCGTCGAGCAGCTGACGGACGACGTGCCCGCCGATGTATCCGGCACCGCCGGTGATCAACCAAGTCATGCGGCAATCCTAGGCGTTCGCGTGCGGGTCACCCCGGGCGGGCGAGTCCAGCCAGCAAGTCGGACAAATCGGTGAAATGCTGACAAGGATTTCCGTGCTCCCACACCCGCGCCCGTCAGCGTGGTGACGAATCGGAGGCAGCCAGGTGAGCCGCAAGAAGGAACACAACCGCCCGCTGCCGGCCAGCCCCGGGCCGACCGGGCCCAAGGCGGTTCAGCGTCGGCTGCTCGCCCCGGGCGCGGTCGCGGCGCTGACGGCGCTGGCGCTGGCCGGCTGCAGCAGCTCGTCCTCCTCCTCGTCCTCCTCGGCCTCCTCCGCTTCCTCCCCGGCGTCGGCCGGCTCCCCTTCCGGCGCCACCAAGTCGGCCACCTCCGCCCCCTCCAGCCAACCGGGCGGCGGCAACCAGCTCCAGGACGCCTACCAGAAGGTGATCGCCGACGTACTGCCCTCGGTGGTGCAGATCACCACCGGGGAGAGCCTCGGCTCCGGGATCGTCTACGACGACAAGGGCGACATCGTCACCAACGCCCACGTGGTCGGCTCCTCGACCACCTTCACCGTCACCCTCGCCAACACCACCAAGTCGCTGGACGCCACCCTGGTCGCCAGCTACCCCGACTCCGACCTCGCGGTGATCAAGCTCAGCAGCCCGCCGAGCGGCCTCAAACCGGCCGCCTTCGGCGATTCGAGCAAGGTCGAGCTCGGCCAGATCACCCTCGCCATGGGCAGCCCGCTCGGGCTCTCCAGCAGCGTCACCCAGGGCATCGTCTCGGCCACCGGGCGGACCGTCACCGAACCCCGGGGCGTCGGTTCGCCGGGCGCCACCATCGGCAACATGGTGCAGACCTCGGCCGCGATCAACCCGGGCAACAGCGGCGGCGCGCTGGTCAACCTGGACAGCCAGGTGATCGGCATCAACACCCTCGCCGCGACCGAGCCGCAGACCAACGGCGTGTCCGCCCCCGGCATCGGCTTCGCCATCCCGGCGTCCACCATCACCAGCATCACCGACCAGCTGATCAAGCAGGGCAAGGTCACCAACTCGGGCCGGGCCGCCCTCGGCATCACCGCCCGGACCAGCTTCAACCAGCAGTTCCAGCCAGCCGGTGCGGTCATCGTCGCGGTCGGCGCGGGCGGCGCGGCCGCCGCGGCGGGGCTGCAGCCGGGCGACGTCATCACCAAGATCGACGACACCCCGGTCGACTCGCTGAACGCGCTCACCACCGCGCTCGCCTCGCTCACCCCGGGCAGCAAGGTCACCGTCACCTACACCCGGGACGGCAAGAGCCAGACCGCCGACGTCACGCTGGGCACGCTGGCGACCGGATCGTAGGCGTGACCCGAGCTCCGGTGGGTCGTCGGCCCGCACACCGCGCAAGGGTTCCGCGGGCCGGGCGCCGCACCGGACCGGTGCCGGGACCCGGTCCACTGCCGCGACCGGGTCCCGGCGCCTTTCGCCGTCTCCGGGCGCTCAGCGGCGGGCGGTGCGGGTGCGCCAGGGCAGCTCGATGGTGACCGCGGTCGGGCCGCCCGCCGGGCTGTCCACCAGGAACACCCCGTCCACCGCCCGGATCCGCTCGGCCAGCCCGGCCAGGCCGCTGCCCGGGTACGGGGCCGCCCCGCCCTTGCCGTCGTCCTGGACCAGCACCATCAGCTGGTCGTCCGAGCGCCAGACCTCGACCGAGGCGGTGCGGGCGCCCGCGTGCTTGGAGACATTGGTCAGCAGCTCGCTGACGGTGAAGTAGGCGATGCCCTCGACCGCAGAGTCCGGGCGCTCGGGCTCGCCGTCCGACCCCGCCAGGTCCACGTTCACCTTCACCCCGCCCGGGACGGTGCAGCGGGCCGCGACCGCGGACAGCGCCGCGTCCAGGCCGCGGTCGGTGAGCACCGCCGGGTGGATGCCGCGGGCCAGGTCGCGCAGCTCCTGCAGGGCCAGCTTCACTTCGCCGTGAGCGTTGTCGACCATCCGGGTGGCGGCCGCCATGTCATCCTCGGACTCCACCTCGCGCAGCCGCTCCTTGGCCATGCCGAGGTCCATCGCCAGCGCGACCAGCCGGGCCTGGGCGCCGTCGTGCAGGTCGCGCTCGATCCGGCGCAGGTCGGCGGCGGCGGTGTCGACCACGGTGCCGCGGTCGTCCTCCAGCTCGCGCACCCGCTCGGCCAGGGCGCCGGGGAAGAGCAGCGACTCGATCAGGATCCGGTCGACCGCCGCCATCGCGCGCACCACCCAGGGCAGCACCGGCCACAGCACCACGACCGAGACCAGGGACAGCGTGAAGCTGAGGATGCCCCAGGGCAGCATCAGCACGTTGTAGAGCGCCGACCGCCAGTTCAGCAGGTCGGTGAGGTGGGCGATGGTGTAGCCGACCAGCCCCGGGCGGCGCAGCCGAACCGGCTCCGGGTCGTCGATCGCGGAGCCGTACGCCGAGCGCGCCCGGCGGCGGCCCAGCCCGCCCAGGGAGCGGGAGGCGGCCAGCCCGCCGGCCAGCAGCGGCAGACCGATCACCGTGATCGACAGGCCCAGGCCGACCGAGAGCGTGGTGACCGCCAGGACGAAGCCGGCGATGCCGAGCGGCAGGTTGAGCATCAGCTGACCGACCTGCCGCCACATCCGTGCGCCGTACAGCGGCGGGCGTTCCATCCGAGCGTCCTGCTCCTTGACGGCGTCCACGGCTCGGCGGTGCAGCGGCTTCATCGGATCATCCGTTCCTGTCGGTCGAGCTGGTGGACTGGTGGACTGGTGGACTGGTGGACTGGTGGACTGGTGGACCAAGCTTCCCGAACCGGGGACGGGAGGTGCCATGGGGGTGATGCGTCTTCCCGGTCGGGGGTTATCCCCACCCCCCTGCCCCGGCCCCGGGCACGTGCCCGGCTGTCCACGAGCTGTCTTGCTGATCGGGCACGGTTCGGGTGGAGCGGAGTCGTCCCTTTAGACTCACGCATTGGCCATTGTTAAGAGCGTGCGAGGAAACGTCGTAGAACTGTCTTGTAGGGACGGATTCACGGCCGAGGTGGAGGCGAAGCATGAAGGGGCAGCAGGCGGCTGCCGTCGTGGCCGACCCGGCGGTCGGCAGCGGCTACTTCGACGCGTACGCCGCGATGGGCCTGCTGGCCGTCGTCGGGGTGCTCTTCGTCACCGTGGCGTTCACCGCGAACCGCCTTCTGCGGCCGGTGGTCTACTCGCCCGAGAAGCTCCTCGCCTACGAGTGCGGCGTGGACCCGGTGGGCGAGGACTGGGCGCACACCCAGATCCGCTACTACGTGTACGCGTTCCTGTACGTGATCTTCGCGGTCGACGCGATCTACCTGTTCCCGTGGGCGACGGTCTTCGCCAGCGCCGGGTACGGGGCCGGAACGCTGATCGAGATGTTCCTCTTCATCGGCTTCCTCGCGGTCGGGCTGCTCTACGCCTGGAAGAAGGGCGTTCTGGAATGGACGTGACGCACACCCACTCGCACGGCACGCAGGGCGGTCCCGTCCAGCTCGGCCTGCCGAACCCGTCCCGCCCCGGCGCCGTCGAGCGCCGCGGCATCGGCCCGCTCGCGCGGCTCGCGCCCGACCCGGTCAAGGTCGTGCTCAACTGGGGCCGTCGCTACAGCCTCTGGTGCTTCAACTTCGGCCTGGCCTGCTGCGCGATCGAGTTCATCGCCGCGTCCATGGCCAAGCACGACTTCATCCGGATGGGTGTCATCCCCTTCGCGCCCGGGCCCCGTCAGGCGGACCTGATGATCGTCTCCGGCACGGTCACCGACAAGATGGCGCCCGCCGTCAAGCGCCTCTACGAGCAGATGCCCGAGCCGAAGTACGTCATCTCCTTCGGCGCCTGCTCCAACTCCGGCGGTCCGTACTGGGACTCCTACTCGGTGACCAAGGGCGTGGACCAGATCATCCCGGTCGACGTCTACGTGCCCGGCTGTCCGCCCCGGCCCGAGGCGCTGCTCCAGGGCATCCTCAAGCTGCAGGAGAAGATCGCCGCCGAGTCCCTGCCCGGCCGCTACACCGCGCCCGCGGCGGCGCTGCGCCGTCCGCTGGTGGCGGGGCCTTCCGCCGGTTCGTCCGCCGGTTCGTCGGCCGGTTCCTCTGAGGGAGGGGTCTCGTGACCACGCCTGAGCAGTGTGCGGCGTCGGTCGGGGAGTGGGCGACCGGCGCCGAGGCGTACGGACTGATCACCGTCGACGTCCCGGCCGAGCGCTGGATCGAGGCGCTCACCAACGCCCGGGACGTGCTGGGCCTGGCGTTCTTCGACTGGCTGAGCGCGGTCGACGAGCTCGCCGAGGGCTTCTCCGTGGTCGCGCACCTGGCCGCCGTCGAGGCGCCGGGCGTGCGTCACCTCGCGCTGCGCACCCGGGTGCCGCGCGACCAGGCCGCGCTGCCGAGCGCCGTCGCGGTGTACGCGGGCGCCGCCTGGCACGAGCGCGAGACCCACGAGATGTTCGGCATCGACTTCCCCGGGCACCCCTACCTGGCCACCCTGCTGCTGCCGGAGGGCTTCGAGGGGCACCCGCTGCGCAAGGAGTTCGTGCTCGCGGCACGGGTCGCCAAGGCCTGGCCGGGCGCCAAGGAGCCGGGCGAGTCGGACCACGGCGACGGGCCGGCCCGTCGCAAGATGCAGCCGGCCGGTGTGCCGGACCCGAACGAGTGGGGGCCGCTCAAGGGCACCCTGCCGCCGGTAGCCGAGCGGCCCGCGCGCGGTGCGCGGGCGGCGGGCGCGGCGGGGCGGACGCCCCGGGCGGCTGCGGCCGGTGCCGCCGCCGGTGTCGGTGCCGAGGGTGCGCCCGCGGTGCGGGCGGACCGGCCGCGGCGGACCCGGTCGGTGTCGGAGGGGTCGGCGAGCCAGACGGGTGCCGAGGCTCCGGCGGCCGCTGAGGCTCCGGCCACTGCGGCCACTCCGGTTGCTCCCGCCGCTCCGGCCGAGGGTGCGCCCGCGGTGCGGGCGGACCGGCCGCGGCGGACCCGGTCGGTCTCCGAGGGGTCGGTCAGCCAGGCCGCCGACGAACCGGCCGCCGAGCCCAAGGCCCCCGCCCGGCCCCGGTCCTCCGACGCGCCCTGGCACAACCCGGTGCCCGCCCACGACGAGAAGCCGGCGGGTGAGCAGCCGGGCGAGCCGGGCGGGCAGCAGGACGAGAACCCGGCCGGCGCGGCCGACCAGGACGGAGACGGCACGTGAACCTGCTCGACACGGTGCTCCGCTGCGTCGCCACCCTCGTGGTCTTCCTGCTCCTCCCGCTGGTCATCGGCCAGACCGAGCACAAGGTCATGGCGCATATGCAGGGCCGGCTCGGCCCGATGTACGCGGGCGGCTTCCACGGCTGGGCGCAGCTCGTCGCGGACGGCGTGAAGTTCGCGCAGAAGGAGGACATCGTCCCGGCCGGGGCGGACCGCCGGATCTTCCAGCTGGCCCCCGCCGTCTCGCTGCTGCCGTACCTGTTCGTGCTGCTGGCCATCCCGGTGGGCCCGAACGGCTTCGTCGGCCAGGCGATCGACGCCGGCCTGTTCTTCGTGCTGGCCGTGATGGGCGTCGGCGTGATCGGCAAGCTGATGGCCGGATGGGCCTCGGCGAACAAGTTCTCGCTGCTCGGCGGTCTGCGCACGGCCGCGCAGCTGATGTCGTACGAGCTGCCGATGGTGCTGGCGGCGGCCTCGGTGGCGATGGCCGCCGGCACGCTGTCGCTGCCCGGGATCCTGGACGCCTGGCAGTGGTACTGGCTGCCCTGGCAGATCATCGGCGCCTTCGTCTTCTTCACGGCCGGTCTGGCCGAGCTCCAGCGGCCGCCGTTCGACATGCCGGTCGCCGACTCGGAGATCATCTTCGGCGCGTACACCGAGTACACCGGCCTGCGCTTCGCGCTGTTCCTGCTGTCCGAGTACGCGGGCATCCTGGTGGTGTCCGCGCTGACGGCGGTGCTCTACCTGGGCGGCTGGCACGGGCCGATGTCGGACCAGCTCGGCTGGCTCTGGATGCTCCTCAAGACCTTCGCGCTGGCCTTCGTGGTCATCTGGCTGCGGGTCACCTACCCGCGGCTGCGCGAGGACCAGCTGATGCGCTTCGCGTGGGTGGTGCTGATCCCGCTCGCGCTCGTCCAGCTGGCCCTCACCGGCATCATCAAGGTGGCGATCTCATGAGTTTTCCCGGTGTCGGCCTCGCCAAGGGGCTTGCCGTGACGCTGCGGACGATGACGAAGAAGAGCGTCACCGCGCAGTACCCCGACGTGCAGCCGGTGCTGCCGCCGCGTTCGCGCGGCGTCATCGCGCTGCTGGAGGAGAACTGCACGGTGTGCATGCTCTGTGCGCGTGAGTGCCCGGACTGGTGCATCTACATCGACTCCCACAAGGAGACGCTGCCGGCCACCGAGCCGAACGCGCGGGCCCGCACCCGCAATGTGCTGGACCGCTTCGCCATCGACTTCTCGCTCTGCATGTACTGCGGGATCTGCATCGAGGTGTGCCCCTTCGACGCGCTGTTCTGGTCGCCGGAGTTCGAGTACGCGGAGACGGACATCCACGAGCTGACCCATGAGCGGGAGAAGCTCCGGGAGTGGATGTGGACCGTCCCGGCGCCGCCGGCCCTGGACCCGGCGGCCGAGGAGCCCAAGGAGATCGCCACCGCGCGCAAGGCGGCGGACAAGCTGGCGGCCGCGGCCGCTCTTGAGGAGAAGGCTGCTTCCCATGAGGAGGGGGGCGACGCATGACCGCCGCTGCCACGCTTCTCGCGGCGACCGGTTCGTTGGAGCCGGCCGCCCGTTCGTTCCTGTCCCCGACCGGTCAGGAGATCGTCTTCCTGCTGGTCGGCATCGCGGTGCTCGGCTCGGCGATCGTCGCCGTGACCACCAAGCAGCTGGTGCACGCCGCGCTCTGGCTGGTGGTCGCGCTCGGCGGGCTGGCGGTGGAGTTCCTGCTGCTCACGGCCGAGTTCATCGCCTGGGTGCAGGTGCTGATCTACCTGGGTTCGGTGGTCGTCCTGGTGCTGTTCGGACTGATGCTCACCAAGGCGCCGATCGGGCGCTCGCCGGACGCCGACTCCAAGAACCGCTGGGTCGCCCTGGTCGTGGCGCTGGCCTCGGCCGGGACGCTGGTGACGCTGGTGGTCGACGCCTTCCGGACCTCCTGGATCGACCTCGGCGCGGGCGGCGGTTCGGCCTCCGTCACCGGGGCCAGCCTGTTCCGGCACTGGGTGCTGCCCTTCGAGGCGCTGTCCGTGCTGCTGCTGGCGGCGCTGGTCGGCGCGATCGTGCTGTCGCGCGGGTCCGAGCGGCGGGTGCCGGCGCCCCGGGCGGGCAAGCTGCGCGCCGGGCGGCCGGTCGGGTCCAACGGGACGGTCGCCGCGACCGCGCCCAAGCCCTCTACACCTGCGTCGTCCGCACCTGCGTCGTCCGCGTCGGAGGAGAGCTGATGCACCTCGCCTACCCCGTCGTCCTCGCCGCGCTGCTGTTCAGCGTCGGCGTGTACGGCGTGCTCGCCCGGCGCAACGCCGTCCTGGTGCTGATGTCCGTCGAGCTGATGCTCAACGCCGTCAACCTCAACCTGGTCGCCTTCGACGCCTGGCTGCGCGACTCGCTGCACGCCGGGCAGGCGCTCACCCTGTTCACCATCACCGTCGCCGCCGCCGAGATCGGGCTGGGGCTCGCCATCGTCCTGCTGCTGTTCCGGGCCCGGGGCACCGCGGACATCGACCGGGCCACCGCGCTCGGCGACCCGGCCGAGACGCTCCCCGTCGAGGAGGCGCCGAACGGAGCCGAGGCGCTGAAGGGCCAGGCCGTCGCATGAACCTCGCCCTGCCCGCCCTCGTCCCGGCGCTGCCGGCGCTCGGCGCCGCCGCGACCGTCGCCGTCGGCAAGAAGGCGCCCGGACTGGCCCGGCCGCTGGCGATCGTCCCGGTCGCCGTCTCGGCCGTGCTCGCGCTGGTGGTCGCCCTCCAGCTCGACACCGGCCAGGCCCTGGACGCCGCCACCCGGCTCACCCCGACCGGCGGCCCGGACATCGCGCTCGCCATCCACCTGGACGGCTTCAGCTCGCTGATCTCCGTGCTGGTCGGTGTGGTCGCCACCTGCGTCCAGGTCTACTCGACCGCGTACCTGAAGTCCGACCCCCGCTACCCCTCGTACGCGGCGCTGGTCTCGCTGTTCACCGCCGCGATGTTCCTGGTGGTCTACTCGGGCGACCTGATCGTGCTGCTGGTCGGCTGGGAGGTCATGGGCGTCTGCTCGTACTTCCTGATCGGCCACCACTGGGAGACCGCGGACGCCCGCTCGGCCTCGCTCAAGGCCTTCCTGGTCACCAAGCTCGGCGACGTGCCGTTCCTGTTCGGGATCTTCCTGCTCGGCGCGGACGCCGGCAGCTTCCGGATCCCGGACGTGCTGGCGGCCGCGGGTGAGGGCAAGCTCGGCCACCCGACGCTGACCGCCCTGCTGCTGCTCGCCGGCGTGGCCGGCAAGAGCGCGCAGTTCCCGCTGCACACCTGGCTCCCGGACGCGATGGCCGGTCCGACGCCGGTCTCCGCGCTGATCCACGCGGCCACCATGGTCGCGGCGGGCATCTACCTGGTCGCCAGGTTGCTGCCGGTGTTCCTGCTGTCGGGTGCGGCGCTGGTCGTGCTCGCGGTGATGGCCGCCGTGACGATGATCGGCTCGGCGCTCTGCGCGCTCGCCCAGGACGACCTGAAACGGGTGCTCGCCTACTCCACCGTCGGCCAGCTCGGCTACATGGCCGGTGCGCTGGCCAGCGGTGACCGCGAGGCGTCCGTCTTCCACCTGGTCAGCCACGGCGCGTTCAAGGCGCTGCTGTTCCTGGCCGCCGGTGTGGTGATCCACGCCGCGCACACCAACTCGCTCTCCGCGATGTCCCGGATCCCGGGGCTGCGCCGGCGGGTGCCGGACGCGTACTGGACGATGGGCATCGCCCTGTTCGCCCTGGCCGGCCTGCCGCCGTTCTCCGGCTTCTTCAGCAAGGAGGCGGTGCTGACCGCCGCCGAGCACGCCGCCAAGGGCGAGGCGCTGACCAACGGGCTCGGCCCGGCCTCGGCGGTGCCGCAGGCGGCCGGGTGGATCGTGCTGATCTCGGCGGCGCTCACCGCGCTGCTCACCGGCGCCTACGCGACCCGGCTGTTCCTGCTCGCCTTCCACAGCCCGGCCGAGGCCGCGGCGGTGGCACCCGAGGTGCTGCCCGCCGCCGGCCTGGCCACCGCGGCGGCCGACCACGAGGCCGACGCGCCGTACTCGCCCGAGCTGGACGAGGCCGACCCGGCCACCGCCGAGCCGCCCGCGATGCGCTGGCCGCTCTGGGTGCTGGCCGTCCCGACCATGGCCTTCGGCATCGCCGGGCTGCGCTCGGACTGGCTGCCCGCGCTGCTGGACGGCGGCTCGCTGCGCCCCACCGGCGTCACCGCCGTGACCGGCACCGGGCTCGCCGTGGTCGGTGTGCTCGCCGCTTACGGCGCCTGGCGCTCGGCGACCGCGCGGGTGGCCACCGGACGTCCGGCCCCGGCCGCTGCCGACCGGGTGCCCGAGCGGGCCGGAGCCCCGGCCGCCGAGGTGATCGTCGCCGACCCCGGGCGCACCCTGCTCGGCCCGCTGTTCGGCCCGGCCCGGCACGGCTTCGGCGTGGACCGGCTGTACCACGCGCTGTTCGTCCGGCCGGTGGCCGCCGCCGCCCAGCTGGTCCGCTTCCTCGACCGCGAGGTCGTCGAGGGCTACGTCCAGGGCAGCGGGATCGGTGCCAACCTGCTCGGCCGGGCCGTCCGGCTCGCGCAGACCGGCAACGCGCAGACCTACCTCAGCGCCCTGCTCGCCGCGGTCGTCCTGTTGGCCGTCCTGGTGGCGGTGTAGCCGGTGCCGTTCTCCTCCATCCCCGTCCTCTCCACCGCCGCCCCTAGGAGCCCCCGATGAACGCAGTCCTCATCGCCCTCCTGGTGCTGCCACTGCTCGGAGCCGTGCTCACCCTGGCGCCGGTGTTCGGGCCGGACCGGGCCGTCGCCGACCGGCGGGCCCTGCGGCTGAACTCCGTCGTCACCGGCGCGGTGTTCCTGCTCACCGTCGCCCTGGCGGCCGGGTTCGACCACGACCACCCCGCCCGGATGCAGGCCACCACCGACGTGTCCTGGATCCCGGCCCTGCACGTGCGCTTCCACCTCGGCGTGGACGGCGTCTCGCTGCCGCTGATCGTGCTGACCGCGCTGCTCACCTTCCTCTGCGCGCTCTACTCGGAGAAGCGCCTGCCGGGCGGGGAAGCCCGGGGCGGAGCCCCTGATGAGCGGAGTCCGTCGGCGCAGGCCTTCGTCGGGCTGTTCCTCCTCCTCGAAGTCGGCATGCTCGCCACTTTCGCGGTGCTGGACCTCCTGCTCTTCTTCGCGGCCTTCGAGATCGTGCTGATCCCGATGTACTTCCTGATCGCCCGCTGGGGGAGCGGCGCGAAGGCCCCGGCCGCCAACCGGTTCATCCTCTACACGCTGCTCGGCTCGGCCGTGATGCTGCTCGGCTTCCTGCTGATCGGCAGCAAGGCCGGCACCTTCGACATGCAGGCGCTGGCCGCCGGGCACGGCAACGGCCTGAGCCACACCACCCAGGTGATCGCCGCACTGGCGATCATGGTCGGGCTCGCGGTCAAGGCCCCCGCCTGGCCGCTGCACAGCTGGCTCCCCGACGCGCACACCGCCGCCCCCACGGTGGGCTCGGTGCTGCTCGCCGGCGTGCTGCTGAAGATGGGGACGTACGGCCTGGTCCGCGTCCTGCTGCCGATCGTGCCGGGCGGCACCGCGACGCTCGCCCCCTACCTGGGCGCCTTCGCCGCCGTCGGCATCGTCTACGGCTCGCTGGCCTGCCTGGCGCTCGCCCGCCCCGGATCCAAGGGCGACCTCAAGCGCCTGATCGCGTACTCCTCCGTCGGCCACATGGGCTTCGTGCTGCTCGGCATCGCCTCCCTCACCCCGGTGGGCGTCAACGGCGCCCTGTTCGCCAACATCGCCCACGGTCTGATCACCGGTCTGCTGTTCTTCCTGGTCGGTGCCATCAAGGACCGCTACGGCACGGCGGACCTCGACACCCTCTCCGGTGCCACCGGCGCCGCCCTGTACGGCCGGGCGCCCCGGATCGGCGCACTGCTCGCCTTCGCCGCCGTCGCCAGCCTCGGCCTGCCCGGCCTGGCCGGCTTCTGGGGCGAGGTGCTCGCCATGTTCGGCGCCTTCCACCCGGCCGACGGCCTGTCGCGCCCCGCCTTCGTCACCTACATGGTCCTGGCCGGCCTCGGCACCCTCCTCACCGCCGGGTACCTGCTGATCGTGGTCAGGCGCGTCTGCATGGGCGACCCCGAGCAGCCCGCGCCGGTGGCCGAGCCGGCCGACCTGCGCCCGTACGAGGCCGTCAGCTGGACGCCGCTGGCCGCGCTCACCCTGGTCGCCGGCCTCTGGCCCGCGCTCCTGCTCGGCCTCTCCGACCCCGCCGTCAAGCACCTCCTCGGGGGTGGCTGACCGTGCTCGCAGCCCACATCGCCGCACTCGGACCTCACTCCACGGGGCAGCACACTGTGACCTCCCTCGCCGTAGCCAACCCGGGCAGCCTGATCCAGTCCGTGGACTGGGTGGCGATCGCGCCCCCGCTGATCGCCGCGGTGGCCGCCCTCGCCGTCCTGGTCACCGACCTGTTCCTGCCCGAGCGGCACAAGAAGTGGCTCGGCCGCCTCACCGCGGCCGGACTCGCCCTCGCCCTCATCGCACTCCTTCCCCTCACCGGCGGGTCACCCCGAGCGACCTTCTGTGCGCAGAACGTAGCAGGGGTCACTGACACCCCGTCGATCAGCGGCTCTGCCGCGGGAGGCTGCTCGTACGTAGCCGACCACTTCGCCCTGGTGTTCCAGCTGCTCGCCCTCGGCGGCGCGCTGATCGCCGCGCTGCTGTCGATGCACACGGTGGACCAGGAGGAGCTGCCGCGCGGCGAGTACTGGTTCCTGCTGCTCTCCAGCGCCACCGGCGCCGCCCTGCTGCCCGCCTCCCGCGACCTCGCCACCATGGTGATCGCCCTGGAGGTCGCCTCGCTGCCCGCCTTCGCCCTGGTCGCGCTGCGCCGGGACGGGCGGGGCGCGGAGGCCTCGCTCAAGTTCTTCGTCTCCTCGGTGACGGCGACCGCCGTGATGCTGCTCGGCATCAGCTTCGTCTACGCGGCCGGCGGCAGCCTGCACCTCGGAGCCGTCGCCCAGGGCTTGGAGCACGCGCCCGGCCAGCTCAAGCCGCTGGCCGAGGCGGGGGCCGTGCTGACCCTGATCGGCTTCGCCTTCAAGGTCGCCGCCGTCCCGTTCCACTTCTGGGTGCCCGACACCTACACCGGCGCCCCGCTGCCGGTGGCCGGCTACCTCTCGGTGGTCGGCAAGGCGGCCGGCCTGTCCGGCCTCGCGCTCGCCACCACCATCGCCTTCCGCCCGTACGCCCACACCTGGGGCCTGGCGCTCGCCGTACTGGCCGCCCTCACCATGACGGTCGGCAACGTCGGCGCGCTGCGCCAGCGCTTCGACACCCGGTACAGCGCGGTGCGGCTGCTCGCGTGGTCCTCGGTCGGCCAGGCCGGGTACCTGCTGGTGCCGCTGGCCGCGGCCGGCTACGCGCCCACCGGGGTCGACCCGCTCGGCGCGACCGCCGCCTACGCGCTGATCTACGGCGTGGTGAACCTCGGCGCCTTCGGGGTGGTCGCCGCCGTCGGCCGCCGGGCCGGGACCAGCGTGGACGACTTCCGCGGCCTGTTCGCCCGCAACCGCTGGACGGCGCTGGCGCTGGCCTTCTTCCTGCTCTGCCTGGCCGGGCTGCCGCCGGGCGTGGTCGGCCTGTTCGGCAAGGTCGTGGTGTTCCGCGCCGCGGTGGACGCCGGGCTGGGCTGGCTGGCCGTGGTGATGGCGGTCAACGTGGTCATCGCCCTGTACTACTACCTGCTCTGGACGGCCCGGCTGTTCGCCCCGGCGGAGGCCGGGGCGGCGGTCGAGGGCGGCGGCGAGCGGCGGCTGCCGGTCAGTCTGACCGCCACGCTGGGGCTGACCGCCACTGCGGCGGTGGTGCTCTCGGCCGCGCCGCAGCTGGTCCTCCAGGTGGCGGGCGGCAGCCTGTTCTGAGCCGTCGGGCGGGGTGGGGACGAGGCCCGGCCGGGGTGCGGGCGACGCCCGGGCGGGCGTCGCATCGGTCAAAAGGGAACAAGGCCCCGGGCCCCACCCGTTGACCGGGCAAGAGGGACGAGGCAGAAAGGGCTTCCCCACCGCACCACTGGAGGGCCTGACGTGCACAGCCGGCACAACGGACTGAGGACCGCCGTTCTGATCGGGGGCCTCTCGGCGTTGATCCTGGTCATCGGCAGTTTCTTCGGCCGGACCGGCTTCGTGATCGCCCTGCTGGTCGCGCTCGGGACCAACGCCTACGCCTACTGGAACAGCGACAAGATCGCGCTGCGGGCCATGCGGGCCCGGCCGGTCAGCGAGTTCGAGGCACCCGGGCTGTACCGGATCGTGCGCGAGCTCTCCACCTCGGCCCGCCAGCCGATGCCCCGCCTCTACATCTCCCCGACCCCCGCCCCGAACGCCTTCGCCACCGGCCGTAACCCGCGCAACGCGGCGGTCTGCTGCACCGAGGGCATCCTGCAGATCCTGGACGAGCGCGAGCTGCGGGGCGTGCTCGGGCACGAGCTGAGCCACGTGTACAACCGGGACATCCTGATCTCCTCGGTCGCCGGGGCGCTGGCCTCGGTGGTGATGTTCCTGGTGAACTTCGCCTGGCTGATCCCGTTCGGCCGGGACGAGGACGACGACGGCCCGGGCCTGTTCGGGATGCTCGCGATCATGATCCTCGGCCCGATCGCCGCCGGACTGATCCAGATGGCGGTCAGCCGCTCCCGCGAGTACCAGGCCGACGCCGACGGCGCCCGGATCACCGGCGACCCGCTCGCCCTCGCCAGCGCCCTGCGCAAGCTCGACGCCGGCACCCGTCAGCTCCCCCTCCCGCCCGAGCCCCAGCTGCAGACCGCCAGCCACATGATGATCGCCAGCCCCTTCCGCCCCGGCGAGGCGGGTACCCGGCTGTTCTCGACCCACCCGCCGATGGCCGAGCGGATCGCCCGCCTGGAACGGATGGCCGGATACCGGCAGTAGCGGCCGGGAGGACCGCCCCTCCCTTCCTCCTCAGCCCGCCAGCTCCTCGTACGCCACCCGCAGCCGGTGGATCCCCTCCGCCACCGCCGCCGGGCTGTCCGCGGCGGCGTAGCTGAGGCGCAGGTGCGGGGCCGGGGGTTCGGCGGGGTGGTAGGGGCGGCCCGGGGTGACCTGGACGCCGGTGCGCAGGGCGGCGGCGGCGAGGGCGGTGTCGTCGATGCCGTCCGGGAAGCGCAGCCAGAGGTGGTAGCCGCCGGGGCGGTAGGTGCCGAGGACGCCGGGGAGCTCGCGGTGCAGGGCGGCGACGGCGGCGGTGCGGCGGTCGCGCAGTTCGGCACCGAGGGTGCGCAGGTGCCGGGCCCAGGCGGGGTCGGAGACCAGTTCGAGGGTGGCCTCCTGGAGCGGCCGGGGCACGAAGAAGCTGTCCACCACCTGGGTGGCCCGCAGCCGGGCGAGCGCCGGGCCGCGTGCGGTGAGGGCGCCGACCCGCAGGTTGGGGGAGGCGGCCTTGGTCAGTGAGCGCAGGTGCACCACGACCCCGTCCTGGTCGTCGGCGGCGAGCGGGCGCGGCAGCGCCGGGGCGTCCGCGTGGACCAGGAGCCGGGCGAAGTCGTCCTCGACCACGAAGGCGCCGGCCGCCCGGGCGATCCGCAGCACCTCCGCCCGTCGGGTGGGCGACAGCACGGCGCCGGTGGGGTTCTGGAACAGCGGCTGACAGACGAACACCCGCGCCCGGGTGGCCTCGAAGGCCTCGGCCAGCAGGTCCGTCCGGACGCCGTCCGCGTCGATCGGGACGGGCACCGGCCGCAGCCCGGCCGCCCGGACGACCGCGAGGATGCCCGAGTACGTCGGCGACTCGACCAGCACCGGCGAGCCCGGCGCGGCCAGCGACCGCATCGCGACCGTCAGTCCGCCCTGCCCGCCGGAGGTGATCAGGACGTCCCCGGCGCCGATCGGCCCGGCGTGGCCGCCGATGTCGCGGGCGAACCAGCCGCGCAGCTCGGTGAGGCCGTCGGTGGGCGGGCGGTCCCAGGCGCCCGGGCGGCGTCCGGCCCGGGCGAGGGCGCCGCCGAGCAGGCGCTCGGGCAGCAGCGAGGCGTGCGGGTAGCCGCTGTTGAGGTCGATGACGTCCGGCGGCGGCACCCGGAGGGTGGCGAAGACCGGGGCCGCCAGCAGGTCGCGCGGGCCGTGATCGGCGCTGAGCGCGATCTCCTGCCAGGAGAGGTCGCCGGGCCGGGCGGCCGGTGCGGCCGGGGAGGCCGGGGCCGCGGCGAAGGCCGCCGTCCGGAACACGCCCGCGCCGGGCCGGGAGACCACCAGCCCCTCGGCCACCAGCACCGCGATGGCCCGGGAGACCGTCACCGGGCTGACCTGGTGGCGTTCCATCAGCGCCCGGCTGGAGGGGAGCTTTCGCCCCTCCGGGTAGCGCTTCACCTCCCGCCGCAGACTGTCGGCGAGTTCGGCCACGCTGCTACGCTCGTTCATGACGGCACAAGATAGCGCTACCTTGCCCACGGCGGTAGCACCTCGGCACAGCCCCGCCCCCGGCACCGCCCTCGCCGCCCTCGGGGTGGCCTCCTTCTCGCTCAGCTTCCCCGCCACCGCGTGGTCCCTGACCGGTTTCGGCCCGTGGACCTCGACCGGGCTGCGCGGCGCCCTGGCCGGGGTGCTGGCCGCGCTCTACCTGCTGGCCGCCGCCGCCCCGCTGCCGAAGCGCCGGCAGTGGCCCGGCCTGCTGGCGGTCTCAGCCGGCTGCGTCCTGGGCTTCCCGCTACTGACCACGCTCGCCCTGCGGACCTCCTCGACCGCCCACTCGGCGGTGGTCATCGGCGTCCTGCCGCTGGCCACCGCGGTGGTCGCGGCGCTGCGCACCGGCCGCCGTCCGTCCCGGGCGTTCTGGGCGGCGGCGCTGGCCGGGGCGGCGGCCGTGCTCGCCTTCACCCTGCTGCAGAGCCACGGCCGGCCGACCCTCGCCGACCTCTACCTCTTCGTCGGCGTGGTGATCTGCGCGGCCGGCTACGCAGAGGGCGGACGGCTGTCCCGGGACATGCCGGGCGCTCAGGTGATCGCCTGGGCGGTGGTGGCCGCGCTGCCCGTGACGGTGCTGACCGCCGCGTTCGGACTGGCCACCGAGCCGGTGCGGCTGGGGGCGAAGGCACTGGCCGGGCTGGCGTACATCGCCGCGGTCTCGCAGTTCGGCGGGTTCGTGCTCTGGTACCGGGGAATGGCCGGGATCGGGGTGCCGAGGGCCAGCCAGCTGCAGCTCGCGCAGCCGCTGCTGACCCTGGTGTGGTCGGTGCTGCTGCTGGGCGAGCACCTGCCGGCGGCCGCGCCGGTGACGGCGGTGGTCGTGCTGGTCTGCATCGCGGTGACCCAACGGGTCCGGGCCTGAGGCCTGTCTGACCACCTGCGGGCCCGCGCGCAGCCAGTTCCTCCGTCCCCGAACCCTCGTCCGGAGCCGTCCGGAGCAGCCTCCCGCTCGTTAGGATGATCCCGCGCCCCGTCGGTCCGGGCGCGGCATCCGGAGGGAGTGGGCCGTCATGGCAGACGAGAGGCACGCCCCGGCGTCCGGGGACGCGCCGGCCCGACGACGCGGTCAGGGCGAGCTGGAGGCGCAGGTGCTGGCGGTGCTCCAGCAGGCGCCCGGCCCGGCCAGCGCGGGGTGGGTCCAGGAACGCCTGGAGGGCGACCTGGCGTACACCACGGTGATGACCATCCTGTCCCGGCTGCACGCGAAGAACGCCGTCTCGCGGAGCCGCTCCGGCCGCTCCTACCTGTGGCAGGCCTCCGCCGACGCCGCCGGGCTGGCCGCGCTGCGGATGCGCCGGATGCTGGACGGCGAGGCGGACCGGGACGCCGTCCTGGCCAGTTTCGTCAGCGCGCTGCTGCCGCACGACGAGGAGCTGCTGCGGGCGCTGTTGGACGCCGCGTCCGCGGAGCCGGCAGCGGCCGACCGTGAGAGCTGACCCGTGGGCTTCTTCGTCTTCCTCCCGCTCATCCTGCCGCTGACCGCGGTGCCGATCGCGCGCCTGACCGAGCAGCACCTGCACCCGCGCGGCGCGGCCCGGCTGATGACCGCGATCAGCGCGGTGATGGCGGTGTGCAGCGTGCTCTGCCTCGGGCTGATCGGCGTGGTGGGCACCGCGCAGATCCCCGGCAACCCGCTGCCGGACAGCTGGTCCGACCCGGAGGTGCGCCACGCGCTGCCGTACCACGAGACGGTCGGCACGGCCGCGATGTGGCTGCTGGTGCTGGTCGGCTTCGCCTGCACCCGGACGGTCGTGCGGCACCTGCGGGTCCGCGCCCGGGCCCGGCGGGCGCTGGCCGGTCTGCCGGAGGGGCCGGCCGGGGCCGGCGACCTCGCGGTGCTGCCGGACCGCAGCCCGTACGCCTACGCGCTGCCCGGCTCGCCCGGGAGGGTGGTGGTCTCCACCGGGATGCTGGACGGGCTGGCCGAGGACGAGCGCGGGGCGCTGCTCGCGCACGAGCGGGCGCACCTGCGCCACCGGCACCACCGCTACCTGCTGACCACCCAGCTCGCCGCCTGCGTCAACCCCTTCCTGCGGCCGTTGCAGGACGCGGTGGCGTTCAGCGCCGAGCGCTGGGCGGACGAGGAGTCGGCCCAGGCGGTGGGGGACCGACGGATCACCGCGCGGGCGGTGGCCCGGGCGGCCCTGGTCTCGCACGCCGCCCCGGCGCCCGGCTTCGCGGCCTTCGCCGCCCCGGCCGCCGCGCCCGGCCCGGTGCCGCGCCGGGTGGCCGCCCTGCTCGGCCCGGTGCCGACGGCCCGCAACTGGCCGCCGGCCAAGACTCCGGCGGGCCTGGCGGCGATGGTCGCCGCGGTCGGTACGGCGGCCTCGGCGCTGTGCGCGCTGAACGCCGCGGTGGCCCTGCTGGTGGTGCTGAAGGCCGTCACCCCGCTGTAGGGCGTGTCCTGCGCGGGGTCCTCAGCCGCCGATCCGGACGATCATCTTGCCGGTGTTGGCGCCGCGCAGCATGCCGAGGAAGGCGTCCACCACGTGGTCGAAGCCGTCCACGACGGTCTCGTCCGGGACGACGGCGCCGGAGCGCAGGTGCGGGACGAGGAAGTCGTAGAGCTCGGGGCGGGCGTCCAGGTGGTCGCGGACCAGGAAGCCCTCCAGCCGCAGGTTCTTGCCGACCACGTCGTAGAGGTTGCGCGGCGCCGCCGGCGGGTCCAGCGGGTTGTTGTACTGGGCGACGGCGCCGCACCAGGCGATCCGGCCGCGGTCGCGCATCGCGCTGATGGCGCCCTCCAGGTGGTCGCCGCCGACGTTGTCCAGGTAGACGTGCAGCCCGTCCGGGGCGGCCTCGCGCAGACGGTCGGCGATCGGGCCGTCGTGGTAGTCGAAGGCGGCGTCGAAGCCGAGCTGCCCGGTGAGGTGGGCGACCTTGGCGGCGGAGCCGGCACTGCCGATGATCCGTCCGGCGCCGAGCAGCCGGGCGATCCGGCCGGCGGCGGTGCCGACGCCCCCGGCCGCGGCCGAGACGAACAGGGTCTCGCCGGGCTGGAGCCGGGCGATCCGGGTCAGACCGACCCAGGCGGACAGGCCGGTGCCGCCGAGGATCGAGAGGTGGGCGCTGAGCGGGACGCCGGCGAAGTCGGGCAGCGGCTGGGCGCGCTCGGCGGTCACCACCGAGTGGGTGCGCCAGGCCTGGCGGTGGAAGACCAGCGTGCCGACCGGCAGCGCGTCGGCCCGGGACTCCACCACCCGGCCGAGGGTGCGGCCCTCCAACGGGGCGTGCAGCTCCCAGCCGCCCTCGTCCATCTCCTCGCGCATGTACGGGTCGACGGACTGGTAGAGGTTCTCGACGAGGGCCTCGCCCGCGGCGAGCACCGGGACCGTCTCGTCGACGAAGGCGAAGTTCTCGGCGCTCGGCGCGCCGGTGGGGCGGGAGACCAGGTGGACGGCGCGGACGGTGGGGCGGGACATCGGCGGTGCTCCGTACGGGTGGGGATCGGGCGGGACGTGATCACCGTAGGGAGCGGGGGAGCGGCCGCCCAGGGGTCCGTGTCGATGGATCGGCGCCTTCCATGAACGGTGTCGATGGATACCGGCGGCTGCCGATAGATTCGCCCGCATGACCGATCTCGCCCCGCAGGAGCTGCGCGTTCTGGTCGCCGTCGAGGAGGAGCAGAGCTTCACGGCGGCCGCCGCGCGCCTGGACACCACCCAGTCCGCCGTCTCGCACGCCGTGCGCGTCTGCGAACGGAAGCTCGGCGCGGTGCTCTTCGAGCGCGGGCGCCACGGCGCACGACCCACCGAGGCCGGCGCGCGGGCGGTGGCGTACGCCCGTCGGATCCTACGGCTGCTGGCCGCGATGGGCCCGGAGGTGCGCGGCGCGGGCGCGGACGGCGGCCCGGTCACCGGTGAGTTGCGGATCGCCGCCTTCCGCAGCGCCGCCGCCCAGCTGCTGCCGCCCGTCCTGGCCGCGCTGGCGGCCCGGTACCCCGGGCTCACCCCGCGGGTGCGGATCGTCCGGGAGCTCGGCCGCGGCACCGCCGGGGAGGTCGCCGACGGTCGGGCCGACCTCGGGCTGGCCACCCTGGACGCGGGCGGCCCGCCGCCCGTGCCGGACCTGGTCGCGGTGCGCCTGTACCGGGAGTCGTACGCGCTGGTGCACCCCCAGGACCACCCGGCGCCGCGCGGGCTGCCGCTGGTGGACTGGGCGGAGAACTGCGACTCCTACACCAAGGACTGGTGGCAGCGGCAGGACTGGCTGCCGCCCGCGACCGTCGACGCGGAGGACGACACGGTCGCCCTGTCGCTGGTCGCCCAGGGCCTCGGCATGGCGATCATGCCCCGGACGGCGCTGCTCGGCGCCCCGCCCGGGCTGGCCGTCACCGAGCTCGGCCCGAACCCGCCCAGCCGCTTCGTGGGGTACGTCACCACGCCCGAGCTGGCCGGGACGGCCGCCGTCCGGGCGCTGATCCGCGAGCTGCGCGAGCTGCCGCTGCCGACCGGGCTGACCGCCGCCCAATAGAGCACTCGTAAGAGAGCGCTCGTGGTTTCACCTGACGGCACCTGGGCTTGTGGTGTCGTTCGTGGACAACGGTGGTCTGGTGGCGGGCGCTGTGGGCGCTGTGGGCGCCCGCCAGCTTTCAGTTCCCCGGCGAGCGGTACGCCGGCTGCGCAGCCACCGCAGCCCGAAGACCACCACGGCCGCGTACGTCCAGCCGGCGAAGACGTCCACGATGAAGTGCTCGGCGCCGTAGACCAGGGTGAAGGCCATCGCGAGCGGATAGGCGACCAGCAGCGCGCGCAGCCGGGGCCCGGCGGTCGGCCAGAAGAGGAACAGCAGCATCGCCGGGTAGGCGGAGTGCAGCGAGGGCATCGCGGCGACGTCGTTGGCGAACTGGCTGCCGTTCTCCAGCAGGGAGTCTGCCTGGGGCAGCCCCATGGTGGAGATCGTCTCCCAGACCACCCGGTGCAGTGGCGGCAGGTTGCCCTGCTGGGCGACCAGCCACGGCGGGTCGGCCGGGTAGAGCAGGTAGGTCGCGAAGCCGGCGAAGGTCAGCGTGAAGTAGCAGGCGAGCAGCTGCCGGAAGTGGTGGTGGGCGCGTCGCCAGAGCACCGCGAGCAGCACGAAGACCACGAGGAAGTGCGAGAGGTAGACGGCCGTCGCCGCGTAGTCGTACCAGTGCGGCGAGCCGGGGGTGTAGAGCGCGTGCTGGATCCGTACGGTCCAGGTCTCGCCGAGGCCCAGCACGTCGTCGGCGCGCAGCTGCGGCAGCCAGTGCGGGGCCCACGGGGTGTGGGCGCCGTAGCCGCGCAGCAGCGAGTACACCCAGACCACGGCCATCACCGGGATCCAGTCGCGCAGGACCAGCAGGAAGCCGCGCGGGCCGTGCCCGCTGTGCACGGCGGCGGTCAGCAGGGCTCCGATCAGCCAGAGGAACACCACGTCGTTGGCGAAGGCCATGCCCTGGGTGCTCAGAAACCAGACGAAGGCGGACAGGTAGGCCGGCCAGGCCAGCAGCCGCAGTCTCGACAGGCCGGTTCGGCGGTTGTGGGCGGTCACGGGGCGCAGTCGTCCGGCCCGCACCGGGGGCGGTGGGGCCGGACTGAGCAGCTTCGTCATGCTCACGGAAAATAGCAACGCAAGCTTGGAGGACTCTGGGTGAACCATGACCGACTCGTAAGAAAATCGCACGGTTGGGTCAAACCTCACCGGGCGAAGGTCCCGAACGTCGGTCGACGGGGCCGGTGGGGTCGACGGGTCAGGCCACGATGCCGAGTTCGTGCGGGGTGTTGTTGAAGCGGCGGCCGCCGGTCGCGGTGACGGTGACGATGTCCTCGATCCGTACCCCGAAACTCCCGGGCAGGTAGATCCCGGGCTCGATCGAGAAGCACATCCCGGGTATCAGCGGCCGCTCCTCGCCCTCGACCAGGTACGGCGGCTCGTGGGTGGTGATGCCGATGCCGTGGCCGGTGCGGTGGATGAAGTACTCGCCGTAGCCGGCCTCGGTGATCACCCGGCGGGCGGTCCGGTCGATCTCCTGGCAGCTCACCCCGGGCCGGACCGCTTCGAACGCGGTCTGCTGGGCCAGCCGGACCAGCTCGTGCACCTTCCGCACCTCGGCCGGGACGTCCGCGCCGACGTGCACCGTGCGGGTGGTGTCGGAGCCGTAGCCGTCCTTGAGGCCGCCGAAGTCCAGCACCACGGTGTCGCCGGGCCGGATGATCCGCTCCCCGGCCTCGTGGTGCGGGTTGGCGCCGTTGGGACCGGAGCCGACCACGGTGAAGTCGACCTGGCTGTGCCCGTACTGGATGAGCAGCGCGCCGAGGTCGGCGGCCACGTCGGTCTCCCGGCGGCCGGCGAAGGCGACCTCCAGGATGCCCCGGTAGGCGGCGTCCGCGGCCCCGCCGGCCGCGGCGAGGCGCTCCAGCTCCTCGGGGTCCTTGACCGCGCGCAGCATCGGCAGGGTCTCGGTGAGCGGGGTGAAGGCGACGCGGGGCAGCGCGGCCTGGAAGCCGAGCAGGTGCATCGCCCAGGCGTTGTCGGAGACGCCGTACCGCCCGGCCGGGTCGAACAGCGGGTGAATGGCGGCGTACGGGTCCTCGCCGTCGGACCAGTCGAGCAGTTCGACGGCCGGGGCGCCGGGCGCCTTCTCGGCGTCCGGGCGCTCCAGCTTGGGTACGACCACGGCGGGTTCGCGCCCGGCGGTGAGGACGAGGGCGGTCAGCCGCTCGGTGATCGCGGTGGGCTGGTAGCCGCACAGGTAGGTCAGGTCGGGGCCGGGGGCGACCACCAGACCGGCCAGCCCGGCGGCGGTCGCGTCGGCGGTGGCCCGGGCCATCCGGGCGGTGTAGTCCTCGGTGGTGAACGGACGGGGCACGGTTCTTCCTCCTCGGGTCCGGGCGGACGTCCTCCAACTCCAGCACGTTCAGCGCGTGTTGGCGAAGTGTCGGAGGAACAGCGCCTCCACGTGGGCCATGTCCCGGATCTCTCCCGGGTCGACGCTCTCGTTCGGCGCGTGGATCAGGCAGCGTGGCTCCTCGACGCCCATCAGGATCAGTTCCGCCTCGGGGAAGGCGGTGGCGAGGACGTTGCAGAGCGGGATCGAGCCGCCCTGGCCGAGGAAGGTCATCGGCTTGCCGTACACCTCCCGCATCGCCCTGTCCAGCGCGGCGTACGCGGGCCCGCCGGTGTCGGCGCGGAACGGCGAGCCGGCGCTCTCCCGCTCGACCTCCGTCCGCACGCCCCAGGGCGCGGCCGCCTCCAGGTGCGCGACCAGCGCGTCCTGGGCGGCGCGGGCGTCGGTGCCGGGCGGCACCCGCAGGCTCACCCGGGCCCGGGCGACGGCCGGGACGGCGGCGGCCGAGCCGACCACGGGCGGGCAGTCGATGCCGAGCACGGTGACGGCCGGGCGGGCCCAGAGCCGGTCGGCGACGGTGCCGGAGCCGGTCAGCCGGACGCCGTCCAGCACTCCGGCGTCGGAGCGGAACCGCGCCTCGTCGTACCCGGCCCCGCTCCAGGTGCCGGCGCAGTCCAAGCCGTCGATCCGGGTTCCGCCGTCGGCGTCGCGCAGCGAGTCGAGCATCCGGATCAGCGCGGCCAGGGCGTCCGGGGCGGGGCCGCCGAACGCGCCGGAGTGCATGTCGCCCTTGAGCGCCCGGACGGTGACCACCACGGTGACGACCCCGCGCAGCGAGGTGGTGGCGGTGGGGACGCCGACGGCGGCGTTGCCGGTGTCGCAGATCAGCAGCGCGTCCGCGTGCAGCTCCCCGGCCCGCGGGGGCACGTACTCCTCCAGGCCGCCGGTGCCCTGCTCCTCGGAGCCCTCGACCACCAGCTTGAGGCCGACCGGGACGTCGTCGCCGAGCGCCCGCAGCGCGGTGAGGTGCATGACGATGTTGCCCTTGCAGTCGGCGGCGCCGCGCCCGAACCAGCGGCCGTCGCGGTCGGTGAGCTCGAACGGCGGGGAGGTCCAGGCGGCCTCGTCGAGCGGGGGCTGGACGTCGTAGTGGCAGTAGAGCAGCACGGTCGGGGCGCCCGGCGGGGGCGGGCGGTGGCCGATCACGGCGTGGCTGCCGTCCGGGGTCTCCTCCAGGTGGACGTCGCGCAGGCCCACCTCCGTGAAGGCGGCGGCGACCCACTCGGCGGCCTCCCGGCACTTCTCCGGCGGGTACTGCCGGGGGTCGGCGACGGACGGGATGGCCACCAGCTCGGCCAGATCGGCCTGCGCGCGGGGCATCAACCCGGCTATTCGAAGGGCGAGTTCGTCGGTCATTCGGCGCTCCTGGAGGCTGCTTGCGGGCGGTGCCGCGGCTACCTGCGGACGGTGCCGCGGATGGTCGGCGCGGAGCGCGGGCCGGCCACCGAACCGGTGGTCATCGGCGCGGGCGTGAGCCAGGACATCCGCGGGGCGCTCGCCACCCGGCCGGCCACCGACCCGGTCCGCTCCCGGGCGGCGGAGCCGGCGGCCGGGCCGTGCGGGTTCTCCCGGCCGGGTGAGGGCGCGTCCGTGGAACTCATCGGTTCTCCTCCGGTACGGCCCCGGTCGGCTGGGCGGGGTGGCCGCCGGGAAGAAGCCGGGGGCGGGCCGTACCCGGCCAGTTCACCCGGTTGCCGAGGCCCCCGCATGCGGCGTACGCCCGTGCGGGTGATGCCCGGTCGGCCGCGGTCATGCCCGCGGTCAGCCCGCTCGGCGGCCCGCGCTCAGCCCTGCTCGGCGCCCGGGGCGGCGGCGGGCCAGACGGCGCGGCGCAGCGTGCGGCTCGCGGTGGCGGGCAGCAGGGCGGCGGCGAGCACACCGGCGATCGCGGCCAGCGCGACGGCGGGGGAGAAGTGGTCCAGCAGCAGGCCGGCGGCGAAAGCCCCGGCGGGCATCCCGGCGGTGAGCAGCGTGATGGTCGCGGCGATCACCCGGCCGCGGAGCCGGTCCGGCACCTGCCGGAACACCAGCAGGTCGAGCATCACCCGCAGGGCGGGGGTGCCCGCGCCGACGGTGAACAGCGCGACGAAGACGGTGACCGCCCCGCCGGGCAGCAGCGGCGCCAGCGGCACCGGCACGGCGGCCCAGGCCACTGCCAGCAGCAGGACGCCGGGGCCGGCCAGCCGGTGCAGCCGGGAGACCAGGGCCGTCCCGGCCAGCGCCCCGACCGCCTCGCCGGCCAGGGCCAGGCCGATCCCGCCGCTGCTGGTGCCGTGGTCGCGCAGCAGCACCATGACGGGCAGCAGCAGTGCGGCTCCGGTCAGGTTGATCACCAGCAGGACGGCCAGGGCGGGCCGCAGCAGCGGGGAGGCGGCGAGGGCGCGGAAGCCGGCCAGCGCGCCGCCCTCGGCCTTCTGTTCCGGCTCGGCCGGGCTGGGGAAGCGCACCACCAGCGCGGAGGTCAGCGAGAACAGCGAGGCGAGTGCGGCGCCGAGGAAGGGCACCGAGCGGCCGAGCCCGAACAGGAACCCGGCCAACGGC
The DNA here is from genome assembly GCF_042794375.1 of Kitasatospora sp. NPDC056531. Taxonomy (NCBI): domain Bacteria; kingdom Bacillati; phylum Actinomycetota; class Actinomycetes; order Kitasatosporales; family Streptomycetaceae; genus Kitasatospora; species Kitasatospora sp. NPDC056531. The sequence goes on along the minus strand of NZ_JBHTTU010000001.1, from coordinate 133,968 downwards.
GGGCCGGCCAGCGCGGCGCCGCTCATCCGGGCCTCGTCCTGGGCCAGCGCCTGCGGCAGCTGCTCCGGCGCGACCACCGAGCGCAGCGCCAGCAGCCGGATCGGGCCGGTGTAGGCGATGGTCGCGCCGATCACGGCGGCGACCAGCAGCTGGAGAAGGCCGGGCTGATCCTGGTGGCCGGCACCCGGCTGGTCTCCGGCATCGTGGAGAGCCGTTACCGGGCCGCCCAGGACTCGATCCGGCTCGCCCCGGCGATGTTCACCGCGGACTCCCCGGCCCGCTCCGAGGCGTACGACGCCATGCTGGCCGCGATCGACCGGCTGCGCGGCGACTTCCGCGCCCACGTGGCCGACGGCCGACTGGACTTCAGCGCCGCGAAGGACGGTTCGCCCGGGTCGCCCGGCCTGTTCGCGAACTTCACCCTGCGGCTCGACCCGGACCGGCTGACCCGGCTGCGATCCCGACTGGGCGAAATCCTCGACGAGCTGAGCGAGGAAGGGCCGAGTACGTCCGAGGATGCGGTGGACGTGACCCTCTTCACCCTGCTCTACGGTCTCCGAGCGGGCACGGAATCATAAATTTCGGGCCGACTGTCAGTGCGGTGGGACACCATGTGCGGCATGTCCTATGAACTCCAGGCGCTGATAGGCACGTTGGAACTGCTGACGCTGGCGGCGGCGGAGGTCCCGGCGGCCCGGGTGGTGCCGCTGGCCCAGGGGCTCGCCCTGATCCCGGTCACCTCCGCCGTGTTGGCGGCGCTGCAAGGCGACGGCGCGGTGCCCAAGGTCGGTGGCGGAGCCGGTTTCGGGTGGCACTCGGACGGCTTCGAACTGCGGCTCGCCGCCTGGTCCAAGGCCGGGCCGATCGCCTGCGTCGAGGCCGAGTACTTCGGCGGCAGCGGGACCCAGCGCGCCGCCGTCTGGGAGGACGGACGGGTGGTCCTCGGGCCGCTCGCCAGTGGGGAGTTCGAGCCGGTCCCCGAAGGCACCCCGATCTCCCGGGCGCTACGCCGGCTCGGCGCGTCCGTCCCCCCGGGGCGGGTGGACGAGTTCGACGCGGTCGGGCTGGCCGCGCACCGCAGCACCGGTGGCTGGGCGGCGGCCTGAAGGTGCGCCGCCGACCGGCCTCACCCGCCGACGCGAACGACCCCGCCCCCGAACCGGGAGCGGGGCCGTGCCGTGGTCCGACCGGACCGGCGTCAGCGGTAGTTCACGAACTGGATCGCGAAGTCCAGGTCCTTGCCCTTGAGCAGGGCCTGGACGGTCTGGAGGTCGTCGCGGCTCTTCGAGCTGACGCGCAGCTCGTCGCCCTGGACCTGGGCCTTGACGCCCTTGGGGCCCTCGTCCCGGATGATCTTCGCGACCTTCTTGGCATCCTCCGTGGTGATGCCCTCCTTCACGTTCGCGAAGATCTTGTACTCCTTGCCGGACAGCTGCGGCTCGGCGGCGTCCAGGGCCTTCAGCGACAGGCCGCGCTTGACGAACTTCGTCTGCAGCACGTCGAGGATGGCCCGAACGCGCTCCTCGCCGTTGGCCTTCATCTCGATCTTCTCGCCGGAGCGGCTGATCTCGCCGCCCACGCCCTTGAAGTCGAAACGGGTGGCGATCTCACGGGAGGTCTGGTTGATCGCGTTGTCGACCTCCTGCCACTCGACCTTCGAGACGATGTCGAAACTGGAGTCGGCCATGGGTGTTGGTCTCCTTGATGCTCTGGCTTCACTGGCACGGCCCGCCCCATTGGGCGTCCGCCGCCCCAGCCTATCCAGCGCCACCCCGGCCCCGCCCGTGACAGCGGTGCGACGCTTCTTGATCGTCGCGTGATCTATCGAGTGGCGGAGCACCCCCCGGGATCAGGTATGGTTTACCAAGTCGAACGGGGCATCGCCCCGGGAAGCGAAAATCCTGGCTGGTTGCCCGAGCGGCCAAAGGGAGCAGACTGTAAATCTGTCGCGCAAGCTACGCAGGTTCGAACCCTGCACCAGCCACAGGATAGAAAACAGCCCCTGATCTGCGGAAACGCAGATCAGGGGCTGTTTCGTTGTGTTCGAACACCGGTCACGCCGGATGGTCGTTTTGGGTGGTTTGTCTCACCTCGTTTCGCCCGGATCCCAGTCCTGACCAGCGGTTCCGGACCAGGGGCGGACCAGGATCAGGGGCGGCCGGGCGTTGTTCGCCGAGATGCTCTACCGGCGGGTTTTCGACCGATTGAGCGCTGGCCGGAGGGGTCTGGCCAAGGACAGTGGAATGATCTATGTCCGGGATCATCAATCAAGGGGGGCAATGGGATGAGGAACAAACGCTTGGCCATCCTGGGCGTGGCCGCCGGAACCGCGCTGCTCGCGGGGTGCGGGTCGTCCGGAACCGCGAACACCGGCGGGGACGCAAAATCCCAGACCGCAGAGGGCGCGCAGGGCACCGCTGTGCGCTATCAGCAGGCGGTCACCGCCCGGGACTGGGCAACCGTGTGCAAGCTGAGGACCGTCGCCTACCAGGGCGGCAGCCTCCAGCGGTGCACCGCAGACCACGTCGAGAGCACCCCGGAAGCGACCAGCCCAGGCAAGCCGAGCGCAAGCCCTTCCGAGCCGGCGGGCATCTACGCAGACGGCTCAACCGTCCCTCCGATGGCCACCCCGAGCCCGGCCGACACCCGACCTGCGACGATCGGTCCAGTAACCGCTGAGCGGACCGAACAGGTTCCTGCGCTCAGCCAGCACCCGGCCGGCACCGGTGTGATGGTCGTCTTCCAGGTCACCCAGCCAGACGGCGCCAGCAGCACTGACCGGCGCGCGATCCGACTCGTCCAGGACGGCGCCGGCTGGAAGGTCGACCAGGCCGGCGACGTCCACGACTCCGACATGACCCTGAGCGACCCGCTACGAGCGGCGTTGGCCGTTGCCCCCTGACGACACGGGTCAGGTGCGGCTCAGGGGTCCTCGGTTGTTGGCGTGGACGTCGTCCGCCGCTGAAGTCGCTCGGTGATGAGCCGGTTGGCGTGGTCCTCGTCGCCGTGGATGCACTTGGCGTAGACCCGGAGCAGGACGGCGATGCTGTGCCCCGCGCGACGGGCGCACTCGGCCACCGGCACACCGGAGGCCAGCCAGAGCGAGATCCCGGCGTGCCGGGCGTCGTACGGGCGCTTGGCGAGCGGGGTGGCCTGCTCCTCCTCGGTGAACACGTCGGCCCGTGCGGCGGCCCAGACGACGCCGTACCCGCTCTCCTGCACCATGCCGTTCCGGAAGGTCCGGAACAGGCGGCCGTCGGGCGCGGTGCCGTGCAGCTCGATGTGCTCCCGCAGCAGCTTCACCAGCTCGGGCGGGATCGGGACCGGGCGGGTGGCCTTCTCCGGCCGGTGCTTCAAGCCCCGGGGATCGTGGGATGCGCCGCTGTCGGTCCAGGACGACCCGACGCGGGGGCTGTTCCCGTTGAGGTTGAGCTTTCCCCAACCCTCCGCCGGCAGGACGCACCGGTCCCTGCGGAGGTGGACCACCTCACCCGGACGCATGCCCGCGTAGTACATGCACCCGAAGAACGCCACCAGCCGCGGCCCGCGCCTCCCCTGCCGGCCGACGGCCTCCAGCATCGCGGCGGCCTGCTCGGGGCTCATGACGTACTCGGGGTCGACCTCCTCCTCGGCTCGGGGTGGCTGCCACTGCACCGACGGCAGCGGGTTGGCGGTCAGAAGGCCGTCCTCGACGGCACGGCCCAGGACGTGGTTCAGGATCCGGCGCTTCCGGAGCGTGGTGGAGGCGGCGGCCTTGGTGCCGTCCAGCTTCACCGAGAGGGCGGCGAGCAGGCGGCGGACCATCTTCGGGTCCGCCAGCTCGGACACGTCCACCGAGTTCCGAGCGACCCAAGCCAACGCCTTGGCGACCTCGACCGGCGGCTCATCGGTCCATCGGTTCACGTTGAAGGCCCAGCCGTACAGCGCGCGCCGCACGAGCAGCTTGTCGGGCATCCCGGTCTTGCTCTTGACCAGCTCGAACGTGACGCTCGCCAAGGCGTCGGCCCACGTCGTCCGCGTCTTGGCCGGGGCGCCGTCCCACCGGGCCTCGACGTAGTTCCGGCCGTGCTGGTACCAGGTAACGGAGTTCTGCTCCTCCTGGCGCTTGCGAAGCTCGGCGAGCGGGAGGCCCGTCTCGGTGTCGAAGGGCTGGTGGGAGGCCGCTGCGACGAGCAGTTCGGCCTTCCGGCCGTCCGCCTGGGTCTTCGTGAGGTAGGACTCGGAGAACTCCCGGCCATTCACCGTCCACCGGACCATCCACGGCTTGCGGCGGTCGGGACGGTGGCGGTGGTCCCAGAACGTGACCTTGTAGGAGGTGGGCATCAGGCGGCCACCTCGCAGGAGTCGAGCCACGCGTTCAGGTCGGCCCGGTCGACTCGGACCTGACCGTTCGGGAGCTTGATGAGGCGCGGGCCCTTGCCCCGGGCGCGCATCCGGTAGAAGGCGGCACGGGACATCCCGAGTTCGGCGAGCACGACGGCGAGCTTGAGCAGTTCGCGCTTGGGCATGGCGAAGTCTCCTGCTGTGGGTGTGGATGATGCTTGCGGAGTGTTGCGAGCCCTCTCGCGGGCGGATGCGGAGGGTGGAAAGCGTCAGGGATGTCAGGGGAACTCGCTGACCTGCAGATATCGCCCCTGTCGGGGCGTCAGGGGTTGTCAGGGCTGTCAGGGGATCTCGGTTATCCCTGAATGCCCTGACGGTCCCTGACAGGCCGCCTGGTGGCGATTGGGCTGGTCAGGGCTTTGTCCTGACATCCCTGACGATTACGCGGTCGTGTCCGGGACCGTGAGGGTGCTCACGGTCGGGTGGACGCGGTAGGTGACGGCCTGGGGGCGGCCGCGCTGGCCGCTGGCGGTGGGCTGGTCGGTGCGAAGCCAGCCGTGCTGTTCCAGCAGGTGCAGGGCGGGTTCGACGTCGGCGACCTTCTTGAACCGCCGGGACGACGCGACGGCGTCGTGGGCCTTGATGTGGGTGCGGTGGGTGCCGTCCTTCTTCGGTCGCTGGAGCCACTGGAGGAGCGCGTGGGCGTCCTCGGTGGCGGGGTCGGCGGCGATGAGGTCGAAGACCGCGAGGGTGTGGGCGGTGTAGTAGTCCGCGATCTCGGCGGCGCGGTCGACGGTGGCGGCCTCCAGGCCGGCACGCCAGGCGTTGCTGTCCCGGTCGGAGGCGATGTGGTCGGCGAGGTGGAGCAGGACGGCGATTCGCGCGATGTGGCCGACCAACTTGCCGGCCCAGTCCTTGATGTGGGAGAGCGGCTGGTCGGGCCGGAGCTGCACCTCGACGCGCTCCTGGAGGCGCTCGATCGCGAGGTCGGCGGCCTGGTCCATGAGCACGGCCACGGGTTCGGTGAGGTCGGTCATGGCGCGGAGCAGGCGGGTCAGGTTGCGGTCGTAGGCGTTCGCCACCTTGTCGGGGATGGGGGCGGTGCGGACCTTGCGGTAGCCCAGGTTGGAGGGCGGCAGGGAGTAGAGGAAGCGGGCGAGCAGGCCCCGGTCGCGGGCTCCGGGGGCGGTGCCGAGTTCCTGGAGGACGGCGGGCTGCGGGGTCACGCCGATGGTGAGGGCGGGCTTGTCGACCGTGGGCTGCTCGCGGGTGATCCGGTCGGACTGGAGCCGCTCGCCCTTGTGGGCCTGCAGGAACACCCCCAGGTTCGGCTTGCTGCTGTAGCGGCCGACCATGCTGTCGAACAGGTCGCCCTCCGGGGAGAGCGCGGCCAGGCACCGGTGGACGGCGAGCTGGCTGGTAACGGTCTCCGGGGTGATGTCCCCGGACAGCGTCAGCCGCGGGCTCGGCGGGACGGTGATCTCCTCGGCGAGCATCTTCGCGGCGGAGATCTCCGCGATGAGCCGGGTGCGGTCGAGGTCGGGGTTCTTGCGGGCCTTGGCCATCAGGGCGTCGACCTCCGCCAGCGCGGCGTCCTTGGCGGTCTCGGCCTCGATGATCACCGTCCTGGCGCCGGCCTGGAGCTCCGCCTCGACCTTGTAGACCGGGCCCATCGTGAACGCGAACACGTCGGACTTGCGGCTGGCCGGGGGCATCGCGCAGGTCAGGTAGAGGTTCGACTGCTCGCGCCAGCCGGGCCGGATCTCCACGTTCACCCGGCCGCCGGCAGCGGTCGAGAGCGCGGCGAGCGCCATGGTGGCGGCCGCGTCGGGCGGGGTCTGGGTGAACTCGGCGACCGCCTCGACGTAGGCGCCGACCCACCCGGGCAGGGCCTGGACGGGGAAGATGGGCAAGGCGCCGTGGGAGCCGAGCGGGACGGGATCGAGCCAGGTGTCTCCGGCAGCGAGGTCCGCGAGCATGGAGAGGGCAGCAGTCCGGACGGCGTCCAGGTCGGCCTGGTCCTCGCCGGCCATGGCCATGTGGGCCAGGCGGCTGGTGGCAGTGCCGATGCGGCGGCGCTCGGCGGCGTGGCGCACGATCTCGGCGTAGTAGTCGCCGTTGGCGGCGGTGGGGGTCGCCTCGATGCAGGTGTGCAGGTAGCTGGGCCCGCCGATGCGGCCCAGGTCGCCTTGGGCGCGCAGGACACCGGCCAGCAGCATCGGGTCGACCGGCCGCTCACCGCTGGCCATGCGGGTGATGGCGCGCCAGATCGTCTCGTGCGCGGGGTGGTAGAACGCGCTCGGGTCGCCGAGCTGGGCGGCCAACGCCGGGATCTGGGCGGGGTCGAGCAGGGCAGCGCCGATGACGGCCTGCTCGGCGGCCTTCACCTCGACGGGCTCCGGCCGGAACGGGATCACGTTCAGGGAGTTCTCGGTCACCGCTCCTCCTCGTTGGGGAGCTGGTGGTGGTCGAGCCAGGCGAACGCGGAGGTGGTCTGGGCGCGCTTGTAAACCTCGATGGCCGCGCCGGGGACGCTGCCGGGGTGGACCCGGGGGTCGATGAGGCTGGCGTACAGGCGGATGCCGTGGTGCACGCAGGCCTTGGCGGCGTCGCCGTGCCGGTCGAGGACGGTCACGGCGTCACGCGGGCCCTCGCAGGGGCTGGCGTCGCCGAGGTGGGCGGCCTCGCAGCGGGGCTGCGGCGCGGTGGTGTTTCCGGGCATGCTGGAGTCCTCTGGTCTCTGAGAGGGATCGGATTGGTCCCGCAGCAACCGGCTGTCACCCGGCAAGGTCGGCGGTTGCTGCGGGGCTTTGTGCTGTGTCGGTCAGTCGCCTTCGGGGCCACAGAGGCAGTTCTCGGGGGTGGCGCCCTGGCCGATCTGGCAGGCGCAGTAGATGAGCCCGAGCGGGGTGTCGACGGGCTCACCGCCGGTGCAGTGGTCGCACTCGCCCGGCGCCCAGTCGGCGGCGTCGTACTCGTCGTAGTCGTCGTACACAGTGGTGCCTTTCATCGGGAAGCCCGGCGGGGCGGCCGTCGCGGGGCCGCGCCGCCGGGCCTGTGAGGGGGTGTCAGGGGCCGCCGTTGCGGGGCGGCTTTCGTGGTGATCCACATCCCCTTCCGGGGAGGGGCTAGATCTGGGGCTAGACGTAGTCGCTAGATGGCTGACCTGCGCGTCTAGTGCGTCTAGGCGGTCTGCCGAGTGGCGAGGGAGGGGCTCTGGAAGGGGGCGTCCTCCCCCGCGATCGAGGGCTCGTCGTGGGTCAGGTCGGGGACCAGGTGGGCGGGTAGCCGCGGGGAGTGGCCGAGCGCCTTGGTGAGTTGGTCGCACCGGACGCCGAGCTGGTTGTCGCCCTTGATGCTGATCCCGGTGACGGGCAGACCCGCGTCGCGGAGCTTGGCGGGGAAGCTCGACTTCGTGAAGCCGAGGTAGCGGCCGGACTCCTGGAGGCCGTTGAGGAGGTCCACGACGTGGACGCCTGCGCGGCCCTGGAGGTCGGCGTGGGCGACGGCGTGCTCGACGTAGAGGCGGAGCTCGTCGCGCCACTCCCCGGAGTCGACCGGTACTGGCGCCGACTCCGGTTCCTCTCCCGGCTTCACCACGTTGGCGGACGCGATCGGCAGCACGAGCGGCGTCGCGGCGACCAGTTCGGCCGGCACCGCGCGGACGACGAGGTTGAACGGCTTGTCCCCGCGTGCCAGGCAGGCGCCGACTCCCCCGAGCACGCTGAACAGGAACACGTTGCCGCTGACTATCCATGAGGCGGTCAGCATCCCGGCGACCGGTGACGCGAGTATCGCGCACCGCCAGGTGGCGATCCGGTGGCGTCGGTGCTTCACGTGGCCCGGGTCGAGTACCGGCACGGTGAACTCGCCCAACGCGTTTAGCGCGGCGTCGTGGCGCCGGGCCTCGAAGTCGGCGGTGGCCAGCGCGGTCATCTGGGCCGGGACCAGGCCGCCGTTCTCGTCGGCGGACCGGCGGAGCCGGGTGGCCTGCTTGTGGGCGGTCTTTGCCTGGCGGCTGGCCTCGGCCACGGCGGTGGCGTGGGCCTCCTGGCGGGCCTTGACGATGCGCCGGATGATCTCCTCTTCCGACACGGTGTGGCCACCGGCCCAGTGGGCGAGGAACAGCGCGATGTGCTGGGCACCGCGCTGGGTGCGGACGATGGTGGGCCCGGCCATCAGCCGATCACCTGCTCGCCGATCCAGGAGACCAGCGGGACGCCGAGCATCGCGGCCCAGCCGCCGATGGAGGAGGCGATGCCCCAGGTGGCGCCGGTCAGGGCGCCGGAGAGGGCCAGGGCCCGTTCCTTCCAGCTCTTGGCGAAGTAGATGAACAGGCCGACGCCGACGACCAGGACCAGGACGATCCAGGAGCCGGAGTAGCCCAGGACCTCGCCGGCGGAGACGTCGACGGCGCCGGCGCCGTCCTGGCCGATGCCGACGTGGCCGACCGCCTGCCCGGCCTTGTTCCCGGTGCCGGTGAAGCCCCCGGAGATCTTGCCGACCAGGCCGCCGGTCACGGAGCTGGCCAGGACCATGGTGGCGGCGGGTCCGGCCCAGGGCAGCCAGGTGGTGCGGCGCTTCAGCACGGCCAGGGTCCGGCCGTTGGAGTAGTAGAGCGTCATGCCGGTCACGGCCATGGTGGCGAAGCCCATAGCGGCCCCGGCGCGGGTGACGACGTGGGTGAAGTCGATCAGGTCCATCGATCAGCTCTCCATGATCCAGGCGACGATGAGGTCGCGGACGGGGGCGGCGTAGAGGGTGCCGCTGATCGCGGTCACCAGGGCGACGGCGGCCAGGCGCCGCACGATGGGGCGGATACGGCCATTGGTCATGACCACCGAGGCGTACACGCCGGTCATGAAGGTCAGGCCGATGGCGGCGCGGGGGCCGTAGAGGCCGATCAGGGGCATCGCGGCGAAGCTGGTCCACCAGGGGCCGAGGACGGCGCCGGTGCACAGGGTCGCGGCGGTGCGGACCGGGTGCTGCAGACGGGTCGCGCGCTTGACGCGGTCCCAGTCGACGGCCTTGTGGTGGTCGGCGGGCAGTTGGGGGATCTGGTCGTAGCTCACCGGTTCTCCTCCCGGCGGAGGAGCCACACGGCGACGCCGGCACCGACCGCGAGGATCGGGTAGAGCAGGCTCAGGAGCCAGTCCATGGTCAGTTCTCCAGGTAGGGGCCCGGCCGGGGAGGCCGGGCCCGGGGAAGGTCAGGAGGAGCGCCGGGAGGCGTCCGGGGTGTGCCGCCAGTTCGTGATGGAGCGGCTGGTGGGGAGCGCATCGATCGCGGCGTTTCCGGCACGGTCGGCCTTGCGTACGGCCTTCGCCCTGCGCTGCTGGCGGGACTTGGGCTGGGACTCGGTGGGCTGCTTCTTGCCGATGCCGAACATCAGGCGCCCTCCCCGATCCGGCCGACGAGAACGAACGGCTCGCCGTCCAGCTCGCAGATCGCGCGGAACTGGGCGGGACGCCGTCCGTCGCTGGAGGCGTCGGAAACCTCCAGGCGGCGACACCACTGCTGGCGGGCCAGGCCGCAGACGTCGTCGGTCGTCACGGGCTCGGCCAGGCGGTAGGCGAGGCCGCCGCCGTCGAGGCGGGCGATGCCGAGGCCGGGCACCTCCTTGTGCGTGTTCATCGGGCACCGCCCTTCGCACCGACGAGACGGGTGAGCAGGCGAGCGGCGGCGCCGGCGGCGTGGGCGCGGTCCTCGTTGGTGATGGGCGGGATGGGGAGCGGGGTTCTGGTCAGGGTCATGACACTGCCCTCCGTGTGCAGGGTTAGGGGAAGCCGAACCGGCAGGGGGTGCTGTGGAGATGGGCAGCTTCAGTTCAGGGGGCTGGGGTTGGTGTGCATCGGGTCGTCGGCGCAGTCCTCGGCCCAGCACTGGTGGGCCCAGCAGGTGCGGCGGTCGTCGCCGTGCATGCCAGCCTCCTCCAGCCGGTTGTCGCGCTCGATGGCGTCGGCGAGCTTCTTGCCCATGGAGGCCTCCTGTGCTGGTCAGATGGTCAGCGCGGCGGGGTTGTAGCCGGAGGCGAGCAGTTCGGCGGCCTCGGCCCGGCGCCCGGAGGAGGTGGCGAGGGAGACACCGAGCGCTTCGGCGATGGTCTGGAGATCGACGGCGTCCGGGTTGCCGGCGCCATCGGCGAGGATCATCCGGGCGACCTTGCGAGTGGCCCGGGCGGAGGGCGTCAGCTTCGCCTCGTCCTCCATTTCAACCGCGCGCAGCTCGACTTCAGCCGCGCGCTGGTGGGCTTCAGCGGCACGCAACCGGGCCGCCTCGGCAGCCTCTTCGGTGTCGGCCTGGGTGCGCTTGGCGGTGGCCGCGTCGCGCTCGGCTTCGGCCGCGCGGCGGCCCGCTTCAGCGGCAGCCTCCTCCGTTTCAGCCGCAGCCTTCGTCGTTTCAGCCGCGCTCAGACGGGCGGACTGAGTGGCCTCCTCATCCTCGGCCCGGGCCCGCTCGACAGCCGCCGCCTCGCGGTCCGTTTCAGCGGCACGGCGCCGGGTTTCAGCGGCGGCCTGCTCCGTTTCAGCGGCAGTCCGGTCGGTTTCAGCGGCGCGTTGGCGGGCCTCGGCGGCCTCCTGCTCGGCGGCGGCGGCCTTCAGCTCCTCCTCGGCCTGGTCGAGCCGTTCGGCGGCTTCCGCCTCCCGGCCGGCGGCCAGCGACCGGGCCTGGGCCTGGGCACGCGCGGCGGCGGTCTCGGCGCCGACCTCGTACCCGGCCGCCTCGACCCGACCCGCCGTGCGCAGGCTGGAGATCTGGGCGTCGGCGGCCCGGGCCTCGGCGCGGGCCTCGATCTCGGCCTCGAACGCGGCCTGTCGTTCGGCCCGCAGCCGGGCACGTTCCTCGGCCTCCATCGGCAGGGCCAGGGCCTCGTCCACGCTCAGCCCGAAGCGCTCCATGGTGAGCGGAAGGCGCTGGTCAGCGGGGGCCTTGCGCCAGTCCCCGTCATGCTCGCGCTCCAGCATCACCCGGTAGACGAGCCGCTCCCGCTCCAGCGCGACCGCCCGCTCGTAGGAGGCGATGCCGTTCAGGCGCATCCGCCGGTACATCTTGAAGGACGGCCATGGGGCGAGGAGCCACCGGTTCAGCGGCACCCCGTCGCTCTGGTGGCCGGCCTCGATCCGGGTGATCCGGATGGCCAGGCGTCGCCCGGCCTCGACCACCGCGACGAACATGATCGGGATGACCGCGTGCATCGCCGTGCCGGTCGGGTTCTTCAGCAGCGGCCCGGCGGAAGCGGCGTTGAAGTAGATCGTCGCGGCGGTGAAACCGTGGGCCAGCAACCTGAGCATCGGCCACGGGGTGCCCTTGCGGATCAGGTGTAGATCCATCGCGAGCAGGGCCACGATCCCGGCGTCCACACCGACCGGGAACGCGTAGCTGAAGTCCCCGAAGCCGTGCCTGAAACCCAGGTCCCGCAGCGCGGCGTAGGAGCCGCAGAACCCGATCCCCGCGAGTGCCGTGCCACCGACCGCAGCCAGGATCGTCAGCCCCAGCATCAGCGCGCCGGGGGTCGTCGCCGACGCGGTTGAAGCGGCGGGCCGTGTGGTTGAAGCGGCGGCGGGCGGGGCTGAAACGGCCGCCGGCGCGGCCATGGTCGTCACGCGGCCACCCGCTCGACGCTCGCCATGCGGCGAACGACCGCCGGGAACCGCAGCGGCACCGGCGCCATCTTCAGCAGCCGCTCGGCGTAGGCGGCCAGCTCCGGGTCCTCCCGGCGCAGGTCCGCCAGCACCGCGTACGCCACGTCCAACCGGGCCTGGCGCTCGACCGCCGACTCGCCGGGCACGCCGGCGAACAGCTCCTCGTCCACGCCCAACGCCAGCTCCGCGAACTCCTTGGAGTCCAAGGCATGTTGACCTGCAACAATCGACTTCACGGGTCTACCTCTTCCAGTGGGAGGTGGGCCCCAGGGGCTGCCGCGCGCCCGGCCAAGGAAAGCGCGGCGGCCCCGAATTCAGGGCCAGCTACTCGTCACGTCACGAGCAGCCATGACCCCCGACCCGCCTCAGGCGGCACGGATCGGGGACCAAAGACACTCGTTCGTTGAGGCCGCGCCGGTCCGGCGCCGAGGAGTTCAGCGGCGAGCTGGCGGGGGGGGTGCGTCTTTCAGGGCAGACGCGGACCTTTCGGCCCATGCCATCCGCATGCCAAGGCGCGGTCGACCTCGGCCCGATCTGTCCCGGGCCTCTTCGCCTATCCCCATAGGCGCATTTGTGCAGCTCAGAGCAGCCCAAAGAAGGCCCCTCCGTGTCGCCCCTGTCTCACTCGGTGCGGCACTCACAACATAGACAACCTGCTTAGGCAGGTCAAGGGAGTTGGGTTTCTCGCGCCTGTTGGGCACCTCCCCTAGCATTGGCCCATGGCCCTAGACCCGGATGACTCTCGCCCCCCGTATCAGCAGGTCGGTAGCTCTCTGCGGGCCTCGATCCTCACGAAGAAGCCGGGCTTCGAGACCGGCGACAAGCTCCCCTCTGGCCCCGAGCTGGCGAAGCACTTCGGCGTGGCGCGCGGCACGGTGGACAAGGCGCTCGACCTGCTCCGCACCGAGGGGCTGATCGTGACCCGGCAGGGGAGCGGCTCGTTCGTGCGGGAGCGCACCTCTCGGCCGGTCGGGCTGCGGCCGCACCTGGAGGCGGCCTTCGAGCAGCAGCAGGTGACCCTCGACTTCGCCGGGTTCTCCAGCGAGACCCTTCACAACGCGCTGCAGGAGCCGCTCGACAAGGTCCGCTCCGGCCGGCTGGCGCCGGAATCCATCACGGTCCGCCTGCTACTGCCGGACACCACGGCGCCCATGGCGGTTCCGGTCCTGGTAGACGGGCTCCAGGACGAGGCCGCCCTCCGGCAGCGCGCGCGCAACATCGCCCTGACGAACGCCGGCGGGATCGCGCACTCGGTGGAGATGCTCGCTGAGCTGGGGCTCGTCCAGAAGGCGAGCGTTCAGGTCAAGGTGCACCGGGCGTCCAGCCTGTTCAAGCTGTACATCCTGAACCGGTCGGAGGCGTTCTTCGGGTTCTACCCGCTCCGCGAGCGCACCGTGTCGATCGACGACACGACCCACACCTTCTACGACGTGACCGGCAAGGACACCACCCTGTTCCACCACGCCGCCGGCCCGGACGACGCCTCGCTCGGATCGCAGTATGTCCAGCAAGCCCAGATGTGGTTCGACAGCGTGTGGAGCACGATCGCCTACGAGCGGCAGCCATGACCACCACCCCTCAGCAACTCGCCGACGTGCTGCGGCCGGTGAAGCACGTACTCCTCGACTTCGACGGTCCGGTGTGCTCGGTCTTCGCCGGCCTCCCTGCCCCGGAGGTCGCGCGCCGCCTCCGTGAGGGCCTGCTCGCTGCCGGCGAGCAGGCCCCGGCCGGGGCGGAGGAGGAGACCGACCCGCTCGCCCTGCTCCGGCTGGTCTCGGATGCCCGGCCCGATCTCACGGAGAGCGCGGACGCCGCGCTGGCCGCGCTGGAGACCGACGCTGTTCGGGTAGCCCGCCCGACCCCAGGCGGAGAATCGGTTCTGTGTGCTGCTGCCCGCTCCGGTCGGCTGGTCTCGGTGGTCAGCAACAACGCGGGCGAGGCAATCGAGGCCTACCTTGCCGAGCATGGCCTCAGCGACTACGTGGCCGGCGTCTTCGGGCGCGCCCCAGGCGACCCCTCGTCCATGAAGCCGAACCCGCGCCTCCTGTTCGAGGCTATGGAAGCCGCGGGCACCAGGCCGGAGCACTGCATCTTCATCGGGGACGCGGCCCGCGACGTCGAGGCCGGGGAGGCTGCCGGCGTCCCGACGATTGGCTACGCCAACAAACCGGGGAAGGGTGCCAAGCTGGCCGCCGCCGGCGCCGTGGTGATCGTGGACTCCATGCGGCTCATTGCTGGCGCCTTGAGCTGACACGCTGGGCTGTCGCGCGAAGGTCGGGGTCGGCAGCGCATCACCGGACCCCGTCCTTTCGCGCTTGGGATCGTCGCCAGCAGATCGTCCTTGACGGCTTCCTCTCCGGCACCGGCCTCTCCCTCGACCTGCCGCCGCCATCACCTCGAAGCGCCGAGGTCAGTATCCGAAAGCGCCAACTTGAAGACCGGCACGGGGCTACCTTGGCCCGGTGACGACATCTGACCAGGTGCCATCGGCCCAACTTGGCTTGCTTGATCTGTCAGTTGACCTTTCCGTGCCCGAGGTCTACTCGGGCACAGACTTCACGGTCTACCTCCATATCAAGAACCCGTTCGCCCTGCCCGCCTGGATCGACTCGGTGGAGTTGAGCCTTCCTACGCAGCTTCTGTGGCGCCCAAATCTCCCCGAGGAACCAGACAAACAGGGGCGGGAGCGGCGCCAGGAAAGGAAGGTTATCAAGCAGATCCTAAAGCGAGATAAAGAGATACGGAATCTCCGGGAGAAGTTGGCGGATCTGGGGGAGTCTGCTACCTCCGAGCGTCGGCGCATCGAGGATCAGGTTAGTGACCTGGAAGCGCAGAACAGGTTGTCGTGGGCGAAGATTGAATCTCAGGTTGAAATCGACTCCCGCGACGGCACCGTCAACCTGGAGGGATTTCTCAGAAATGTCCGTGTCAACTCCATGGATAGCACGGTAAATATCAAGATGCGAGACGCGAGCGAGCGCGTAAAGCTGATCGGCTCGCTCCCCGACGGCGCAGCCCTTGAACCTGGCTGCACGGATGTATGGACCATCCGTCTGGGAACCAACAAGGGCCCCTTCTTCATCCCGGCGAAGTATCACCTGCAACTGACAGTCATTTACGCTCTAGAGCCCTCGGTCGCGGGCTCCGAGGGCCCTACCGCCCCAGCTGCTGCGGGGAGCGATCAGGAGCGCCCACGCCGACGGATATTCTCCAACACCACGTCGTTCACGGTGCCGGTGAAATCTGCGCTTCGGAACGTCATGCTCGGTGGCGTCGCGGGAGGGGCGGTCGGGAGCGCCGCGCGCTCGCTGCAGAACGCGGGAACCTTGGACGCCATGGCGTCAGCCCGACTTGGCATCTCCGTGGCATCGCTGCTCCTCTCAGTAATCCTGAGCTGGGCCGCCATTATCTTCTCCGCACGTAAGTCCGAGGCCCAATCCTTCGTAACTGTCGAGGACTTCTGGGGCGGACTGCTCATCGGATTCCTCATCGGCTACTCAGGAACAGCCGCCTTCACCAACATCACAGGAGTGAAGGCATAGCGCATCACCACCAAATCGGCTAGTAAACGACGTTCACCCTTCGCCCTCGGCTCCGGTCACAGCCGGGAAGCCTCTGTAGCGATTTCGCTGTGTTGGGCGTTGTTCTTCCCAGGGGTGGTCGCACTCGGTAGGTTTTGGGTGGTGATTACTCAGATCGTCACGCTGGTGGGCGTCCTGTTGGGTGCGCTCACCTCGTTCGTGGCCACCGGGTGGGCGGAGCGGACCAAGCATCGGCGGCTGATGGCCGCGCGGTGGGACGAGCGGAAGCTCGACACCTACGTGCAGTACGCGACCTGCGTGAAGGAGATCGACGCGGTCGCCAAGCGGGCCAGACAGGCTGAGGCGGGCTCGACGGTGCGGGCGGAGTTCCTGGCGACGATGGAGCAGGCGGAGATCCAGCGATCGGCGCTCTTCGAGACGCTCGTGCTGCTCGCGAGTCCGGCCGCCGTGGAGGCGGCGAAGGCGGTGAACATCGTGCTATGGGAGTCCGAGATTGCCGCCCGCGAGCACACTGCGGTGTCGACCACCCCTGTCCTGGTCGAGTTGCTCAACGCCTATCACACTCAGGCCCGGCTGGACCTCGGCGTCGGCGGTCCGGCCGGCGGGGCGTGAGCTGAGACACAGAAGGGCCGCGTCGGGCAGCGAAGATCGCTGCCCGACGCGGCCCTTCAGGTGCTCGCGGAGGTGAGGTGGCAGGGGGCCGTCGAGACCATGATCCGGACCAGGCGCGGACCAGATCCGGCCTAGGATCGGGAGTTGCCTGGTCAGCGCCCGCCTGGTCAGCGGCCTGTAAATCTGTCGCGCAAGCTACGCAGGTTCGAACCCTGCACCAGCCACAGGATAGAAAACAGCCCCTGATCTGCGGAAACGCAGATCAGGGGCTGTTTCGTTTACCCCGGCGCCGAGCGGCAGCAGTTATTGCACATTGCTTGCAATTGCCCAGGGTAGGCAGCAGAGTGGGAGGCCGGGGGTGGGAGTCCTTCGACTGAGCTGATCGTCTTCCCAACCGGCGCCCGCCGGGACAACGGCTCGCCCACCCCCGCCAACCGCCCCTCCCGCCGCGACGGCAACCGCGTCAAGAGCGCGTCAAAGGCGCTCGTGGCGGCGTCAGGAACGCGTAGGGGCCGGGGGAGCGTCGGGCGCGCGGACCGCAGGATTCGGAGCAACTACCGACTGCGGAGGTCCCGTCCGATGTCCAGCGCCGTCTCCACCCCGGCCGTGACGGCCGACGAACCGCCCGATACCGGCGCGGGTGACGAGCGCCACCGGCTCAGCGCGCTCGGCGGACTGGCGGCGCTCTCGTTGGACGCCATGGCCTCGGTCGCGTACGGCCCCGAATCGATCGTGCTGGTGCTGGCCGCCGCCGGTTCGTACGGGCTGGGCTTCACCCTCCCGGTCACGGTGGCGATCGCCGTGCTGCTCGCGGTGCTGGTCGCCTCCTACCGGCAGGTGATCGCGGCCTTCCCGGACGGCGGCGGCTCCTACGCGGTCGCCAAGGCGCACCTGGGCCGCCGGACGGCGCTGACCGCGGCCGCTTCGCTGGTGATCGACTACATCCTGAACGTCGCGGTCTCGGTCACCGCCGGCGTCGCCGCACTCACCTCCGCGGTCCCCGGCCTGTACGACGACCGGGTCTGGCTCTGCCTGGGCGTGCTCGCCCTGGTCACTGCGGTGAACCTGCGCGGCATCGCCGAGTCGGCGCGCTGGTTCATGATCCCGACCGCCGTCTTCGTCCTCGCCATCCTGGCGATCATCGTGGCCGGCCTGTTCCGGGACGCCCCGGCCAGCACCGAGGCCGCCGCCGGCCACGCCTCCGTGCTCGCCGAGAACGCCACCGCGGTCGGCGCGCTGCTGCTGCTCAAGGCCTTCGCGGCCGGCTGCTCGGCGCTGACCGGTGTCGAGGCGGTGGCGAACGCCGTCCCCTCCTTCCGCACCCCGCGGGTGAAGCGGGCGCAGCACACCGAGGTCGCGCTCGGCGCCCTGCTCGGCGTGATGCTGATCGGCCTGGCCGTGCTGATCGGCCGCTTCCACCTCCAGCCGGTCGAGGGCGTCACCGTGCTCGCCCAGCTCGCCGACGCCTCGCTCGGCCACGGCGCCGGCTTCTACGTCGTCCAGTTCGCCACCGTGGTCCTGCTCGGCCTGGCCGCCAACACCTCCTTCGGCGGTCTGCCGGTGCTGATGGACCTGCTGGCTCGGGACAACCACCTCCCGCACGTGTTCGCGCTGCGCGCCGACCGCCAGGTGTACCGGTACGGAGTGCTGTTCCTCGCCGCGGTGTCGGCCGCGCTGCTGGTCGGCTCCGGGGGTGACGTCAACAGCCTGGTGCCGCTCTTCTCGATCGGCGTCTTCGTCGGCTTCACCATCTGCCAGGTCGGCATGGTCCGGCACTGGCTCCTGAACCGCCCGGCCGGGTGGCAGTGGAAGGCCGCGCTGAACGGCTTCGGCGCGCTGCTGACGGGCGTCGCCACCCTCGTGGTGACCGGCACCAAGTTCACCGAGGGCGCCTGGGGCATCGTGGTGGCCCTGCCGCTGCTGGTGGTGCTGTTCGAGGCGATCCACCGCAGCTACGAGCGGATCGGCGAGCGCCTGGAGCTCGGCCGGGTGCCGGGCGCGGTGACCCGCCAGCGCAGCCTGGTAGTGGTCCCGGTGACGGCGATCACCCGGCTCACCCGGGACGGCCTGTCGGCGGCGCTGTCGCTGGGCGACGAGGTGCTCGCGGTCACCGTGGTGCACGAGTCGGCCGACGCCGAGGCGCTGCGCCGGGACTGGGAGCTGTGGCAGCCCGGCGTGCCCCTGCTGGAGATACCGGAGGACCACCGGCGCCTAGGCCTGCCGATCGCCGAGTTCGTCAACAGGCTCGGCGAGGAGCACGCCTACGACCGGCTCACCGTGCTGATCCCCGAGGTCGAGCCCGCCCACTGGTTCCAGCGGGCGCTGCAGAACCGGCGCGGCGCCGTGATCGACCGCGCCCTGCGCCGGCACACCGACGCGGTGGTCTGCCGGCTGCGGATGCGGATGTGACCGGGATCGGGAGGGTTCGCGGCTGCTCCGAGGCGTGCACGGACCCGCTGTGAACACGCCCGACGCGTTCCCAGGCCAGGCCGTGGATATCGGCCCGATTACGACGGTCTCGGCCCGGTGAAGCAAGCGTCAAGGTCGCGTCAACGACCAGCTTTCACCCGTATGGAGGGCGTCAGGGCCCCCTAACGCGCCCTGGACGGCTGGTTTGCTGCATCTGCCGGTCGTCCGCCGGTGCCGCGCGAGGCCTCCGGCCCGCTTGCGGCATCTCCCGAACCACGCTGGTGGAGCCCATGTCCGATCTCATCTACGTCGGTGTCACGGTCGCCGTGTTCGCCGTGATCGCCCTGATCGCGCGGGGGGTGGAGAAGCTGTGAACGAGCGCAGCGAGCGAACCATCAACAGGGGCGTGTTGCGCGAAGCGCCCGCCGAGCGCAGCGAGGTGGGCGCATGAGCGTCGAGAACATCGCTGGTCTGGTCGTGGCCGTCGCTCTCGTCGGCTACCTCGTCGTGGCGCTGATCTTCCCGGAGAAGTTCTGACATGGGATCCACTCTCGCGGGCTGGATGCAGGCCCTCGCCCTCGTCGGCGCGCTGGCCCTGTGCTACCGCCCCCTCGGCGACTACATCGCCAAGCTCCTCACCACCGCCAAGCACCTCAGAGTCGAGCGCGGCATCTACAAGCTGATCGGCGTCGACGGTGACGCCGATCAGCGCTGGCCGGTGTACCTGCGCTCGGTGCTGGCCTTCTCGGCCGTCTCCGTGCTCTTCCTGTACGGCCTGATCCGCCTCCAGACCTTCCTGCTGCTGAACCTGGGCGTTCCGCAGATGGACGGCCACCAGGCCTGGAACACCGCGATCTCGTTCGTCACCAACACCAACTGGCAGTCCTACAGCGGCGAGTCCGCGATGGGCCACCTGGTGCAGATGGCGGGCCTGGCGGTGCAGAACTTCGTCTCCGCGGCCGTCGGCATCGCCGTCGTCGCCGCGCTGGTCCGGGGCTTCACCCGGAACAGGACCGACCGGGTCGGCAACTTCTGGGTGGACCTGGTCCGGATCAACCTGCGGCTCCTGCTGCCGCTCGCGTTCGTGTTCGCGCTGGTCCTGGTGGCCAACGGCGTGATCCAGAACTTCCACGGCTTCCACGAGATCACCGGCCTGGCCGGCGACGTGCAGAAGATCCCGGGCGGCCCGGTGGCCTCCCAGGAGGTCATCAAGGAACTGGGCACCAACGGCGGCGGCTTCTTCAACGCCAACTCGGCGCATCCGTTCGAGAACCCGACCGGCTTCACCAACTGGCTGGAGATCTTCCTGCTGCTGGTGATCCCGTTCGCGCTGCCGCGGACCTTCGGCAAGATGGTCGGCGACAACCGCCAGGGCTACGCGATCGTCGCTGTGATGGGTCTGTTCTGGGTCGCCTCGGTGGCTCTGCTGACCTTCGCCGAGTCGCAGCACCACGGCACCGCCCTGCAGGCCGCGGGCGCGGCGATGGAGGGCAAGGAACAGCGCTTCGGCATCGCCGGGTCGACCCTGTTCGCCGCCTCGACCACGCTGACGTCGACCGGTGCGGTGAACTCCTTCCACGACTCGTTCACGCCGCTCGGCGGTGGCATCACGATCTTCAACATGATGCTGGGTGAGATCGCGCCCGGCGGTACCGGCTCCGGCCTGTACGGCATGCTGATCCTGGCCATCGTCGCGGTGTTCGTCGCCGGCCTGATGGTCGGCCGCACCCCCGAGTACCTGGGCAAGAAGCTTGGCGGCCGCGAGATGAAGTTCGCCTCGCTGTACATCCTCACCACCCCGACCATCGTGCTGGTCGGTACCGGTGTGGCGATGGCCCTGCCGGGTGAGCGGGCCGGGATGCTCAACTCGGGCGCCCACGGCTTCTCCGAGGTGCTGTACGCCTTCACCTCGGCCGCCAACAACAACGGCTCGGCCTTCGGCGGTCTGACCGTCAACACCGACTGGTACGACACGGCGCTCGGCCTGTGCATGGTGTTCGGGCGCTTCCTGCCGATCGTCTTCGTCCTGGCGCTGGCGGGTTCGCTCGCCCAGCAGCAGCCGGTCCCGGCCACTCCGGGCACCCTGCCCACCCACAAGCCGCTGTTCGTGGGCCTGCTGTCGGGCGTCGTCCTGATCGTCGTCGGCCTCACCTACTTCCCGGCCCTGGCCCTCGGGCCGCTCGCGGAAGGTCTCTCCTGATGTCCACCCCTACGCTCAACCCCGTACCGGCCGACAAGGCCGAGCCCACCGCGCCGCACAGAGTGGCGAGCGGCCTCCTCGATCCGAAGCTGATCGTCGCGTCCCTGCCGGACGCGGTGAAGAAGCTCGACCCCCGGGTGATGGTCAAGAACCCGGTGATGTTCGTGGTCGAGGTCGGCTCGGTGGTCACCACCGTCTCCGCGATCGCCAGCCCGTCCGTGTTCGCCTGGGCCATCACCGTGTGGCTCTGGCTCACCACGATCTTCGCCAACCTGGCGGAGGCCGTCGCCGAGGGCCGCGGCAAGGCCCAGGCCGACACCCTGCGCAAGACCAAGACCGAGAGCGTCGCCCGCCGGCTCACCGACTGGCCCGCCACCCGGGCCGAGGAGGAGGTCCCGGGGACCTCCCTGCGGCTCGGCGACCACGTGGTGGTCGAGGCCGGGCAGATCATCCCCGGTGACGGCGACGTCGTCGAGGGTGTCGCCTCAGTGGACGAGTCGGCGATCACCGGTGAGTCCGCGCCGGTCATCCGCGAGTCCGGCGGCGACCGCAGCGCCGTCACCGGCGGCACCAAGGTGCTGTCCGACCGGATCGTGGTGAAGATCGCCTCGGAGCCCGGCAAGTCGTTCATCGACCGGATGATCGCCCTGGTCGAGGGCGCCGCCCGGCAGAAGACGCCGAACGAGATCGCGCTCAACATCCTGCTGGCCTCGCTGACCATCGTCTTCCTGGTCGCGGTCGTCACGCTCCAGCCGATGGCCACCTACGCGGGCGCCCCGCAGTCGATGATCGTCCTGGTCGCCCTGATCGTGGCGCTCATCCCGACCACCATCGGCGCGCTGCTCTCCGCGATCGGCATCGCCGGTATGGACCGCCTGGTCCAGCGCAACGTGCTGGCGATGTCCGGCCGCGCCGTCGAGGCCGCCGGCGACGTCAACACCCTGCTGCTCGACAAGACCGGCACCATCACCCTGGGCAACCGCCAGGCCGCCGAGTTCCTGCCCGCCCCGGGCGTGGGCACCGACGAACTGGCCAGCGCCGCCCAGCTCTCCTCCCTCGCGGACGAGACGCCCGAGGGC
This sequence comes from Kitasatospora sp. NPDC056531, assembly GCF_042794375.1. Lineage (NCBI taxonomy): Bacteria > Bacillati > Actinomycetota > Actinomycetes > Kitasatosporales > Streptomycetaceae > Kitasatospora > Kitasatospora sp. NPDC056531. The sequence goes on along the minus strand of NZ_JBHTTU010000001.1, from coordinate 112,160 downwards.
CGCTCGATCGTGGTCCTGGCCAAGACCGAGTACGGTCTGCGGGCCCGCGCCCAGGGCGAGCTGACCCACGCCACCTGGGTCCCGTTCACCGCCCAGACCCGCATGTCGGGTGTGGACCTGGACGAGTCCGACGGTGTCCACCAGGTCCGCAAGGGCGCCGCCGGCGCCGTCACCAACTGGGTGACCGAGAACGGCGGTTCGGTCGGCGACGAGGTCTCCACCCTGGTCGACGGGATCTCCGCGGCCGGTGGCACCCCGCTGGTCGTGGCCACCAGGATCGGGGCCGAGCCGGCCCGCGTCCTCGGGGTGATCCACCTCAAGGACGTGGTCAAGGAGGGCATGCGGGAGCGCTTCGACGAGCTCCGCCGGATGGGCATCAAGACCATCATGATCACGGGCGACAACCCGCTGACCGCCAAGGCGATCGCGGAGGAGGCCGGCGTGGACGACTTCCTCGCCGAGGCCACGCCCGAGGACAAGATGGCCCTGATCAAGAAGGAGCAGGAGGGCGGCAAGCTGGTCGCGATGACCGGCGACGGCACCAACGACGCCCCCGCGCTCGCCCAGGCCGACGTCGGCGTCGCGATGAACACCGGGACCATGGCGGCCAAGGAGGCCGGCAACATGGTCGACCTGGACTCCAACCCGACCAAGCTGATCGAGATCGTGGAGATCGGCAAGCAGCTGCTGATCACCCGCGGTGCGCTGACCACCTTCTCGATCGCCAACGACGTGGCCAAGTACTTCGCGATCATCCCCGCGATGTTCGCCGGGGTCTACCCGGGCCTGAGCCACCTCAACATCATGGGCCTGCACAGCCCCCAGTCCGCGATCACCTCGGCGATCATCTTCAACGCCCTGGTCATCATCGGCCTGATCCCGCTCGCCCTGCGCGGCGTGAAGTACCGTCCGTCCGACGCCAGTTCGCTGCTGCGCCGCAACATCGGGGTCTACGGCTTCGGCGGCCTGGTGGTGCCGTTCGTCGGCATCAAGCTGATCGACCTGATCGTCCAGTTCATCCCCGGCCTCAACTGACGCGGGGAAGGAGAGAACACCATGTCCAAGCCCCTGCCGACGACCGTCCGCACCCACTTCACCGCGCTGCGCGCGCTGCTGGTGCTCACGGTGATCCTCGGAATCGCCTACCCGCTGCTGGTCACCGGCATCTCGCAGGTCGCGTTCAGCGACAAGGCCAACGGCTCGATCGTGAAGTCCGACGGCAAGCAGATCGGTTCCAGCCTGCTCGGCCAGAACTACAACCTGCCCAAGGTCAACCCCGACGACCCGAAGGAGGAGCCCAAGCCGGACCCGAAGTGGTTCCAGCCCCGGCCCTCCGCCAACAACTATGCCGGTGACAACTCGGGCGCCAGCAACCTCGGCCCGAACAGCGACGACCTGCTCAAGGCCGTCAACGACCGCCGCGCCGCCGTCGCCGCGTTCGACGGCGTCGACCCGGCGAGCGTCCCGGCCGACGCGCTGACCGCCTCCGGCTCCGGCCTCGACCCGCACATCTCGGTGGCCTACGCCAAGGAGCAGGTCAACCGGGTCGCCAAGGAGCGCAACCTGCCGGTCGAGACGGTGGCCAAGCTGGTCGACGAGTACACCGAGGGCCGCTCCGCCGGGTTCCTCGGCGACGAGGGCGTCAACGTCGTCCTCCTCAACAAGGCGATCAGCGAGCAGAAGTGACCGAGCGGTGACGTCACATCAGACACCGCCGTCACCCACGGGCGGATGACCGGGCCGGCCCGGGCGAGGGAGGATTCCTCCCGAGCCCGGGTCGGCCGCCCCCGTGTCCGCACGCGCACGCACCACCCGGCCGTCACCTCCCGGCTGTCACCTCCCGATGATGGAAAGAGCAGTGCCCATGGCCCGCGACCTCGCCCCCGGCTCCGGCATCCGCAGGGGCCGGCTGAGGGTGTACCTCGGCTCCGCCCCGGGGGTCGGCAAGACCTACCGGATGCTGGACGAGGCCCGGCGCAGACAGCAGCGCGGTGCCGATGTCGTGGTCGGGTACATCGAGTGCCACGGCCGCCGCCACACCGAGGCCATGGCCGACGGCCTGGAGGTCCTGCCCCGCGTCCACCGCTCCTACCGCGACGCCGAGTTCGAGGAGATGGACCTCGACGGGGTGCTCGCCCGCCGTCCGGCCGTCGTCCTGGTGGACGAGCTGGCGCACACCAACATCCCCGGCGGCCGCAACGCCAAGCGCTGGCAGGACGTCGAGGAGCTGCTCGCCGCCGGGATCGACGTCATCACCACCGTCAACGTCCAGCACCTGGAATCGCTGAACGACGTCGTCCAGAAGATCACCGGCATCCCCCAGCGCGAGACCGTCCCGGACGAGGTGGTCCGTCGGGCCGACCAGCTCGAACTCGTCGACATGGCGCCGCAGGCGCTGCGCCGGCGCATGGCCCATGGCAACGTCTACAAGGCGGAGAAGGTGGACGCCGCGCTCTCCAACTACTTCCGGGTCGGCAACCTCACCGCCCTGCGCGAACTCGCCCTGCTCTGGGTGGCCGGGCGGGTGGACGAGGGCCTGCGCGACTACCGGGCCAGCCACAAGATCGACCGGGTCTGGGAGACCCGCGAGCGCGTCGTGGTCGCCCTCACCGGCGGCCCCGAGGGCGAGACCCTGATCAGACGGGCCGCCCGGATCGCCGTCGCCGCCGGCGGGGAGCTGCTGGCCGTCCACGTCTCCCGCAGCGACGGCCTGGCCGGTGCCTCCTCCGGCGCGCTCGCCCAGCAGCGGCAGCTGGTCGAGTCCCTCGGCGGCAGCTACCACGTGGTGGTCGGCGACGACATCCCCACCGCGCTGCTGGCCTTCGCCCGCGCCCACGACGCCACCCAGCTGGTGCTCGGCACCAGCCGCCGCGGCCGGATCAACCGCTTCCTCACCGGCCCCGGCACCGGGCAGACCACCGTGGACGCCTCCGAGGACATCGACGTCCACATGGTCACCCACGAGTTCACCGGCCGCGGCCGACTGCCCTCGCTCGGCCGGCGCCACTCCCGGCGCCGCACCGTCGCCGGCTACCTGGCCGGCCTCGTGCTGCCCTGGCTGCTCACCGCCGTGCTCTCGCAGGCGCACGACACCATCAACCTCACCACCGACGCCCTGATCTTCCAGCTCGGCGTGGTCATCGTCGCGTTGCTCGGCGGCGCCATGTCCGCCCTGCTGGCCGCCTTCATCGCCTCGGTGCTGCTGAACTACTACTTCATCCCGCCGGTGCACAGCCTCACCATCGGCGAGACCAACAACATCGTCGCCCTGGTGGTCTTCGCCGCCATCGCGCTCGCCGTCTCCACCGTGGTCGACCACGCGGGCCGGCTCACCACCCGGGCCGCCCGCGCCACCGCCGAGGCCGAGACCCTCTCCACCCTGGCCGGCAGCGTGCTGCGCGGCGCGGACGCGCTGCCCGCCCTGCTGGAGAAGTCCCGGACGGCCTTCGGCATGCAGGCCGTCGCGTTGCTCTCCCGCACCGGCGGCGAGGTGCTCGCCCACAGCGAGGCCGAGCACCCGGACGCCGGCGACGGGCAGCACGAGACCACCGAGGTCCCGGTCGGCCTCGACGCCCTGCTGGTCCTCACCGGCCGCCGGCTGCCCGCCGCCGACCAGCGGGTGCTCACCGCCTTCGCCGCCCACGTCGCCGCCGCGCTGGAGCGCGACCGGCTGGCCGTGGTCGCCGCAGAGGTCGAGCCGATCAAGGCCGCCGACCGGATGCGCACCGCCCTGCTCGCCGCCGTCAGCCACGACCTGCGCACCCCGCTGGCCGCCGCCCGCGCCTCGGTCGGCTCGCTGCGCAGCCCCGACGTCGAGTTCTCGCCCGAGGACCAGGCCGAACTCCTCGCCACCGCCGACGAGTCACTGGTCAAGCTCACCCGCCTGGTCGACAACCTGCTCGACATGAGCCGCCTCCAGGCCGGCGCGCTCACCCTGCACCTCACCGAGACCCACCTGGACGAGATCCTGCCCAGGGCGCTCGACAGCCTCCCCGACCCGTACGCGCCGATCCAGCCGCTCGATCTGGACAGCGCCCCGCCGGTGCTCGCCGACCCGCCGCTGCTGGAACGCGTCCTCGCCAACGTGATCACCAACGCGCTGCGCCACAACGCCCCCGGCGCGCCCGTCCTGGTCACCGCCAGCCACCACGCCGACCAGGTCGAGATCCGGGTGATCGACCGCGGCCCGGGCATCGCCCCCGAGGACCGCGACCGGGTCTTCCTGCCCTTCCAGCGGCTCGGCGACACCGACAACACCACCGGCGTCGGCCTCGGGCTCGCGCTCTCCCGCGGCCTCGCCGAGGCGATGGGCGGCAGCCTGGAGGTCGAGGACACTCCCGGCGGCGGCACCACCATGCTGCTCACCCTGCCCGCCGCCACCGAGCCAGCCGTCCCAGGGGAGGAACCATCGCATGAGTGCACGAAGTGAACGAATCATCGAGAGGTGCGTGTCTCGCGAAGCGACCGCTGAGCGAAGCGAGGCGGACGCATGAGTGACCGAAGTGAACGAATCACCGACAGGTGCGAGGTCCTGATCGTCGACGACGAACCGGCCCTGCTGCGCACCCTGCGGATCAACCTCAGCGCCCGCCAGTACGCCGTGCGCACCGCCGCCAGCGGCGGCGAGGCGCTCGACCGGGCCGCGCACTCCGCCCCGGACGCCGTCCTGCTCGACCTCGGTCTGCCCGACGTCGACGGCATGGACGTGCTGCGCGGACTGCGCAGCCACAGCGCGGTGCCGATCATCGTGCTCTCCGGCCGGAGCGACGCCGCCGACAAGATCGGCGCCCTGGACGCGGGCGCCGACGACTACCTCACCAAGCCGTTCCTGATGGACGAGCTGCTGGCCCGGCTACGTGCGGTGCTGCGCCGGCCGTTAGGCGGGGTCCCACTGGGCCGGCCGGTGATCGGCGACCACACCGTCGACCTCGCGGCCACCACGGTGACCGGCCCGGGCGGCCCGGTGCGGCTCACCCCGACCGAGTGGCGGATCCTCAGCCTGCTGCTCGCCAACCCCGGCCGGCTGGTGCCCGGGCGGCAGATCCTGCGCGAGGTGTGGGGCCCGGCCCAGGAGGCACGAGGCAACTACCTGCGGGTCTACCTCGCCGGGCTGCGCCGCAAGTTGGAGCGGGATCCGGCGCGCCCGCGCCATCTGGTCACCGAACCGGGGATCGGGTACCGCTACGTGCCCTGAGGGCGCGCTACGCGCCCTGAGGGCGTCAACGAACCGTCAAGGGCGGCGCGGCCGGCGACAGGAGGGCGTCAAGGCCGGTCGGCCGGGGTGTTCCGTGGGCGTAGCGTCAGTGCCGGAACGAGCGGGCCCTGCTCCGTGTGGGGGAAGCCCGGGGCCGCTCTCCAGCCGCCGCCAAGGCGGCCAGCAGGTGGGGGAGGGGCGCGCGACAAACATCGCGCGCCCCTTTGATTTCGCCGCTACGTGACGTCCCGGACACGTGCTCGCCCCGGTGCTCGATTCCGCCGGTACGGGCCTCAGCCGTCCGCACCGTCGGACTGCCGGGGCAGCGCCAGCGCCACGGTGTCCGCGAACTCCCGCACCGCGCTGGTCCGGCTGACCACCCGGCCGCTGTGCACCACCAGCCGGCTGTGCCCGCCCGCGAGCGCCCCGGCCAGACTGTCTCCGCGCACCGCCAGCAGCTCCGCCGGGAAGCCCGCGTCCACCCGGATCGGCGGCAGCCCGAGCGCCGCCCGGGCCTGGTTCGCCACCGCGTCGTACGCCGCGTCCGGGTCCAACTCCCCGCCCGCGGCGAGCAGGTAGGCCGACTCCAGCGGATCGGCCCGGCCGACCGGGTTGGACGGGTCCCGCAGCGCGCCGCTGCCCGCCGCCAACGGCACCCTGGCCGAGGCCAACTCCCGCACCAGGCCCGGCCGTAGGCCGGTCACCCGGCCCTCCAGCCCGGTGCACCCGCCGTTCTGCGGCAGGCAGACCACCCGCACCCCGCTGGTCGCCAACACGGTGGAGGCGCCCCGGGCCAGCGCCCCACACGGGCCGAGCGACACCCGCGGCCGAAGTGGGGCCAACGCGCCGGCCAGGCGGGCCAGTTGGGCCGCGTCGGCGGCGGTGGTGTGCAGGTCCACCGGGCAGTCCGCCTCCCGGGCGGCCTCCAGCAGCAGCTGCACGTACCCGGCCGGGTCCGGGTCCAGCTCCGGGCAGCCGCCGGCCGCGGTGGCGCCGAGCTTGAGTGCCTCGCGCAGCTGTGCCCGCCCGTCCGCGCCGGCCCGGCCGGTGAGCAGCCGGGGCATCGCCACCGCCTGGAGCTCGGCGAGGCCCCGCAGTGCCTGCCGGGCGGTGAGCACCGCCTCCAGTCGGTGCAGCCCGTGCACGTCGCCGATCCGGACGTGGGTGCGCTGGGCGGTGGCGCCGTAGCCGAGCGAGGTGAGCGCGGCCTCGGTGACCCGGCGGGTGAGGTCGGTGGGGGTCTCCGGCGGCGGGGCGGGCAGGGCGGCGGAGAAGGCGGCGTCGTAGTGGGCGTGCGCCTCGGCGGGGGCCGGGAGCAGCAGGTAGCCCTTGAGGTCGATCCGGGCGCCGGTGGTGACGGTGGGTGCGCCGGGCAGGGCGGGCAGCGGGCCGAGGCTGCCGACGGTGCCGACGGCCTGGATCCGGTCGCCGCTGATCCGGACGTCCACCACCCGTCCGTCGGCCAGTCGGGCGCGGGTGAGCAGCAGGACCGGGCCGTGCCCGAGCGGGTTGGCCGCCGGGCCGGGCCCGGAGTGCGGCCCGTCGGCGGCTGCGCTGTCCATCGCCGGCTCCTTCTCGCACTGCCCAGTGGGGACCGGTGGGGGACCGGTCGGGATCGGCTCCGTGGGGATCGGCCGGTGTCCCGGTCAATGAGGGTCGAGCCTATGGCGCGTGGGGGCGGGGCGCCGGGAGGCGGGCAATAGTCGTATCGGGTCGGGGCGCGCGGTGCGCGGGCCCGTCGAACACCCTGCCTTGGATCGGTCGTCCGTCCACCTCGCCGACCTGCGGTCTTCGCCTCGGGATACGGATTTCACCTCTGGGCGCGGAACGTGTAATCTCTTCCTCGTTCGCCCCTATAGCTCAGTCGGTAGAGCGTCTCCATGGTAAGGAGAAGGTCTGCGGTTCGATTCCGCATGGGGGCTCTGGTGAGAAGCAGTCAGCTCAGGCTGTCCTGCGGATCACTGTGGCGGTGTAGCTCAGTTGGTAGAGCAAGCGGCTCATAATCGCTGTGTCACCGGTTCAAGTCCGGTCACCGCTACCCCGCGTAGTCGGTCGGGAGATCGCACTCCCGGTCGGCTACTCTTGTTGTGTTCTTATTCGTTGTCCAAGGAAGGCACTCCCGTGGCTGCCACCGACGTCCGCCCGAAGATCACGCTGGCCTGCGTGGAGTGCAAGGAGCGGAACTACATCACCAAGAAGAACCGGCGTAACGACCCGGACCGTCTTGAGATGAAGAAGCACTGCCCCCGCTGCAACTCGCACACCGCGCACCGCGAGACCCGCTGACCCTGTCGTAGGGCGTCGGGCCTGTGTGAATTCAGGTCTTCTACTCCGGGCCGCATCCCTCAACGGGGGTGCGGCCCGGAGTTTTTTCGTATCCACCCGCGTTTCGAGGAGCTGCCATGGCGCTCGACCCCTCCTTCATCGGGCGTAGCTACCCGCCCACCGAGCCGTACGAGGTCGGCCGGGAGAAGATCCGCGAGTTCGCGATCGCGATCGGGGACGCCAACCCGGCGTACACCGACGCGGAGGCGGCGAAGGCCTTCGGCCACCGGGACGTGATCGCCCCGCCGACCTTCCCGTTCGTGATCACCTACCGTGCGGCCGGCCAGGTGGTCGAGGACCCGGACCTGGGCCTGGACTACAGCCGGGTGGTGCACGGCGACCAGAAGTTCGTCTACACCCGCCCGGTGCAGGCCGGCGACCGGCTGACGGTCGCGATCACCATCGACAACATCAAGTCGCTGGCGGGCAACGACGTGCTCACCGTGCGCGGCGAGGTGGCGGACGAGAGCGGCGAGCACGTGGTGACGTCGATCATGACGCTGGTGGCCCGGGCCGCCGACGAGGCGGGGGAGTGAGCGGCATGACGGTCAACTACGACGAGGTCGAGGTCGGCACCGAGCTCCCGGCGCAGTCCTTCCCGGTGACCCGCGCCACGCTGGTGCAGTACGCGGGTGCCTCCGGCGACTTCAACCCGATCCACTGGAACGAGAAGTTCGCACTGGAGGTCGGCCTGCCGGACGTCATCGCGCACGGCATGTTCACCATGGCCGAGGCGATCCGGGTGGTCACCGACTGGGCCGGCGACCCGGCCGCGGTGGTCGAGTACGGCGTCCGCTTCGTCCGTCCGGTGCCGGTGCCGAACGACGGGGTCGGCGCGGTGGTCGAGGTCTCCGCCAAGGTCGCCAAGAAGCTGGACGACCGCAAGGTGCAGGTCGACCTGCTGGCCACCACCGGCGGGCAGAAGGTGCTCGGGATGTCCAAGGCGGTCGTCCGGCTCGCCTGAGCTGCGGCTCCTTCGCTGATCAGCCGCCCCGGAGGCCCGCTCGACGGGTCTTTGGGGCGGTTCTCGTCCGTGCGGAGGCCGCCGAGCCCGAGGACGGGCAGGCCGAGGCCGCCGAGCCCGTCAAGGCCTGAGCACGGGCGGCTCCGGCCACGGGGCGGCGGGTCGGCCGCCCCCGCACCCGTACGCTGGTGGGCGTGCTGGTAGAAAACGACGCCCCCCTCGCCCCGCTGACCACGCTCCGGCTCGGCGGCCCGGCCCGCCGCCTGGTGACCGCCCACACCGATGACGAGGTGATCGCCGCCGTCCGCGAGGCCGACGCGGCCGGCGAGCCGCTGCTGGTCCTGGGCGGCGGCTCCAACCTGGTGATCGGCGACGCCGGCTTCCCCGGCACGGTGCTGCGGATCGCCACCACCGGTTTCGCCCTGGACGGCGCGGTGCTGGAGCTGGCGGCCGGCGAGGTGTGGTCGGAGGCGGTCACCCGCGCGGTGCGCGAGCACGGCCTGGCCGGCGTCGAGTTCCTGGCCGGCATCCCCGGCTCGGCCGGCGCGACCCCGGTGCAGAACGTCGGCGCGTACGGCCAGGAGGTCGCCCAGACGATCACCGAGGTGGTCGCGTACGACCGCGCCGACGACCGGGTGGTCACCCTGACGAACGCCGAGTGCGCGTTCTCCTACCGCCACAGCCGCTTCAAGGCGGAGCCGGACCGCTACGTGGTGCTGCGGGTGCGGTTCGCCCTGGCGGACCACGCGGGCCTCTCCACCCCGGTCAAGTACGCCGAGGTCGCCAAGCACTTCGGCGTCGAGCAGGGCGAGCGGGTGCCGCTGGGGGAGGCGTACCAGGCGGTGCTGAAGCTGCGCTCCGGCAAGGGCATGGTGCTGGACCCGGCGGACCACGACACCTGGTCGGCCGGCTCCTTCTTCACCAACCCGGTGCTCACGGCCGCGCAGTACGAGTCCTTCCGCACCCGCCCGGGCGCCGAGAACGCCCCCGCCTACCCGGCCCCGGAGGGCTGCACCAAGACCTCGGCGGCCTGGCTGATCGACAAGGCGGGCTTCGGCAAGGGCTACGGCAGTGGCCCGGCGACCCTCTCCACCAAGCACACCCTGGCGCTCACCAACCGCGGCTCGGCCACCGCCGAGGACCTGCTGGCGCTGGCCCGGGAGATCCGGGACGGGGTCAGGGAGGTCTTCGGGGTGGAGCTCGTGAACGAGCCGGTGATGGTGGGCGTCAAGCTCTAGGCGGCGCTGCGCCCGTCCACCAGCCAGGCGTCGATGTCCGCCAGCAGCTCCTTGCGGACGGCCTCCGGCGCGCACGAGCCGCGCACCGACTGCCGCGCCAGCTCGGCGAGTTCGGTGTCGCTGAAGCCCAGCACGTCGCGGACCAGGTCGTACTGGGCGGCGAGCCGGCTGCCGAACAGCAGCGGGTCGTCCGCGCCGAGCGCCAGCGGCACCCCGGCGTCGAACAGCTTGCGCAGCGGGACGTCCTCGGGGCGCTCGTAGACGCCGAGCGAGACGTTGGAGGACGGGCAGACCTCGCAGGTGACCTGCCGGTCCGCCAGCCGGGCCATCAGTCGCGGGTCCTCGGCGGCCCGCACGCCGTGGCCGATCCGGCCGGCGCCCAGGTCGTCCAGGCAGTCCCGGACGGACTCCGGCCCGGCCAGCTCGCCGCCGTGCGGGGCCGCCAGCAGCCCGCCCTTGCGGGCGATCGCGAAGGCCCGGTCGAAGTCCCGGGCCAGGCCGCGGCGCTCGTCGTTGGAGAGGCCGAAACCGACCACGCCGTGGTCGGCGTACCGGACGGCGAGCCGGGCCAGCGTCCGGGCGTCCATCGGGGACTTCATCCGGTTGGCCGCGACCAGCACCCGGATGCCCACCCCGGTGGCCCCGGCGGCGTGCTCCACCGCGTCCAGGATCAGCTCCAGCGCGGGGATCAGCCCGCCCAGCCGGGGCGCGTAGGAGGTCGGGTCGACCTGGATCTCCAGCCAGCGGGAGCCGTCCCGCTTCTCGTCCTCGGCCGTCTCCAGGACCAGCCGGCGGATGTCCGACTCGTCCCGGAGCACCGAGCGGGCGGTGTCGTACAGGCGCTGGAAGCGGAACCAGCCGCGCTCGTCGGTGGCCCGCAGTCGGGGCGGTTCGCCGGAGCTGAGCGCCTCCGGCAGCCGGACGCCGTGCTTGTCGGCCAGCTCAAGCAGGGTGGCGGGCCGCATCGAGCCGGTGAAGTGCAGGTGCAGGTGGGCCTTCGGGAGGCCCCTGACGTCTCGCGGGTTCAACAGGCGTTCCATTCGCCGATACTGCCGTATGCGACCCCCAAACGGGAACCGCCCCCTTTCCGTCCCCCGAAGGGGTGAAAGAGGGCGGTGCGCCGGGTGAATCCCGTACGTCGGATTGACGTCCGTACCGGAACTACCTCGGGGTGGGTCTCAGTCGCGGGCCTCGCCGAGCAGCTTCTGGATCCGGCTGATGCCCTCGACCAGGTCCTCGTCGCCGAGCGCGTAGGAGAACCGCAGGTAGCCGGGAGTGCCGAAGGCCTCACCCGGGACGGCGGCGACCTCGACCTCGTCCAGGATCAGGCTCGCCAGCTCGCCGGAGGTCTGCGGGCGCCGGCCGCGGATCTCCTTGCCCAGCAGGCCCTTGACCGACGGGTAGGCGTAGAAGGCGCCCTCGGGCTCGGGGCAGACGACGCCCTCGATCTCGTTGAGCATCCGCACGATGGTCCTGCGGCGGCGGTCGAAGGCGGTGCGCATCTCGTGCACCGCGGACAGGTCGCCGGCGACGGCGGCGATGGCGGCGCGCTGGGCGACGTTGGAGACGTTCGAGGTGGCGTGCGACTGCAGGTTGGTCGCGGCCTTGATCACGTCCTGGGGGGCGATCACCCAGCCCACCCGCCAGCCGGTCATCGCGTAGGTCTTGGCGACACCGTTGACCACGATGCACTTGTCGGCCAGCTCGGGCAGCAGGGTCGGCAGCGAGGTGAACTCCGCGTCGCCGTAGACCAGGTGCTCGTAGATCTCGTCGGTGAGCACCCACAGGCCGTGCTCCAGCGCCCAGCGGCCGATCGCCTCGGCCTCGGTCCGGGTGTACACCGCGCCGGTCGGGTTGGACGGCGAGACGAAGAGCACCACCTTGGTGTTCTCGGTGCGGGCGGCCTCCAGCTGCTCGACCGAGACCTTGTAGCCGGTGGTCTCGTCGGCGACGACCTCCACCGGGACACCGCCGGCCAGCTGGATCGACTCCGGGTAGGTGGTCCAGTACGGGGCCGGGACGATGACCTCGTCGCCCGGGTCCAGGATCGCCGCGAAGGCCTCGTAGATCGCCTGCTTGCCGCCGTTGGTGACCAGCACCTGGGACGCGTCCACCTGGTAGCCGGAGTCGCGCAGCGTCTTCGCGGCGATCGCGGCCTTCAGCTCGGGCAGGCCACCCGCCGGGGTGTAACGGTGGTTCTTCGGGTCGCGGCAGGCCTCGACGGCCGCCTCGACGATGTAGTCCGGCGTGGGGAAGTCGGGCTCGCCGGCACCGAAGCCGATCACCGGACGGCCGGCGGCCTTGAGGGCCTTGGCCTTGGCGTCCACGGCGAGGGTCGCGGACTCGGCGATCGCGCCGATCCGGGCGGAGACCCGGCGGTCGGCAGGGCGGATGGACTGGTCGGGCTGCGGGGTGGAAGCGCTCATGCCTGCATCGTCGCAGAACCGGGACGGACCGGGCATCGCGGTTTCAGTATCCGTACGGCTCCGTCCGCATCGGGGTCCCGCCGATCCGCCGGTGACCGCCGCGCCGGGCCGGACATCTGCCGGGCGGCCGGTGGCCTCGGAAGAAGAGGTTCGACCAAACACCCCTCGACCACGTACACTCGCTCCTCGACGGCCCACCGAAAAAGACCGGAGCTTTCACCGCCTGTACAGACAGCGGGGGGAGATACGGTAGGTTGGTCGCCATCAGGAGTCGCAAGGCTCCGTAGGGCAATAGCTCAATTGGTAGAGCACCGGTCTCCAAAACCGGCGGTTGGGGGTTCGAGTCCCTCTTGCCCTGCTGCTTGATCCGTTATCAGCCCGTTCGCTCCACAGAGCGAGCGGGCTTGATGCGGAGAGGGCACCGATCAGCACCGCTTAAGCCGACCGCTCGTGCCTCAAACGGGTACGCAGGTGATGTTCGGCCGGACCCGGATTCAGGTGAGGACGAGTGACGGAGACCACGGGCTCCACCGCAACGCCTGAGAGCGGCAACCCCGAGGGGGCCGACGGCGCTGCCGAGACCACGTCTGCCGAGGGCGACAGGAAGTCCGGCAAGAAGAAGTCCGGCAAGCGGGCCAAGAAGGGCCTGTTCGCGCGGATGGGTCTGTTCTACCGGCAGATCATCGCCGAGCTGCGCAAGGTCGTCTGGCCCTCCCGGAACGAGCTCACCAACTACACCGCTGTCGTGGTGACCTTCGTCGTGGTCGTGATGGCCTTCGTCGCCGGCCTGGACTACGGCTTCTCCAAGCTGAGCCTTCTGGTCTTCGGCTGACCGGCCGCCCCACCTTCGAAAGCACCTCCCGACCCGGGCCGAATTCTCGGCCCGGGTCGAGCTGTCTGCGGCGGACGTACGCGCGCGTACCGTGGACTCGGTACTGTTGAAGTCTCCGAGACCTCTCCTGGCGCCCGCGCGAGCGGCCGCGCGCCGGTCCGGTTTCGGAGCGCGCCACCTTCACCATCTCCAGGAAAGAAGCAGCCACCGTGTCTGAGTCCCCCCTGTACGACGCCGACGAGACCGTCCGCGAGGCGGATGTCGCCGCCGAGCTGGACGCGGCCGAGCTGGCTGACGACGCCGAGACCGCAGAGCAGATCGTGGACGCCTCGGACAGCGACGAGGACGAGGTCGAGGCGTACGACGAGGCCGAGGCCGGCGAGCCCGCCGAGGAGGCCGCGCTGCACGCGGAGGTCGCCGCGGCGGAGGACGGCACCGAGGAGCTCGCCGCCGACGAGGACGTCGTCGAGGAGTCCGTCGAGGACGCCGCCGAGGTCGACCCGGTCGCCAAGTTCCGCGAGGACCTGCGCTTCATGCCGGGCGAGTGGTACGTGATCCACACCTACGCCGGCTACGAGAACCGGGTGAAGCAGAACCTGGAGCAGCGCGCCGTCTCGCTGAACGTCGAGGAGTACATCTTCCAGGCCGAGGTGCCGCAGGAGGAGGTCGTCCAGATCAAGAACGGCGACCGCAAGACCATCCGCCAGAACAAGCTCCCCGGCTACGTCCTGGTGCGCATGGACCTCACCCCCGAGTCCTGGGGCGTCGTGCGCAACACCCCGGGTGTCACCGGCTTCGTCGGCAACGCCTACGACCCGTACCCGCTGACCCTGGACGAGGTCGTCAAGATGCTCGCCCCGGACGTCGAGCGCCAGGCCGCCAAGGAGGCCGGCAAGCCCTCGCCGGTCAAGCCGACCGAGATCCAGGTGCTGGACTTCGAGGTCGGCGACTCGGTCACCGTCACCGACGGCCCGTTCGCGACCCTGCAGGCGACCATCAACGAGATCAACCCCGACTCGAAGAAGGTCAAGGGCCTGGTCGAGATCTTCGGCCGGGAGACCCCGGTCGAGCTCTCCTTCGACCAGATCCAGAAGAACTAGTCATACGGTCTTCGGATTCGGGGCGGGGCCGAGGGCCCTGCCCCGAATCCGTTTTGGTCCAGCGGCGCGGACGCGTTAGCCTGGTCCGATGTGTGTGCTGGCGGCCGGGTGTCGCCCCGGTCCCGTACGCACCAGCAATCACCTCTCGGAAGGACCCGGAGAGACATGCCTCCCAAGAAGAAGAAGATCACGGGGCTTATCAAGCTCCAGATCAACGCCGGTGCGGCCAACCCGGCGCCGCCGGTCGGCCCCGCGCTGGGCCAGCACGGCGTCAACATCATGGAGTTCTGCAAGGCCTACAACGCTGCGACCGAGTCGCAGCGCGGCATGATCGTGCCGGTGGAGATCACGGTCTACGAGGACCGTTCCTTCACCTTCATCACGAAGACGCCGCCGGCCGCGCGCCTCATCCTGAAGGCCGCCGGTATCGAGAAGGGCTCCAGCGAGCCGCACAAGACCAAGGTCGCCAAGCTCACCAGCGCCCAGGTCCGCGACATCGCCACCACCAAGATGCCCGACCTGAACGCCAACGACCTGGACGCGGCGGAGAAGATCATCGCCGGCACCGCCCGGTCGATGGGCATCACGGTCGAGGGCTGATTCCTCTTCTCGTCCCCCTGTGGTAGGGCCTGCGCAGGCCCGTTGACTACCACAACTCCAATCACCATTCAGGAGCAGCAGTGAAGCGCAGCAAGGCTCTGAAGGCCGCGGACGCTCAGGTCGACCGCGAGCGCCTTTACGCCCCCCTCGAGGCCGTCCGCCTCGCCAAGGCGACCAGCACCACCAAGTTCGACGGCACCGTTGAGGTCGCCATGCGTCTGGGCGTCGACCCGCGCAAGGCCGACCAGATGGTCCGCAGCACCGTGATCCTCCCGCACGGCACCGGTAAGACCGCTCGGGTCCTGGTCTTCGCGACCGGCGAGCGTGCCGAGGCCGCGCGTGCTGCGGGTGCCGACATCGTCGGCTCCGACGAGCTCATCGACGAGGTCGCCAAGGGCCGCCTCGACTTCGACGCCGTCGTCGCCACCCCGGAGCTCATGGGCAAGGTCGGCCGCCTGGGCCGCGTGCTCGGCCCCCGTGGCCTGATGCCGAACCCGAAGACCGGCACCGTGACCCCGGACACCGCCAAGGCTGTGAACGAGATCAAGGGCGGCAAGATCGAGTTCCGCGTCGACAAGCACTCGAACCTGCACTTCATCATCGGTAAGGCCTCCTTCACCGACGAGCAGCTGGTCGAGAACTACGCCGCCGCGCTGGACGAGGTGCTCCGCGCCAAGCCGTCCGCCGCCAAGGGCCGCTACATCAAGAAGACCGCGTTCTCGACCACCATGGGCCCCGGCATCCAGGTGGACCCGAACCGCACCCGCAACCTCCTCGTCGAGGAGGACCCGGCCGCGGTCTGAGCCCCAGTGCTCTAGAGCAGTCCGTACGGCGGGCCCGCATCCCCTTCACCGGGGGTGCGGGCCCGCCGTCGTTCGTCGGTGCGGAAGGGGCCGTCGGGAGGGCCGCCGGAAGGGTCGCCGAAACGGTTGCCGGATCGGGACACGGGCGGATGGGAACGTGTGCCCGAAGCGTCGTACGCTCTGCCGGTCAGATCATGTGGAGAACCTGTGACCGCAGGAGTGTGCCGTGCCGCCCGCCCTTCGCTCCGCCGCGCTCGCGGCGGCCCTGTTGCTGCTCGGCACCGTCACCGGCTGCAGCGTCCTGGCCGCCCCCGGCACCCGCGTCCCCGGTGAGCCGGCGCCGGTGCCGCCCAAGCAGGTGGTGCTCACGGCGGCCCAGGCGCTGGACGACACCGGCGGCGCCCGGATCGACGTGGTGCGGGAGGGCCCGGACGGCAAGCGCACCGCGAGCGGCACGCTGGCCTGGGGCGACCGGGACGAGGCCGAGCTGACCGTCACCGACGAACTGGGCACCGGGCAGCTGACCCTCCGGGACGGCGCCGTCGACCTCGCCTACCAGGGCGGCGCGGCCAAGCACGCGGACCGCGCCACCGCGGAGTCGCTCGACCCGAAGGCCGGGGCCGACCCGGACGGCTACGCGGGCGGCTGGACCACCGCGCTGGTCACCAACCCGGGCAGCCGGGCGTACGCGATCGCCCAGACCGACCGGCTCGGCTCGCTCGGCGGCGAGCAGCTGGCCGGGACCACCGTCGCGCACTACCAGGGCTCCGCGTCGGTGGCCGACTACTTCGGCGCGGACCGGGAGCTGAGCCCGCAGCAGCTCGCGGTGGTGGTCGACTGGTACCGCCGACAAGGGGTGGCGGAGATCGGCTACGACGTCTGGGTCGGGCCCGGCCAGCGGTTGTTGAGGTTGCGTGAGACGGCCCGGGGGAGCGCCGGAACCACGGTGACCACGACGGACGTCTCAGCCTCCGGCACCGGGGATGCGACAGCTGCCGTAACCGGGTGACGGGAGGGGGATATCCGGTGCGGAAGGGATCCGGCGATCCGTTAGAGTCCGCGTGAGAAGAAGCTGAGGATCGGCTCTTCCGAAGAACCTACGGGGGTACCTCCATGCGCGCTGTGCGCCTCGCCTCGACCGTCGCGACCGCCGCCGTCCTGCTGGCCGCCCTCACCGCCTGCGGCAGCAAGGGCGGCAGCGACGCCAAGAGCACCGATGCCAAGAGCGCCGCCGCCCAGGACCCGGGCTCGCTCGCGGGCGCGCTGACCGGGGACCCGAAGGCCGCGCTGGCCGCCTCCGCCCTGGTGATGCAGAAGGCCGGCAACGGCAAGGTCGCCATGACCTCCCTGGACACCTCCAACCTCGGCGGCGGCGGCACCGCCGACTGGAAGGACCCGGCCAAGGTTTCCGTGGACCTGGCCGCCGACATGGAGGGCAAGAAGCTCAAGGTCCGGGTGGTCGGGACGGACGCGTACGTCGGCGGCGACGACGCCGGCGCCCCGGCCCTGGGCGGCAAGCACTGGGTCAAGGTGCCCGCCTCGGAGAAGATGGGCGGTGCCTTCGTCGTGATGGGCCAGATGATGAATCCGGTTGCCCAGCTCACCGTCGCCGCCCAGAGCGGCAAGCTGAGCAAGGTCGGCCAGGAGACCGTGGACGGCGTCCAGACCACCCACCTGCGGTCGGTCGAGGACACCTCGGTCCTGGTGGCCGGGATGACCGCGCTCTCGCCGGAGCAGCGCCAGTCCGTCCAGAAGCTGCTGGAGGAGGACGGCAAGACCCTCACCATCGACTTCTGGCTGAACGGCAAGCAGGAGCTCGTGAAGTACCAGGAGTACGGCGACACGAACGGCGAGTCGAAGGCCGTCACCGTCAAGTACTCCGACCTGGGCAAGGGCGACAAGATCGAGGCGCCCGCCGCCGGCGACCTCGGCTCCCAGGCCGACCTGCTCAAGCTGTTCGGCTGAGCCGGTCCCGCACCCGCTCGATCCGCACAGACCACCGGCTACCGCCCCGGGCGCACCGCGCGCCCGGGGGTTCTCAAGGGGGGAACCAATGGCTGGAACCCGCAAGACCGCCGTCGCCGTCGTCCTCGCCGCCCTGGCGCTGACCGCGACCGCCTGCAACAACAACGACGACAGCAAGAACGCCGCCCCGGCGGCCCCGGCCCCGGCCGCGCCGAGCTCGGCCGCTGCGGCCACCCCGTCCGCCGCCACCCCGACAAAGGTGAGCCCGGCGGTCTACCTGGAGCAGGTCACCCAGAAGACCAGCGCCGCCAAGTCCGCCAAGGTCGACGAGACGATCACGATCGGCGCGGTCGCCATGAAGGGCACCGGCGCGATCTCCTGGGCCGACGGCCTCCAGGGCGACCTCACGATGGACATGTCCGGCTCGCCGGTCGGCAAGGTCATCGCGGGCCTCACCGGCAGCGAGTCCGCGCCGTACCGCTTCACCAAGGACGGGATGTTCCTGAAGATCGGCGGCCAGGCCGTCGACGCCCTGGGTGGCAAGCACTGGATGCACTACAGCCAGGCCGACCAGGCCAAGGCCACCGGCGGCGCCTCCGACCAGCTCAAGAGCGCGGACCCGGTCGAGGGCGTGCGCTCGCTGATCGCCACCGGCAAGGTGACCGAGGTCGGCCAGGAGACCGTGGCCGGCAAGGCCACCACCCACTACACCGGCGTGCTCAACTCCAACGACATCGCCGCGGCGGCCGGCAAGGGCATGACCCAGGACCAGCTCGACCAGCTCAAGGAGAAGCTGACCACCGCCGGCATCACCAGTGAGACGATCGACGTCTGGGTCGACGCCGACAAGCTCGTCGTGCAGCGCACCGAGGCGGGCGACACCAAGGCCGGCACCTTCAAGGCCAGCGTCCTCTACTCGGACTACGGCGTGGCGGTCACCACCACCTCGCCCGACCCGGCCGACACCGTGGAGTCCTCCGAGCTGCAGAAGCTCGCGGGCGGCAACAGCTGACCCACGGCCGGTAGTGGGGGACCCGGACGGACCGGTGCGGCTCCGTCCGGGCCGACCGGCTCACGACCCCGGGCGCGTCCGGCGCCCGGGGTCTTTCCGCGCGGGCCGACGCGTCCGCCCGCCGTACGGCGCCCCGGGCTCCGTCCCGGTGCCCGGTTCGTCCGATCCGGTGGCGTGGCCCGACCCGTGAAGCGCAACGAGGGGGCCGCCACCGGCTGACCCCGGTCCGGATGGCAAGGTGGCCCGGGTGAGAGGGGAACGGACGATGGCGGGACGGCAGCGGTTGGCGGCGCTGGCCGCGGTCGCCGTGCTCGCGAGCGGGCTGACCGGCTGCGGCGGGGGCGACGACGCCGCCGACACGCCGTCCGGCAGTCCGACGTCCGCCAGTGCCCCGTCGACCAGCGCGACCCCGACCGGTCCGGCCAAGCCGACCGACCGGTCGCCGCACGGTGTGCTGCTCGCCGCCGAGCTGGCCGCGCAGACCGCCCGCCGGGCCAAGGTCAGCTACCGGCTGGGCGCCGACGCCGGCTCCGGCCCGCTGTTCTGGGCGCCCAAGACGGCGCTGCAGATCAAGCGCTCCACCCCGGCCGAGGCCGAGCAGCTGATCGTCGTGGACACCGTCGCCTACCAGGGCGGCGACGCCGCGACCGCGGCCCGCAACGGCGGCAAGCACTGGGAGCGCTTCTCCGTCCCGCCCGGACCGGACGGTCACAAGGAGGTCCCGTACGCGGGGCTGATCGACCTGCTGAACCCGGTCGAGGCGCTGGCCGCGGCCACCGCCGACGGGGTGGACCCGACCTTCGTCGGCGAGGAGAAGTACGAGGACTCGACCGTCGAGCACTACCGGGTGACCACCACCGCCGAGAAGTACGCGGCCGCCCAGACCCAGCTGAGCCAGGCCCGCCGGGACGGCCTGCGGGCGGCCCTGGCGCCCGGCGGCTCGCTCTCGCTCACCGTGGACCTCTGGCTCAACGACAAGGACCAGCTGGTCCGGCTCCAGCGCACCGGCAGCGGGGACAGCGGCCAGGCGGACGACTCGGTGCTCTACTCGGACTTCGCCGGGCCGCTGCTCTCGGCCCAGGCCCCGGCCGAGACGGACACCGTGGACACCGGGGTCCGGACGATCTCCCCGCTGGCCCGCTGAGCCGGCCCCGGGACTTCACCCGCCGAGGGGCGATTTGCGCCGTACGAACGAGTCCGGTTACTGTTACCGAAGCCAAAGACCGCTGGTTGTCGCCGAGCGCCCGTGAGGGAGTCGGTGGCCGAAGGATCTGCGCTTCGCGCAGGCAGCCCGCGCAGGTGTGTCTGGAGCTTCGATTTCCGGGTCCGCGTTCGCGCGGGTCGCCCGTCGAGGTCGTTTCGAGCCCCGTGCGCCTGCGCACCGGGGCTCATTGCATTTCCGCAAGAGCTTTCCTTCCGTCCGGTCGGTTCGAGGTGTGAATGGTCGACTTCACGGTCGGCCGGACTTCGACATCACGGAAGGAGGCGTAAGCCTATGGCCAGGCCCGACAAGGCTGCTGCCGTCGCCGAGATCACGGACAAGTTCCGTGGCTCCTCCGCGGCGCTGCTGACCGAGTACCGCGGTCTCTCGGTGAAGCAGGTCAAGACCCTGCGTCGCTCGCTCGGCGACAACGCCGAGTACGCCGTGGTGAAGAACACGCTGACCAAGATCGCGGCCAATGAGGCCGGGATCTCCGAGCTGGACGACCTGTTCAACGGTCCGACGGCTGTCGCCTTCGTCACCGGTGACCCGGTGGAGTCGGCGAAGGCTCTGCGTGACTTCGCCAAGGAGAACCCCGCTCTCATCATCAAGGGCGGTGTCCTTGACGGCAAGGCGCTGTCCGCCGATGAGATCAAGAAGCTCGCGGACCTCGAGTCCCGCGAGGTGCTGCTCGCCAAGCTGGCGGGTGCCCTGAAGGCCAAGCAGTCCCAGGCTGCCGCGCTCTTCCAGGCCCTGCCGTCGAAGCTCGTCCGCACCGTGGACGCGCTGCGCGACAAGGTCGAGCAGGGCGGTGCCGGTACGCCGGCTCCCGCCGCCGAGGACGAGGCCGCGGAGTAATTCCGCAGGCTCACGCCTCGCTGCGGGCCCGTACGCCCGCCAACCCGTACATCCGGCACCACCTGCCGATTTAGTGGAAGGACGCCAATCATGGCGAAGCTGACCCAGGACGAGCTGCTCGCGCAGTTCGAGGAGCTCACCCTCATCGAGCTCGCTGCCTTCGTGAAGGCCTTCGAGGAGAAGTTCGACGTCACCGCTGCCGCTCCGGTCGCCGTTGCCGCCGCCGGCGTTGCCGGCCCGGCCGCCGAGGCCGCTGAGGAGCAGGACGAGTTCGACGTCATCCTCGACGGTGCCGGCGACAAGAAGATCCAGGTCATCAAGGAGGTGCGCACCCTGACCTCCCTCGGCCTGAAGGAGGCCAAGGACCTCGTTGACACCGCTGGTGCCAAGGTCCTGGAGAAGGTTGCCAAGGACGTTGCCGAGAAGGCCAAGGCTGCCCTCGAGGCCGCTGGCGCCAAGGTCACCGTCAAGTGACTCCTCGCCCCCTCTGAGGGGGCCTGAGGCCGGGCCGATCACCCTTGCGGGTGGTCGGCCCGGCCTTTTCGCGTTTCCGGAGGTCGTCCCGAACCACCGGTGTGGCCGAACGCCCACTCGGCACTGTCGGCGCCGAGGAGTATGGTGATCACCGTCATCGACGGTGGCCCCCACCACGGCTTCTGTAACGCCGGAGGGCTTCGGGCCGATGAACGGGTCGAGGTCCGCACCGCCGGCGGGCCCTTGACGAACCCGGCGCGGCGCGCGATTCTCAAGGCGCGAGTCCGCCCGGTTGGTTTGCGGCTGGATGCATAACCAGCGGCTGCGGCGGGAAATGACTCCACGTGAGTTAGAGCAGTACCCGGTGGGCGCCCGCGTCCGCCGGCTACCGGGAGGAGTCTCCGATTCGGTTTCCGAATCAGAGCTGGACAGCAGTGTGGCCTTTGGCTACACTGTCCCTTTGCGCTGCCTGTTAGCTTCTCCGTGACTCGTCGCCCGGAGTTTGCGTTGCCCTGAAGGGGTCTGGCACCGCCTCCGCGAAGCGGCTCTGACCTGGGGTTTCGACCCCGGCGGAGGCCGGTGGCGGGAGGCGGCACCTAGGCTCAAGCAGGCCCGGCTGGTACGCGCGTAGTGAGCTCCGAGCCCTCGGAAGGACCCCCCTCTTGGCCGCGCCGCGCAACGCCTCGAACAATTCCGCCGCATCCACCGCCCCGCTCCGCGTCTCCTTCGCGAAGATCAAGGAGCCCCTCGAGGTCCCGAACCTCCTGGCCCTGCAGACCGAGAGCTTTGACTGGCTGCTCGGCAACGCGGCCTGGAAGACCCGGGTCGAGCAGGCGCTGGAGTCTGGTCAGGACGTCCCCACCAAGTCCGGTCTGGAGGAGATCTTCGAGGAGATCTCCCCGATCGAGGACTTCAGCGGGTCGATGTCCCTGACCTT
This sequence comes from Kitasatospora sp. NPDC056531, assembly GCF_042794375.1. Classification (NCBI taxonomy): domain Bacteria; kingdom Bacillati; phylum Actinomycetota; class Actinomycetes; order Kitasatosporales; family Streptomycetaceae; genus Kitasatospora; species Kitasatospora sp. NPDC056531. Next base: position 90,231 of record NZ_JBHTTU010000001.1, on the reverse strand, counting down.
CCGCGACCACCGTTTCGAGCCGCCGAAGAACTCCATTGACGAGTGCAAGGACCGCGACTTCACGTACGCGGCTCCGCTCTTCGTCACGGCCGAGTTCACCAACAACGAGACCGGTGAGATCAAGTCTCAGACGGTCTTCATGGGCGATTTCCCGCTCATGACCCACAAGGGCACGTTCGTGATCAACGGCACCGAGCGTGTCGTCGTGTCGCAGCTGGTCCGCTCCCCGGGTGTGTACTTCGACTCCACCCTGGACAAGGTGTCCGACAAGGACATCTACTCCTGCAAGGTCATCCCCTCGCGTGGTGCCTGGCTGGAGATGGAGATCGACAAGCGCGACATGGTCGGCGTCCGCATCGACCGCAAGCGCAAGCAGTCCGTCACCGTGCTGCTCAAGGCTCTCGGCTGGACCAACGAGATGATTCTCGAGGAGTTCGGCGAGTACGAGTCGATGCGCAACACCCTGGAGAAGGACCACACCCAGGGCCAGGACGACGCGCTGCTGGACATCTACCGCAAGCTGCGTCCGGGCGAGCCGCCGACGCGCGAGGCCGCGCAGACGCTTCTGGAGAACCTGTACTTCAACCCGAAGCGCTACGACCTGGCGAAGGTCGGCCGGTACAAGCTCAACCGCAAGCTGGGCAACGCCGAGTCGCTGGACTCCGGCGTGCTCACCGAGCCCGACATCATCGGTGCGATCAAGTACCTGGTGAAGCTGCACGCCGGTGAGACCGAGTGGCGCGACGAGACCGGCCGCGACATCGTGGTCGAGGTCGACGACATCGACCACTTCGGCAACCGCCGCCTGCGCAACGTCGGCGAGCTCATCCAGAACCAGGTCCGTACGGGTCTCGCCCGCATGGAGCGCGTCGTGCGCGAGCGCATGACCACCCAGGACGTCGAGGCGATCACGCCGCAGACCCTGATCAACATCCGGCCGGTCGTCGCCTCCATCAAGGAGTTCTTCGGCACCAGCCAGCTGTCGCAGTTCATGGACCAGACGAACCCGCTGTCGGGCCTGACCCACAAGCGTCGTCTGTCCGCCCTCGGCCCCGGTGGTCTCTCCCGTGAGCGCGCCGGCTTCGAGGTCCGTGACGTGCACCCCTCGCACTACGGCCGCATGTGTCCGATCGAGACCCCGGAAGGCCCGAACATCGGTCTGATCGGGTCGCTGGCCTCGTACGGCCGGGTCAACGCCTTCGGCTTCATCGAGACCCCGTACCGCAAGGTCATCGAGGGTGTCGTCACCGAGCAGGTCGACTACCTCACGGCCGATGAGGAGGACCGCTACGTCATCGCGCAGGCCAACGCCCCGCTGACGGCGGAGCTGACCTTCGCCGAGCCGCGTGTCCTGGTCCGCCGCCGTGGTGGCGAGATCGACTACATCCCCGGCACCGAGATCGACTACATGGACGTCTCGCCGCGCCAGATGGTGTCGGTCGCGACCGCCATGATCCCGTTCCTCGAGCACGACGACGCCAACCGCGCGCTCATGGGCTCGAACATGATGCGCCAGGCGGTGCCGCTGCTGAAGAGCGAGGCCCCGCTGGTCGGTACCGGCATGGAGTACCGCTGCGCCGTCGACGCCGCGGACGTCATCACCGCCGAGAAGGCCGGTGTCGTTCAGGAGGTCTCGGCCGACTACGTCACCGTGGCCAACGACGACGGCACGTACACCACGTACCGCGCCGCCAAGTTCACCCGCTCCAACCAGGGCACCGCCTTCAACCAGAAGGTGCTCGTGGACGAGGGCGCCCGGGTCGAGTCCGGCCAGGTGCTGGCCGACGGCCCCTGCACCGACGCGGGCGAGATGGCCCTCGGCAAGAACCTGCTCGTGGCGTTCATGTCGTGGGAGGGTCACAACTACGAGGACGCGATCATCCTGTCGCAGCGCCTCGTGCAGGACGACGTCCTCTCCTCGATCCACATCGAGGAGCACGAGGTCGACGCCCGTGACACCAAGCTCGGCCCCGAGGAGATCACCCGGGACATCCCGAACGTCTCCGAGGAGGTCCTCGCGGACCTCGACGAGCGCGGCATCATCCGGATCGGCGCCGACGTCGTCACCGGTGACATCCTCGTCGGCAAGGTCACCCCGAAGGGTGAGACCGAGCTGACCCCCGAGGAGCGCCTGCTCCGCGCGATCTTCGGCGAGAAGGCCCGTGAGGTCCGCGACACCTCGCTGAAGGTCCCGCACGGTGAGTCCGGCAAGGTCATCGGCGTCCGCGTCTTCGACCGCGAAGAGGGCGACGAGCTTCCCCCGGGCGTGAACCAGCTGGTCCGCGTCTACGTGGCCCAGAAGCGCAAGATCACCAACGGTGACAAGCTCGCCGGCCGCCACGGCAACAAGGGTGTCATCTCCAAGATCCTCCCGGTCGAGGACATGCCCTTCCTGGAGGACGGCACCCCGGTCGACATCATCCTCAACCCGCTGGGTGTCCCGTCCCGAATGAACCCGGGACAGGTTCTGGAGATCCACCTCGGGTGGCTCGCCAAGCAGGGCTGGGACGTCTCCGGTCTCGCCGACGAGTGGGCCAAGCGCCTGCAGTCGATCGGCGCCGACCAGGTCGTGGGTGGCACCAACCTCGCCACCCCGGTCTTCGACGGTGCCCGCGAGGACGAGATCACCGGCCTGCTGGACAACACCACCCTCACCCGTGACGGTGAGCGCCTGGTGAACTCCACCGGCAAGGCCCGGCTGTTCGACGGCCGCTCCGGCGAGCCGTTCCCGATGCCGGTCTCGGTCGGCTACATGTACATCCTCAAGCTGCACCACCTGGTCGACGACAAGCTGCACGCCCGTTCGACCGGTCCGTACTCGATGATCACCCAGCAGCCGCTCGGTGGTAAGGCGCAGTTCGGTGGTCAGCGCTTCGGTGAGATGGAGGTGTGGGCCCTGGAGGCGTACGGCGCTGCGTACGCACTGCAGGAGCTGCTCACCATCAAGTCCGACGACGTCCTCGGCCGAGTCAAGGTCTACGAGGCCATCGTCAAGGGCGAGAACATCCCCGAGCCCGGCATTCCCGAGTCCTTCAAGGTTCTCATCAAGGAAATGCAGTCGCTCTGCCTCAACGTGGAGGTGCTGTCCTCGGACGGCCAGTCCATCGAGATGCGGGACTCCGACGAGGACGTGTTCCGCGCCGCCGAGGAGCTCGGCATCGACCTGTCCCGGCGCGAGCCGAGCAGCGTCGAAGAGGTCTGACGGAGGCCGGGCCGGCTGCCCCGAGCAGCCGGCCCGCCCCCAGGCCCCCCTCAGACCACAGATAAGACTCTCGAATTACGAAAGAGGGCTTGACGACCAGTGCTTGACGTCAACTTCTTCGACGAGCTCCGCATCGGCCTGGCCACCGCCGACGACATCCGCCAGTGGTCGCACGGCGAGGTCAAGAAGCCGGAGACCATCAACTACCGCACCCTGAAGCCCGAAAAGGACGGCCTCTTCTGCGAGAAGATCTTCGGCCCCACCCGGGACTGGGAGTGCTACTGCGGTAAGTACAAGCGCGTCCGCTTCAAGGGCATCATCTGTGAGCGCTGCGGCGTCGAGGTGACCCGCGCCAAGGTGCGTCGTGAGCGGATGGGCCACATCGAGCTGGCCGCCCCGGTCACCCACATCTGGTACTTCAAGGGTGTGCCGTCCCGCCTCGGCTACCTGCTCGACCTGGCGCCGAAGGACCTCGAGAAGGTCATCTACTTCGCCGCCTACATGATCACCTGGGTCGACGACGAGCGCCGCCAGCGCGACCTGCCGTCCCTGGAGGCGCACGTCTCGGTCGAGCGTCAGCAGATCGAGAACCGTCGCGACTCCGACCTCGAGGCCCGCGCCAAGAAGGCCGAGACCGACCTGGCCGAGCTGGAGGCCGAGGGCGCCAAGGCCGACGTGCGCCGCAAGGTGCGCGAGGGCGCCGAGCGCGAGATGAAGCAGCTGCGCGACCGCGCGCAGCGCGAGCTCGACCGCCTCGACGAGGTGTGGGCCCGCTTCAAGAACCTCAAGGTCCAGGACCTCGAGGGCGACGAGCTGCTCTACCGCGAGCTGCGCGACCGCTTCGGCACCTACTTCTCCGGCTCGATGGGCGCGGCGGCCCTCAAGGACCGCCTGGAGACCTTCGACCTGGCCGAAGAGGCCGAGCGCCTGCGCGAGATCATCCGCACCGGCAAGGGCCAGAAGAAGACCCGTGCGCTGAAGCGCCTCAAGGTCGTCTCCGCGTTCCTGCAGACCAGCAACAAGCCCAACGGCATGGTGCTGGACTGCGTCCCGGTCATCCCGCCGGACCTGCGTCCGATGGTGCAGCTGGACGGTGGCCGCTTCGCGACCTCCGACCTGAACGACCTGTACCGCCGCGTGATCAACCGCAACAACCGCCTGAAGCGCCTGCTCGACCTCGGTGCCCCCGAGATCATCGTGAACAACGAGAAGCGCATGCTCCAGGAGGCCGTCGACGCGCTGTTCGACAACGGCCGCCGCGGCCGTCCGGTCACCGGCCCGGGCAACCGCCCGCTGAAGTCCCTCAGCGACATGCTGAAGGGCAAGCAGGGTCGTTTCCGCCAGAACCTGCTCGGCAAGCGAGTCGACTACTCGGCCCGTTCGGTCATCGTCGTCGGCCCGCAGCTCAAGCTGCACCAGTGCGGTCTGCCGAAGGCCATGGCGCTGGAGCTCTTCAAGCCGTTCGTGATGAAGCGCCTGGTCGACCTGAACCACGCGCAGAACATCAAGTCGGCCAAGCGCATGGTCGAGCGTGCCCGCCCGGTCGTGTGGGACGTGCTCGAAGAGGTCATCGCCGAGCACCCGGTCCTGCTGAACCGTGCGCCCACCCTGCACCGCCTCGGCATCCAGGCCTTCGAGCCGCAGCTGGTCGAGGGCAAGGCCATCCAGATCCACCCGCTCGTCTGCACCGCGTTCAACGCGGACTTCGACGGTGACCAGATGGCCGTCCACCTGCCGCTCTCCGCGGAGGCGCAGGCCGAGGCCCGCATCCTGATGCTGTCCTCGAACAACATCCTGAAGCCGGCCGACGGTCGCCCCGTCACCATGCCGACCCAGGACATGGTGCTCGGTCTGTTCTTCCTGACCTCGGACCGCGACAACGTGAAGGGCGCCGGCCGCTCCTTCTCGTCGACCGCCGAGGCGATCATGGCCTTCGACGCCCGCGAGCTGGACGTCCAGGCCCCGATCGAACTGCGCCTCGGTGCCGGCACCGTCCCGCCGCGCGGCTGGACCGCTCCGGTGGACGAGGACGGCCAGCAGACCTGGTTCGAGGGCGAGCCCTTCCGCCTGACCACCACCCTGGGCCGCGCGCTCTTCAACGAGCTGCTGCCCGAGGACTACCCGTTCGTCGACTACGAGGTGGGCAAGAAGCAGCTCTCCGCGATCGTCAACGACCTGGCGGAGCGCTACCCCAAGGTCGTCGTCGCGGCGACCCTGGACAACCTGAAGGCGTCCGGCTTCCACTGGTCGACCCGTTCGGGTGTCACCGTCTCGATCTCGGACGTCATCGTCCCGCCGAGCAAGCCCCAGATCCTGGAGGGCTTCGAGGCGAAGGCGGAGAAGGTCCAGAAGCAGTACGAGCGCGGTCTGATCACCAACGACGAGCGCAAGCAGGAGCTCGTCGGCATCTGGACCCAGGCGACCAACGAGGTCGCGGACGCCATGGCCGCGAACTTCCCGAAGACGAACCCCATCTTCATGATGGTCGACTCGGGTGCTCGTGGAAACATGATGCAGATGCGCCAGATCGCCGGTATGCGTGGTCTGGTGTCGAACGCCAAGAACGAGACCATCCCGCGACCCATCAAGGCGTCGTTCCGTGAGGGTCTCACCGTGCTGGAGTACTTCATCTCCACCCACGGTGCCCGTAAGGGTCTGGCCGACACCGCCCTCCGTACCGCCGACTCCGGCTACCTCACCCGTCGTCTGGTCGACGTCTCCCAGGACGTCATCATTCGCGAGGAGGACTGCGGCACCGAGCGCGGCCTGAAGCTGTCGATCGGCTCCGTGGGCGCCGACGGCGTGCTGCGCAAGGCCGACGACGTCGAGACCAGCGTGTACGCCCGCATGCTCGCCGAGGACATCACCGTCGACGGCAAGCTGCTGGCCACCGCCAACACCGACCTCGGTGACGTGCTGATCGACGAGCTGATCCGCCACGGCATCGCCGAGGTCAAGGTCCGCTCGATCCTGACCTGTGAGTCGGCCGTCGGCACCTGTGCCTTCTGCTACGGCCGTTCGCTGGCCACCGGCAAGCTGGTCGACATCGGTGAGGCGGTCGGCATCATCGCCGCCCAGTCCATCGGTGAGCCCGGTACCCAGCTGACCATGCGTACCTTCCACACCGGTGGTGTGGCCGGTGACGACATCACCCAGGGTCTGCCGCGTGTCGTCGAGCTCTTCGAGGCCCGTACCCCCAAGGGTGTGGCCCCGATCTCGGAGGCCACGGGCCGGGCGCGGATCGAGGACACCGAGAAGACCCGCAAGATCGTCATCACGCCGGACGACGGCACCGACGAGATCGCCTACCCGGTCTCGAAGCGTGTGAAGCTGCTGGTCAGCGAGGGCGAGGCGGTCGAGGTCGGCCAGAAGCTGACCATGGGTGCCACCAACCCGCACGACGTCCTGCGCATCATGGGCCAGCGTGCCGTCCAGGTCCACCTGGTCGCCGAGGTCCAGAAGGTCTACAACTCGCAGGGCGTGTCGATCCACGACAAGCACATCGAGATCATCATCCGGCAGATGCTCCGCCGCGTGACGATCATCGAGTCGGGCGACGCCGAGCTGCTCCCGGGCGAGCTGGTCGAGCGTGGTCGCTTCGAGACCGAGAACCGTCGTGTGGTCTCCGAGGGCGGTCACCCCGCCTCCGGCCGTCCGCAGCTGATGGGTATCACCAAGGCCTCGCTGGCCACCGAGTCCTGGCTGTCGGCCGCCTCCTTCCAGGAGACGACCCGGGTCCTCACCGACGCGGCGATCCACGCCAAGTCGGACCCGCTGCTGGGCCTCAAGGAGAACGTCATCCTCGGTAAGCTCATCCCGGCCGGTACGGGTCTTCCCCGCTACCGCAACATCCGGGTCGAGCCGACCGAGGAGGCCAAGGCCGCGATGTACTCGGCCGTCGGCTACGACGACTACGACCTGTCGCCCTTCGGCGCCGGCTCCGGCCAGGCGGTTCCGCTGGACGACTACGACTACGGCCCGTACACCGGCTGAGTCACCTTTTCGGCCGGCGACGGCCGCTGATCGCAGGGCGGTCACCCCTCACGGGGTGGCCGCCCTGCGGCGTTTCCGGCTACCGGGCGCGCTCAGCGGGTGTGCTCAGCGGGCTGGTTCAGCGCGTGCCGGCGGCGGCTGCCGCGCGCCAGTCCTCCAGACGGCGGATCCGGGTGTGGGTGTCGGGGTGGGTGGAGAGCAGCCGCTGACCGAGGCCCGGACGGACGGCCTTGCCGCCGTTCTCCCGCGCGGCGACCGCCAGCGCCGCCTCCTCGTCCCGCAGGAAGCCGTGGAAGACCTCGATCATGGCGTCGGCGAAGCCGAGCTCGGCAGCCTGGATGTCCGCCCGCAGCTCGGAGCGGCGGCCGACCGCGGCGAGCAGGTACGGCGTGACCAGGACCAGCAGCAGTGGCGGGAAGGAGAAGGCCACGGCCACCACCAGGACCACCGCGACCAGCCCGACCACGAGGGCGCCGAGCAGCGAGAAGATCGAGGCGATCTGGAACGCGATGACCGCCGCGAACCGGAAGACCACCCAGGCGATCCGGGCCGGCATCGAGTACCAGTAGCCGAGCAGGGTCGCCCAGGCGTGACCGCCGCGGTGGTGGCCGAGCTCATGCGCGAGCACGGCGGCCAGCTGGGCGTCGGGGAGGGTCTCCAGCGCGTACCGGGTCACGCCGACGATGTGTCCGGCGGCGGCGGTGGCGTTGATCGCCTTGTGGTCCTCGATCCACAGGTCGTACGACTCCGGGCTCACCCCCGCCTTGGCGGTCACCTGGTGCCAGATCGGCTCCAGCCGGGTCAGCTCGGAGTGCAGCGCGGGGCGCATCCGGAAGAGGTAGCGGGCGAGGAGCTTCTCCGTCGGGCGGTGGAAGACCAGGGCGCCGGAGGCGACCCAGAGGCCGATCAGCAGCCAGTTGAGCGGCTCGGGGAGGAGCAGCGAGACCAGCGTGACGACCAGCAGGCTGCAGAGGAAGTGCGGGAGCTGGAACAGCAGCTGACCGATCGTGGTGGCGTCGGCGCCGCGCTGGCGGGCGGCCATGTGGATCCGGCCGGTGTGCGGGTCGATGTCGACCGTGGGGTCGAGTACGGGCGGCTGCGGCGGTGCGGGCGGCGGGGCGAAGCCCTGGGCGGGGACGCGGGGCGGCTGCTGCGGGGGCTGGTGCGGGGGCGGGGGCGGGGGCGCGTACTGCGGCGGGACGGTGGTGGGGTACTGCGGGGCCGCGGTGGGGTGCTGAGGAGCCGGGGCCGGGTACTGCGGCGGGGCCGCGGTGGGGTGCTGAGGAGCCGGGGCCGGGTACTGCGGCGGGGCCGCGGCCGGGTGCTGGGGAGCGCCGTGCGGCTGCTGCGGCGGGACGGTCGGGTACGGCGGCGGGGACGTCGGGTACTGCGGCGGCGGAGCGTCCGGATGGGTCGGTTCGGTCATGACGGAGTCCTTGGGACGGGACGCGCGCGGCAGCGGCGTCCGTACGGCGGTGGACGGGTCTGGACGGGTCTGGACGGGTCTGGACGGGTCTGGACGGGTGTGCGGATCCGGGTCGGCCCAGCAGCAGGGCGGTGACCAGTGGGAACAGGCCGGCGCCTACGGGTTCCTCGGGTTCACTGGGGGAGCGTCGGGTTCGGGCCCTTGTCGAGCCGGGGCTTCTCCGGGGCGCCGGGCCGGGCGCGCAGGATGGCCTCGAACGCGGCCTTGGCGTCCTGGCGCGGGCCCTCCAGCTCGAAGTCCTCCAGGGCGTCCTGGTCGAGCAGTCGCTGGATCACCGAGAGCTGCCCCTGGACCAGCTCCTGCTGCTCGTCCTTCAGGTAGCCGAGCGCCCGCGGCAGGTCCTCCGGGTGGGCGGCGACCTGGAGGGCCCAGGCGGCCACCCCGCCCTGCTCCAGGTGGTATTGGTAGAACTTCGCCTTCGCGGCCAGGATCTCGTTCGCCTCCTGGACCTGCCGGAGGGCGTGCGGATGGGCCTGGGTGTCGAAGTGGTACCCGCGCAGCCGCTCCTTCTGGTCGCGGGCGGCCTGGTCGATGTCGAGCTGGACGGCGCAGCCCACCCGCAGGCCCTCGGCCTCGGCGACCGGGTACTCGTCCAGCGCCTGTTGGACGGCGAGTTCGGCCTCGCCGCTCTGGTCGGTGGTGAGGGCGCGGGTGACCGCGCGCATCCGCTGCCGGATGCGGGGGACGAGCACGGCCGGGACGTCACCGATCCGGCTGGTCACCACCAGCTCCGGGACCGTGACCTGCCAGTCGATCTCCACCACCGCCTCGAAGGCGCCGACGTCGTCCCGGCCGGGCAGCCGCTCCACCATCCTCAGGTGGTGCAGGCCGAGGTCGATCTCGTACGCGGCCTGGTAGCCGCGGCCGACCAGATCGCTGAAGCCGGGGCGGTGCGGCGGGAGGAAGACCTGGTGCTCGCCGGAGGGCGAGGTCAGCACCAGCGCGGAGTCGGCGCGGGCGGCCGGCCGCTTGGGCAGGCCGAGCGAGCGGCCCAACGGGTGGACCTTCAGGACCGGGTCACTGAGGTCCCCGGCGGGGAGGTCGGGGCGGTGTCGTGCCGACATGCGCGGATGCTCCAGGATCGGGACGGGTCGGGTGGGCTTCGGCTTCAGCCGCTGGACGGGGACGGTGCGGGCGGCAGGGTGGCCGGGCCGCCGTCGCGGACGGTGCGGACGAGGTGGTCGAGCCGCTGGCGGTCGCGCTCGGTGACCGCCAGGTCGTCGAACAGCTCGGTGAGTCGGGAGTTCGTCTCGGGCTGGTCGGTGGCGCCGATCAGCCAGCCGCGCAGCACGCCCAGGGCGACGGTGCCGTAGAGGCGGTCGGTGAGGGCCGTACGCCACAGGAGGGCCAGCAGGGACCGGACCGGCGGCGGCTCCTCGGGGGCCGACAGCACCGTGACGCTGACCACGCCCCCCGGTTCGGGGCGCGGGCTCCGGGCGTACCAGTCGAGCAGCAGCGGCCGGCCCACGACGGTGTCCTCGGTGCGCTGAGCGGCGGTCAGGAAGGTGGCCAGGGCGAGTTGCCGCAGGCCGGCCGGGCCGGAGAGCCAGCGGACCAGGGCGCGCAGGGCCTCCTCGGCCTCGGGGGAGAGCAGCAGCAGTTCGGCGGCCTCGACCAGGCCGAGTGCCTGGTAGCGGCCCGGCTGGTCGACGGCCGGGGCCTGGCTGCCGAGCCGGAGCTTGGCGGCGAGCTGGTCGAGTTCCGCGGCGGTGAGCCGGTCGGCGGCCAGCGCGAAGGCCTCCAGCGCCTGGGCCGGGAGCAGCGGGCCGAGCAGGGCGTAGCAGCGGATGGCGGTCCAGCGGCGGTGGGCGTTGTCGTCGGCCGCCCAGCTGCGCAGGATGCGCGGGACGGCGGCGGTGCCCGCGTGGTACGCGAGGGCGAGGCTGTTGGCGGCCTGGACACACAGCCGGAAGTCCTTGGCGCCGGACCACGGGCCGAGCAGTCCGCTCATCGTGGCGGAGAGGTCGACGGAGGCGAGCAGGGCGGTGGCGGAGGCCACCCGGGTGCGGACCAGGGCGCGGGAGTCGGTGGCCAGCGCGTTCAGCCAGCCGGTGATCGCGGGGCGGGCGGAGGGGTGGCTCGCCCAGACCTCGCGCAGCAGCGTGTGCGAGGTGCGGGGGTCGAGGAAGGAGGCCATCCGCTGCGGGACCGGTCCCCACGGGGTCTGCTCGGTCTCCTCGGTGAGTTCGGCCCGGGAGAGGGTCATCCGCTCCTCGATCGAGCTGCCGAAGGGCGGGATGCCGTCCGGCTCGCCGGCGGTGCGGATGGTCTCCAGTCGGCGGAAGAGCTTGTCAGCGCCCTCAGCGGCGAGGGTGTACGGGGCGTGGTCGAAGACGGCCAGGGACAGCAGGAACGCCTTTTCGCGGAGCGGGAGTTCCTGGTCGCCGAACCAGCGGCCGACCTGTTCCTGGACGATGCTTTGGCCGAACTTGGCGAGGTTCGAGGGGTCTGTTCCGAGCGAGTACTCGGACAGCGCAACAGCGAACTCGGCGAGCTCCCGCATAGGCCGGTTCTGGGCCAGGAGCTCCTGGACCGGGTCGAGGGCGAGCAGCTCTCTGACAGGCGGGGCCGAGACATGCGCCAGCAGAGCAGACAAATGCTTGCGCAGCACGTCCCGAGGGTCGGGCGGCTGCCAGTCGACCGAGGGCAGTTCGCGGATCGCGCTCGAGCGGATGGTGGTGATGACCAGGTAGCCGTCCTGCTTGGCGAGGGTTTCGCGGAGGCGGTCGAGGTCGGGGCGGCGTAGCGGGCGGGTGCGGGAGGTGGTGTAGTCGGCGAGCAGGTAGCCCTTGGCCTGCTCGGCGCCGGTGAGTACGGCGGCGGGGGAGACATCGGGGTCGAGGTTGCGGATTTGCCGCGCGCCCATCACTCGCAGCAGCATCAGTCCGGCGGCGCGACGACCGGTGTCGGCACGGCCGGTGAGGATCAGGACCCGCTGTTCGCGAAGTTGCTGGATGGCGTCATCGAAGTCCGGCCCGGGTTGGAAGACTGAGGTTAGAGCGGCGAGTTCGTCGAGAGGGACCTCGCCCGAGGCGTGCAGCGGGGCGCCGAAGGCGGAGCCGAGCTGGTAGACGGTGGTCTTGTGGCCGGTGACGACGTCGCCGTGGACCTGCCCGCCGGAGACGGTGTGCTGGTCGCCGCCGACGAGGTCGCCGCCGAAGCGGGGGTTGCCGCCGGCGAAGAGGAAGCCGTGGCCGGCGAAGGCGTCCGGGACGTGCTCCAGCAGTTCCTGGGCGGCCTCCCAGGCGTTCTGGGGTTCCTCGGGCGGGGCCTCCTGGAGCTCGGCGCCGTCCTGGTCGGGGTCGGCTGGCTGCTGGGCGGCCTCCTGCTCGGGGGTGGCGGTCATCGGTCGCCGCCGACGGTGTTGCCGGTGTTGACGTCGCCGTGGACCTCGCCGCCGGAGACGACGTGCTGGTCGCCGCCGATCAGGTTGCCGCCGAAGGACGGTGAGCCGCCGAGGAACTGGAAGGTGGCGGGGGTCCGGCTCTGGGCCGGGGCGGCGGCGGGGGCCGGGGCCGGGGCGGTCGTAGGGGCGGCGGCGGGGGCCGGGGCCGGGGCGGTCGTAGGGGCGGCGGCGGGGGCCGGGGCGGTCGTAGGGGCGGCGGCCGCGATGGGAATGCCCTGGGGGGCCGGGGGGACGGCGACCGGGGCCGGCGCCGGCTCGCCGTGCAGCCAGGCGGGGAAGTCGCCCTCCTTGCCCTGGACGGTGATCCGGTGGAAGGCGCCCGTCGGCAGCCCGCCGTGACCGTGCCGGACGATGCCCTGGTAGACCGCGTCGGAGACGCTGATCACGCACGGGCCGTCCCGGTGCTTCAACGCCTCCCGCAGGGCCGTCGAGTCGAGCAGCCGGAAGGCCTGGTTGAGGTCCCAGCCGACCGCGCCGCCGAGCGCTCCGCCCAGCTCCTGGACGGCGACCTCGCCGGCGGCGAGCACGATCCGCAGTCGTACCCGGGCGCTGTCGGCGGCGAGGCGGTTGTTGGCGTGCAGCAGGGTGGGGGTCTCGTTGATCAGGGCGTGCAGCAGTTTGGCTTTGGGAACGGTGGGGCTGATCAGGGCCATCACCGAGTCACCGCGGTCCTCCAACCGCTGTTCGGCGGGTTCGATGCCGGCGCTGCGCAGCGTCTCGTGCAGGACGGAGTAGAGCATCCGGCGCATGAAGGCCTGCTCGACGTCGTCCCGTCGGCCGAACTGCTCGATGTCCAGCAGCAGGATGGTGTGGTTCACCGGCTCGGTCATGGTTACCTCTCGGTTCGTCAGCTGGCCTCAGCCTGCCCGGTGCGGGCAGAGTGGCGTGAGCGCGGGTGAGGCATTCGTTCTGTGACGGTGTGCACAGAACCTCTGTACGGATCAACGGAGTTGACCGGACCTCCGGAGCAGGTCGGGGCGCGCGATGACCAGCGAGCGGCGGCTGGTGGTGACGATGCCGCGGTCCCGAAGGGACTTGAGCAGCCGGGCGACGGCCTCCCGGGAGGCGCCGACCGAGCCGGCCAGCTCCTGCTGGCTGAGCGGGACCGAGATGACGATGCCCTCGTCCGTCCGGCGCCCGTGGGTGCGGGCCAGTTCCAGCAGGAGGTCGGCGAGGCGCTCGCTGACGCTGAGCGAGGCGAACTTCAGCCGGTGGTGGTCGGCCGCGCGCAGCCGGTCGGTGGAGAGTGCCAGTAGTTGCATCGAGGCCGCGGGGGTACGTTGCAGGTAGCCGGTGAAGGTGGCCCGGTCGACGGCGGCGGCCTCGACCTGCTCCAGCGCGGTGACGGTGGCCGCCCGGGGCCGTCCGCTGAGGGCGGCGGACTCGCCGACGATGTCGCCCGGTCCGCGCAGCGCGAGCAGTGCCTCGTACCCGTTCTCGGCGGCGGCGGTCACCTTCAGCCAGCCGTGCAGGACGAGCAGGACGTGGTCGGAGGGTTCGCCCTCGCGCAGCGCGGTGGACCGCGCGGGGTAGCTGAGCCGGCGGCCGAGGGCGAGCAGTGCGCTGCGGTCGGCGTGGTCCAGCCTGGCCAGGAAGGGCACGCGGTCGTCGAGGCCGTGGCCGGTCGCGGGACCGGGTCCGCCGGACGGCGTGTTGGCCATGCCTGATCAGCCCTCGTTGTGTTCGCCTCGGCGGGGGTGGGCGCGGGTGGTTGAGCGCGGGCAAACAAGCTACTCGCGAACCGGCCGCGCCGTCGGCGATTTCGCGAATTCCCCTTTCCTCCCCCTCGCGGGGGAGCCGAGGGAACCGCTCCGGCGGGGGAGGTGGCGGAGGGGCCGCTGCGGGAGGCTTCTCGGTGTCGGGATGACGGGGCTTGAGAAGGGGGCCGGAAATGAAGCGGGTGCTGGGCGCGATGGCGATCACGGCGGGGGTGCTGGTCGGGATGTCGGGTTGTCTGCCGATCGGGGACGACCAGGAGCACCGGACGGTCAGCTACGGGGTGGCCGATCAGGTCAAGGAGCTGGTGGTCGAGGGGCAGAACGGCGGCGTGGTGGTGACCGGCGGCGGCGACGCGGTGCACGTGGTCGAGAACCAGAACTACAAGGGGGACGCGCCGAAGAGCACCCACGAGGTGAAGGACGGCGTGCTCCGGCTGACGTACGACTGCGGCTCCTGCGGGATCGGGTACACCGTGCAGGTGCCGGCCGGGACCAAGGTACGGGTCAAGGAGGGCAACGGCGGCATCAAGCTGTCCGGGCTGGCCGCCGAGGTCGACGCCGACGTGACGAACGGCGGGGTCGAGGCCGGCGGGCTGACCTCCCCGCAGGTGCGGCTGAGCGCCGTGAACGGAGGAGTGCGGGCCGACTTCGCCGGCGCGCCGTCGAAGGTGGAGGCGAAGACCTCGAACGGCGGGGTGAAGCTGAAGGTGCCGTCCGGGGAGACGTACACGGTGGACGCGCGGGCCACGACGGGCGGGACGGACGTGAGCATCCCCTCCCAGCCGGGCGCGGCGCACAGCATCACCGCGCGGGCGGAGACCGGCGGTGTGACGGTCAGCGGTGCCTGACCGGGCGGTGCCGGAGGTTCTGCCGGTAGGGCATGATCTTCTCCGCGGGGGCGGGGCCCCCGGGTACGGGGGAGGTACGAGGGTGGAGCGCGTGGCGCGCTGGCGGACACGGACGACCGGGCTGAGCCCGTACGTGCTGGACACCTTCCTGGCGGTCTGCTCGGCCGCGGTGTCGGTCTGGGCGGTCTACAACGACGACACGGACTGGCCCTGGTGGGTCTACCTGCTGGCGGTGTCCACCGCGCTGTACCTGCCCTGGCGGCGCCGCGCCTCGCTGACCGCCCTGATCGTCGGCAGTGTGCCGTCGCTGGTGCTGTCGGTGGTGGCGCACTCGGCGAACCCGCAGGTGCCGCTGTACGCCGTGATCGGGATGTACACGGTGGCGGAGCGCTTCCCCGACCGGCAGCGTTGGCCGGTGCTGGCGGTGGTGGTGGTCGCCAACGTGATCGGCACCCACTCGCCGAACGGCGCGCTGTTCAGCGTGCTCACCTCGGGCGGTTCCTTCGTCTTCGGCGCCTTGGTGCGCACCCAGCGGGAGTTGGCCCGGATCCAGGCGGAGCGGGCGCGGGAGGCCGGCGAGCGGGCGGCCACCGAGGCGGCCCGGGCGGTCGCCGAGGAGCGGGCCCGGATCGCCCGGGAGATGCACGACATCCTGGCGCACGCCGTGTCGTTGATGGTGATCCAGGCCGAGGCCGGGCCGCTGGTGGTGCACAACAAGCCGGAGCGGGCGATTCGCGCCTTCGACACCATCGCCGATTCGGGCCGTGACGCGATGGTCCAACTCCGGCGCGTGCTCGGGGTGTTGAAGGATCCGGAAGCGGGGCGGGAGCTGGCGCCGCAGCCCCGGCTGGCCGAACTCGCCGACGTGGCCGAGCGGGTGCGCGGGGCCGGCCTGCGGGTGGAGTTCGAACTCGCGGACGGGCTGGGCGCGGTGCCCGCCGACGTGGAGGCGGCGGCGTACCGGATCGTGCAGGAGGCGCTGACCAACACCGTCAAGCACTCCGGGGCCGACCGGGTCGCGATCCGGGTTCGGCGCACCGGTGACGTGCTGGAGGTCGTGGTGTCCGACAACGGGCGCGGCGTGCCGCTGAAGGCCGACCGTACGGTGGCCGGCTGGTCCGGCGGGCGCGGGCTGGTCGGCATCCGCGAGCGGGCGGCGGCCTGCGGCGGCCGGGCCGAGGCCGGTCCGGGGCCTGAGGGCAAGGGGTTCCTGGTGAGTGTCCGACTGCCGCTGGGGTCGGCGGGCGTGGTGGAGAGGGTGGGCGGATGACGTCGATACGGGTGGTGGTCGCGGACGACCAGGAGCTGGTGCGGGCCGGGTTCGGAATGATCCTGGACGCGCAGCCGGACATCGAGGTGGTGGCCGAGGCGTGCGACGGCGCCGAGGCGGTCGAGGCGGTGCGCGCCCACAACCCGGACGTGCTGCTGCTGGACGTCCGGATGCCGGTGATGGACGGGCTGGAGGCGGCCCGCCGGGTGTGCGCCGAGTTCCCGTCCACCAAGGTGATCATGCTGACCACCTTCGACATCGACGACTACGTCTTCGACGCGCTGTACGCGGGCGCCAGCGGCTTCCTGCTCAAGGACGTCCGCCGGGACGACCTGGCGCACGGGGTGCGGATGGTCGCCTCGGGGGAGGCGCTGCTCGCGCCCTCGGTGACCAAGCGGTTGATCGGCGAGTTCGCCGCCCGCCGTCCGGGGGCGCCGGACCGGGCGCAGCGGCCGCCGTCCAAGCTGCTGGAGCAGCTGACCCTGCGCGAGCAGGAGACGCTGCGGCTGATCGCGCGCGGGCTGTCCAACGCGGAGATCGCGGCCGAACTGGTGGTCAGCGAGCACACCGTGAAGACGCACGTCAGCAATGTGCTGAGCAAGCTCGGGCTGCGCGACCGGGTGCACGCGGTGGTGTTCGCGTACGAGGCCGGGGCCGTGGTGGCGGGGGAGTCCTGACTTCCGGCAGGGGAGGCGTGAGCGGCTTTCCGACCGGGCAGTCCTGACCGGCTCCCCCCAGCGGGGGAGGCCGGGAGTTCGCCGGTGCGGGCGATCCGCGACGAGGGCCCCGGCCGGGAGGCTCTGGGGTGTCGCAACGGATCACGGACACCACGGGAGAACCTCGCATGAACGCCCTCCGGAACAGCCGCCTCACCTGCTATGCCGCCGTCGGCGCCCCCGCGCTGATCGCCCTCTACGGCGGCATCCGCCTGGTGCCCGGCTCCCGCGCCCCGGGCCTCGGCTGGACCGCCGGGCACACCGCGATGTTCGCGGGCCTGCTGCTGTTCGCCCCGGTTCTCCTCGCCCTGCGCCGGCTGCTCGCCCCGCGCGGCACCACGGTCGGGCGGCTGGCCGCGAACACCGCGCTGGGAACGGCGTTCATCGGCCTGGCGGCCTCGCTGGCGCAGATCGGGATCGACCTCTACGTCGGCCTGGCCTCGGCCACCAAGGACGAGCAGGCGCGCCTCTTCGAGCGGGTCCAGGACGTCCCCGGGGTGCTGCCCGCCGTCTACAAGGTCGGCCCGCTGCTCTTCTACGTCGGCCTGCTGGCCCTGCTGGTCGCCGCCTCGGTGGGCGCGGCCCGGACGCTGCGCTGGTGGAGCCCGGTGCTGATGCTGCTCGGCACCGTCGCCTCGGCCGCTGACCTGGCCTTCATCCCGCTCGCCGCCGCCTGCTACCTCGGCGCGCTCTCCCCGCTCACCCGCCCGGCCCCCGCGCCCCGCGCGGCGCTGGCCTGACGGGACGTCTATATCGGTGGCCGCGAGTGGTGCGGCGGCCGTACCTTCCGGGGTATGAACGCCAAGCGTCCCCTGATCGCCGTGCTCACCGGCGCGGGCATCTCGACCGACTCCGGCATCCCCGACTACCGCGGCCCGCAGGGGCTGTGGCAGAAGGACCCGTCGGCGCAGAAGCTCGTGACCATCGGCCCGTACCTGGCCGATCCGGAGGTCCGCAAGCGGGCCTGGCTGATGCGCCGCGACGCCGGCGCGCTGGCCGCCGAGCCGAACGCCGGGCACCGCGCGCTGGTGGACCTGGAACGTTCCGGCCTGCCGGTGCGGGTGCTCACCCAGAACGTGGACGGGCTGCACCAGCGGGCCGGTCTGCCCGCCCGCAAGGTGTTCGAACTGCACGGCACCGCCCGGGAGGTGCAGTGCGTGCGCTGCCGGGTCACCGGGACGATGGAGGAGGCGCTGGCGCGGGTCGAGGCGGGCGAGCCGGACCCGGCGTGCCGTGACTGCGGCGGCATCCTCAAGCCGCGCACGGTGATGTTCGGGGAGAACCTGGACCCGGTGGTGCTGGACCAGGCCGACGCGATCGCCAAGGCCTGCGACATCTTCGTCGCGGTGGGCACCAGCCTCCAGGTCTACCCGGTGGCCGCGCTGCCGCAGATCGCGGTGGAGGGCGGCGCCCGGCTGATCGTCATGAACGGCGAGCCGACCCCGTTCGACGAGGCCGCGGCCGAGGTGATCCGGGAGCCGATCTCCCAGGCGCTGCCCGAGCTGGTGCGGCGGCTGGTCACGGAACGGGCGTGAGAGCAGGTGGCCGTGAAAGGGTCTCGTGACGGACGTACCGCGTGCGTACGATGATCCTTCCGGCTTCCCCTCACGGCCTGGAGTGAACGACCGATGACGACGACGGCGAAGTTCGACCCCTGGTCGGCGGCTTTCGTGGCCCACCCGTACGACGCGTACGCCGAGCTGCGCGAGCACTCGCCGGTGACGTACTTCGAGCCGACGAACCAGTGGCTCGTTTCCCGCCACGAGGACGTCAGCGCCCTGCTGCGCGACCGCCGGCTCGGTCGCACCTACACCCACCGCTTCAGCCACCAGGAGTTCGGCCGCCTCGAGCCCGACCCGGCGCACGAGCCCTTCCACACCCTCAACGACCACGGGCTGCTCGACCTGGAGGCGCCCGACCACACCCGGATCCGCCGCCTGGTCTCCAAGGCGTTCACCCCGCGCATGGTCGAGGGGCTGCGGCCGACAGTCCAGCGCCTCGCGGGCGAACTGGTCGACGGGCTGCTCGCGGCCGGCGGCGGCGACCTGATCGCCACCGTCGCCGAGCCGCTGCCGGTCGCCGTGATCGCCGAGATGCTCGGCGTCCCGGAGGGCGACCGGCACCTGCTGCGCCCCTGGTCCGCCGACATCACCGGGATGTTCGAGCTCAACCCGAGCGAGGAGACCGCCCGCCGGGCCGTCACCGCGAGCATCGAGTTCTCCGACTACCTGCGCACCTTGATCCGCGAGCGCCGCACCGCCCCCGGTACCGACCTGATCAGCGCCCTGATCCAGGCCCAGGAGGGCTCCGACGCGCTCAGCGAGCAGGAGATGGTCTCCACCTGCGTGCTGCTGCTCAACGCCGGCCACGAGGCGACCGTCAACACCACCGGCAACGGCTGGTGGGCGCTGTTCCGCAACCCCGGGGAACTCGCCCGGCTGCGCGGCTCGGTGGACGAACTGCTGCCCACCGCCGTCGAGGAACTGATGCGCTGGGACACCCCGCTGCAGATGTTCGAGCGCTGGGTGCTGGAGGACATCGAGGTCCGCGGCGTCACCATCCCGCGCGGCGCCGAGATCGCCCTCCTCTTCGGTTCCGCCAACCGCGACCCCGAGCGCTTCGCCGACCCCGACCGGCTCGACCTCGCCCGCGCCGACAACCCGCACATCACCTTCGGCGCCGGAATCCATTTCTGCCTCGGCGCGCCTCTTGCCAGACTGGAGCTCACCGAGTCCTACGGCACCCTGCTGCGCCGGGCCCCGGGCCTGCGGCTGGTCCGCGAGCCCGAGTGGAACCCGGGCTATGTGATCCGTGGGCTCAAGGAACTGCTGGTCGAGGTCTGACAGAGGAAGAGGGGGAGCGGCCGTGGGCAAGGCGACGGGGGCACTGCTGGGGCTGGCGATCGGGGACGCGATCGGCCACCGTACCGAGTTCGACGAGATCGAGCACATCGCCCAGTACTGCCCGGACTGGCGGCAACTGCCCTTGCCCGAGCCTGCGCTGGTCACCGACGACACCCAGATGACCCTCGCCCTCGGCCGCGGCCTGCGCACCGCCCTGGAGCGCGGGCCCCTGACGCCCCTGCGGCTGGAGCGACCGGTGCGCGAGGAGTTCGTCGACTGGTGGCGCTCCCCGGAGAACAACCGCGCCCCCGGCATGACCTGCCTGCGCGCCTGCGAGCGGCTCAGCCGTCCCGAGTACCGCTGGCAGCAGGCGAGCGACGTCGGCTCCAAGGGCTGCGGCGCCAACATGCGGGTCGCCCCGATCGGATTGATCCGCGACCTGGACGCCCGGCAGCTCTCCGGCGCCGCCCAGCTGCAGTCCGCGCTTACCCACGGCCACCCGACCGCGCTGGCCGCCAGCGACCTCACCGCGTACGCCGTGCGTAAGCTCGCCGAGGGTGTCCCGCCCGCCGGGCTGCCCGCGGTGCTGCGGGCGTACGCGCTGGCGAGCCGCGAGCGGTACGACGAGTTCTGGCTGGGCGACCTCGCCGCGCGCTGGTACGGCAGCTCGCCGCAGGCCGTCATCGCCCGCGGCTGGGACGACTGCCTGAAGTCGCTCGACGACCTCGATGCCGCGCTCGCCGCGCACGACCTGGAGGCCGACCCCTGCCTGATCACCGGCGAGGGCTGGATCGCCGAGGAGGCCTTCGTCACCGGCCTGCTCTGCTTCCTGCTGCTGCCCGAAGACCCGGTCGCCGCCGTCCGCCGGGCCGCGTACAGCTCCGGGGACTCCGACTCCCTCGCCTGCCTGACCGGAGCCTTCGCCGGCGCCCACCACGGCGAGTCGGTCTGGCCGCAGGAGTGGGTCGAGCGGATCGAGTACCGCGACGAGCTGCTGGCGCTCGGGGCGCTCTGGGACTGAGCGGTCGTGGATGAGATACGAGACCGCATCCAGCGGGGCGACTACGTGTCCGGCCTGAAGATCACTGCGACCGGGCTTGAACAGCTGTCGTTCGACCTCACTGTCGATCGGAACATCGTGACGGGCTCATGGGTAGAACAGACCGCACAGGACGGCTACTACCAGGGAGCGAGGTACCACGGCGCCGTTCAGTTGCTGGTCGATCCAACTGGGCGGCGCATGGCCGGTGAATGGGTTGGCTTCGGCAAGGAATTCGACGTCAACACTGGGCCTTGGGAGTTGCGCCTGTTGGACAAGTCCACGGCTGACGATGTCTTGAGTCGCTACAGCGTGCCGCCGGAGGCATAACGCGCCTCGACACAAGAGCGGAGAGCCCCCGTACCGGCCACACCCAACATGGGCAGGACGGGTACGGGGGCTCTTGATTTCAGTAGTGCTCGGGACAGCTGGGCGAATCCCTCGCGGGATGCGGGATCCGCGAGACCCACGAGGAGACCGGTATCGAGATCGAGATCACCGGGATCGTCGGCACCTACACGAACCCGGGCCACGTCTTCGCGTACGACGACGGGGAGGTCCGCCAGGAGTTCTCCATCTGTCTACTCGGACGGGCTGTCGGCGGGACCCTCCGCACCTCGGACGAGTCCTTCGAAGTCGCCTGGTTCCACCCGGGCGAGGTGGACGCGCTCCCCATGGTCGCGAGCATCCGCAAGCGGCTCGATGACTGGCGAAGCGGTCGGATTCCCGTCGTCCGGTAGCCGAGACGGAACCGGTCGGCGGGGTGCCGCGTCGAAGGGCCATGACGAACAGCAGCACCGGAACCCGTCGTACGTCCCGCCGCCCGGCGGCGCTGCTCCTCGCCGCCGCGCTCGCCGCGCCGCTGATCGCCGGCTGCGGCAGCACCGGGGCCCCGACCGGCGCGGAGGTGAGAGCCTCCGCGCCGGACGGCGGGGCCGCAGTCGATCCGACCCAGGTGGCGGCCACCGCGAAGGCCACCGACGCCTTCGGGCTCGACCTCCTGCACACCCTCACCGCCAAGCCGGACGACGCCGGGCGCAACCTCGTGGTCTCCCCGTCCGGCCTGGCCACCGTGCTCGCCATGCTGCTCCCCGGCGCCCGGGGCGCGAGCGCCGATGAGCTCGCCAAGGCCCTGCACACCGACCTCGATCCGAAGCAGTACGCCCTCGCCACCGGCGCCCTGAACCGACCCGTGCCGACCACCGACGGGCTCACCCTGCGTCAGAGCGACGAGGTCTGGACGCAGCAGGGCTTCCCGGTGGAGCCCGACTACCTGGCCGGCCTCGCCGCCGCCTTCGACGCCGGAGTGCACACCACCGACTTCAAGAAGGATCCGGAGGGCAGCCGCAAGGCCGTCAACGCGGCCGTGGAGAAGGCCACCGACGGGCGGATCAAGGACCTCTTCGCCCCGAACCAGATCAACGGGGACAGCCGGGTGGTCCTCACCGACGCGCTCTACCTCAAGGCGAAGTGGGCCTCCGAGTTCAAGCCCGGGCACACCGCGGACCGCCCGTTCCACAAGCTCGACGCCTCCACCCCGTCCGTCCCCACCATGAGCCAGACCGGCGAATTCAAGTACGCCGACGGCTCCGGCGGGATCGTCGGCGAGCCCTGGCAGGCCGTCGAACTCCCCTACAAGGACGGCAACCTGGTGATGGACCTGATCGTGCCCGCCCAGGGCGGCTTCGCGGCCTTCACCAAGGGACTGGACCAGCCCCAGCTCGACCGGATCCTCGGCGCCCTCAGCGCGCAGCCCGTCGACCTGCAGCTGCCGCGCTTCCACTTCGACACGTCCAACGAGCTCACCTCCGCGCTACGCTCGCTCGGCGTCCACTCGGTCTTCGACCACGCCGACCTCAGCGGCATCGCCAAGGAGCCGCTCGCCGTCAGCACCGTGGTGCAGAAGGCCACCGTCCAGGTCGACGAGGAGGGCACGGTCGCGGCGGCCGGCAGCGGCGTCGGGATCGTCGCCGGGGCGGCGCCCGCCCCGAACAAGCCGGTCCAGCTGCACATCGACCGGCCGTTCCTGTTCCTGGTCCGGGACACCTCCAGCGCGCGGCCGCTGTTCCTCGGTCAGGTCACCGACCCCCAGGCGAAGTAGCGCCTACCAGGCCGGATAGCGCCCGCCGAGCGCCGGGTGGGCCGGGTCGCGGCTGCCGAACAGCACCAGCAGGTCGTCCGCGACCGTCAGCAGTTCGGCGCGCCCCTCGACCGCCCCGGCCCACTCGGCGGGCAGCGCCGAGGCGCCGTACGCGGCCCCGACCAGGTTGCCGCAGACCGCGCCGGCGGAGTCGCTGTCCCCGGAGTGGTTCACCGACAGCAGCAGCGCGGTGCGCACCGGGTCGGGGTCGAGGGTGGCTGCCAGCAGCGAGTACACCGCGATGGCCAGGCACTCCTCGGCGATCCAGCCCAGCCCGACCCGCTCCACCGTGTCCGCCGAGGGCTCGGCCTCCTGGGCGAGCCGCACCGCCCGGGCCAGCGCCTGGACGGTCTCCTTGGACTTCGGCAGCTCGCGGATCTGCTCCACCGTCTCGCCGACCGCCGCCCACGGCTCCGTCCCGGCCGCCAGCCGCTCGACCAGCGCCGCGAAGGCGCCCGCCGCGAGGTAGCCGGTCGGGTGCCCGTGGGTGAGCTGGGCGCACTGCACGGCCAGTCCGAAGGACTGCTCGACACCCAGGCGGGCCAGCCCGAACGGCGCCGAGCGCATCACCGTGCCGCAGCCCTTGGAGCCGGGGTTGATCGGCCCCGGGCGCCCGATCGCGGACGGCGCCTCGAACACCGGGTGCTCGGACACCCCGCTCAGGCACGCGTTGCCCGGCGCCCGCCGCGCGTACAGGAACGGCCGGCCCAGCAGCCAGCCGTCGTACGGGCGGGGCTGCGGCTCGGCGTCCGGCTCGCCCTGGTACTGGGTACGCAGCCAGCGCCGGTAGGCGCCGTGCACGGCCTCCGGCACCGAGCCGCCGCCGCCCGACCAGCCGCGGACGAAGCCGCGGATCAGGCCCTCGGCGGTGAACAGCGTCATCTGGGTGTCGTCGGTGACCTCCACCGGACCGCCGCCTGCGGACGGCAGCGCGGTCACGCCCTGCGGCCCGAACCGGTCCCGGATCTGGTGGAGTTGCTGGAACTCCACCGGCCAGCCCAGCGCATCGCCGATCGCGCCGCCCAGCAGCGCTCCGCGCACCCGGTCCCGGTATCCCGACTCCGCCGCCGACTCCGTCACGTCGAATCCCCCCTCGTTCGTGGCGGGATACGTTCTACCAGGCGGCCCGTCAGTTGTGGATCTCACCCCGCCCGTGCAGGGCGGCGCGGTCGGCGGCGGCGCGGCCGGCCGCCCAGCCCTCGCCGTCGCTGACCCGGACCCGCTGCGAGACCAGCTTCGGGAACAGCCGCCCCACCTCCTCGTCCACCTTCGCCGAGCGGGCGGCCAGCGCGGGCAGCAGCCGCTCGTCCGGCAGCAGCTGCTCCTCGGTGCCGTCCTCGCGCAGGTGGCGCCCGGCCGCGGCGGCGCTGGTGGTCCGCTCGGTGGCGGTGGTCAGCCGCTCGCGGATCCGCGCCGCGTACGCCACCAGGAAGGACTGCCGGAACGCCTTACTGCGGGAGTCCTTGCCGGAGCCGGCCTTGTTGAGCGCGTGGGTGGCCTGCACCAGCAGCGAGGTGTAGAGCAGCTCGACGCCGTCGAGGTCGCCGTCGAAGCCGATCACGGTGCAGAAGCCGTACTCCTTCGCCCACACCACCCGGCACCGGTTCGCCGCCGCGACCGCGTCCAGCAGCATCGTCTTGGGGCCCTCGTACGGGTTGTCCACGCCGATCCGCAGCGCCGCCGGGGTGTCCCGGTCGGCGCCGGCGGCGGCCAGCAGCGCCTCGTCGATGCTGTGCTGGGCCATCAGCTGCTGGGCCTTGGCGGTCAGCGCCTCGGCCTCCTCCGGGTACTCGGTGGACTCGGCCTTGGCCAGCAGCGCCCGGATCCGCGCCAGCATCCGCGGCTCCCCGGTCACCGGCCCGGTGGCGTGCTGCGCCCGTACGGACTGTCCGGGCACCGGGCCGACCGGGGCGATCGGGGGCAGCCGGCCCCAGCTGCGCAGCAGTTCCAGGACGGCGGTGGCGAGCGCGAAGCGGTCCAGCCGGTGCCGGTGGGCGAAGGCGCCGAGGTACTGCTCGTCGGCCGGCCACCAGACCTCGGTCTCCAGCTCGCGGAGCTGCTCCTGCCAGCGCCGGTCCAGGCTCGCGGCGGGGTGGCGGCGGCCCTCGGCGGCGATCAGGTCCACCGCGAGCGCCAGGTGGACGGGCTTCAGCTGGCGCCGCACCACCCGCACCAGGTCGGCCGGGCGCCAGCCCGCCGACCAGCAGCGGCCCACGGCGGTGTCCACGTACCCCAGCAGCGCCCGGCTGACCGCCGGCCACTGCCCGGCCGAGGCGGCCAGCAGCGAGGCCCCGGTGTCCAGCGCGAGGTCCAGCCCCTCGTCCGGGGCGGTGAGCACCGACCGCACCGCCTGCTCCAGCAGCGGCCCGGCGTTCCCGCCCTGCTGCGCGCGCTTGCCCACGGTGTGTCCCTGCTCTCCTCGACGACGCCTCGACGGCCCGACCTCTCCGGCCCATGATGCCGGAGTGGCCGAGCCGGCCGACGAGGCCGACGGGGTCCCGGGCCTCTAGCGCTCGATCGCCTTGGCCAGGATCTCCGGGGTGCGCTCCAGCAGCCGGGCGGCCGCCAGCCGGATGCCCAGGACGGCGATCAGGCCGCCGTAGAGCGGGCCGACCAGCAGCACCGGCCAGGTCGGACCGTCCGAGGTCAGCGCCCAGAGCAGGTAACCGCCGACCGGCAGGGCGAGCAGCGCGACGCCGAACATCGAGCCGAACTGGTTGAGCAGGATCAGCCCGCCCTGCCCGGGGGCCGCGTTGCGCATCGGGTTGCTGTCGGCCGGCATGGTGTACGGCGCGAGCACGCTGAACACCGAGCCGAGCGCGACGCCGCAGCCGAGCATCGCCAGCGCGAGGCCGAGCGCGGAGGGCAGCCCGGCCCAGTCGCCGGTGACGGCGGCCAGCACCAGCCCGAGCACCGCCGCGACCGGCACGGCGTACGACAGCACCGCGTACGCCCGGCCGCGCAGCTCGTCCCGGGCGTCGGCCGGGGTGCGCAGGGTGGCGGCGACCATCCAGAACGCCGAGCCGTCCATGCCGAACAGGTTGAGCATCTGCAGCCCGAGGAAGGTCCCGGTCATCGCCAGCAGGTAGACGCTCGACCAACCCTGGACCACCGACAGCACGCAGATCACCAGCGTCATCCCGATGCTGGTGAACAGTGCCGCCTTGGCCCGCGGCTCGCGCCAGGCGTACCGCAGGTGGCGCTGCATCACCGCGCCGGCCCGGCCGTGCGGCAGGAAGCGCCAGCCGCGCGACGCCTGCACCCCGCGGGCCACCTCCAGGGTGGAGGAGTCGGCGGTGACCATCAGCTCCTGCAGGCTGCTCCGCCACCAGCGCAGCAGCAGGACCAACAGCGCCCCCGCCGCGGCGAGCTGCAGCAGCGCCAGCGCGTACCGGCCCTGGCCGGCGGTGTGGGTGGCGTCGGCCGCGCTGATCGGCGGGATCCAGCGCAGCACCGAGGCGATCGGCTTCAGCGGGCTGAGGTCGATCGGCCCGCCCCGGCGGCCGAAGATGCTCTGCGATCCGACGTTGGCGGCCTGGACCAGCAGCGCGAAGGCCAGCCCGCCGAAGATGGCGAAGTCCTTGCCGCGCCGACTGGAGAGCATCCGGGCGTTGCCGGCCGCGACCGCCCGGGAGAGCGTGACCAGGCAGAGCACCGCGAGCGGCACCCCGACCACCGCAGCCGCGGCCGAGGCACCTCCCTCGGCGCCGGACAGCGCCGCGCCGGTGACCAGCACCAGGCTGATCAGCGGACCGGGCCCGATCAGCGCGGCCAGTAGCGAGCCGCGCAGCAGCGGTCCGGGCCGCAGCGGCAGCATGGTGAGCCGGGTCGGGTCGGAGCTCTCGTCGCTGGAGAACAGGAACAGCGGCAGCGCGGCCCAGCCCAGGGTGAGCACGCCGAGCAGCACCACGCCGGCGTTCGCGGAGCCGGCGTAGCGCCCGTTGAGCATCGCCAGCGCGAAGGCGACACCGCCCGCGAAGGCCAGGCCGACGACGCCGCCGATCAGGTACACGGCGGTACGGCCGGGGCTGCGGCGCAGCCCGTTGCGCAGCAGCCGCAGCTTGAGCGCCACCAGGGCGCGGACCACCGTCCGCCCGTCGGGCACGGAAGCCGCGTTCACTGCCCACCGCCGAGCCGCTCGCCGCCGAGCTGCGCGCTCCCGGCGTGTCCGCCGCCGAGCCAGCCGAGCGCCTGGCCGTCGTCCTCGCGGACGCCGATCAGGTCGAGGAAGGCCGCGTGCAGGCTGCGCTCGCCGCGGACGCCGTCCAGCGGGCCGTGGGCGATCACCCGGCCGGCGTTGACCACCGCGACCCAGTCGCAGAGCTGCTCGACCAGCTCCATCACATGGCTGGAGAAGACCACCGTGGAGCCCGCCGCCGCGTACCGCTTGAGCACGCCGCGGATGGTCTGGGCGGAGACCGGGTCGACGCCCTCGAAGGGCTCGTCGAGGAACAGCACGTCGGGGTTGTGCAACAGCGCGGCGGCCAGCCCGATCTTCTTGCGCATGCCGGTGGAGTAGTCGGCGACCAGCTTGTCGGCGTCCCGGCCGAGGTCCAGGACGGTCAGCAGCTCCTCGGCGCGGCGGTCCACCTCGGCGCCGGGCAGGCCGCGCAGCCGGCCGGTGTACTGCAGCAGTTCGCGTCCGCTGAGCCGCTCGAACATCCGCAGGCCCTCGGGCAGGATGCCGATCCGGGCCTTGACCGTGACCGGGTCGGCCCACACGTCGGCGCCGTGCACCAGCACGGTGCCCTGGTCGGGCCGGAGCAGGCCGGTGACCATGGACAGCGTGGTGGTCTTGCCCGCGCCGTTCGGCCCGACCAGGCCGATGAAGGCCCCGGCGGGCAGTTCGAGGCTGAGCCCGGCCACGGCGGCCTGGCTGCCGAAGTGCTTCCACAGTCCCTGGATGCTGACGGCGGACGGGGTGAGCGGTCCGGGGTGCCCGGAGGGCGACGGTACTGACGCCTGCATGGCGGCCTTCTGTCTCT
The DNA here is from genome assembly GCF_042794375.1 of Kitasatospora sp. NPDC056531. NCBI lineage: Bacteria > Bacillati > Actinomycetota > Actinomycetes > Kitasatosporales > Streptomycetaceae > Kitasatospora > Kitasatospora sp. NPDC056531. The sequence continues at coordinate 62,585 of NZ_JBHTTU010000001.1, read as the reverse complement.
ACTCGTGTGCGGGTGGCTGAACGGTTGTCCGGGGCCCCAGCCTGTCACTGCCCGAACGGACTGTCGCCGACTTTGAGCATCCCCTGAGCGTGTCCGCCGAACGGGTGGGGCGCGCCGCCCGGAAACCGCGCCGCCGCGGCAGACGGGCCGATTTGGCAACTACTCAGCTCCACTGTTCGTCCTGCACTATGAGGAACAGTGAGCGCGCGCGGGGGCGCCGCGTTTCCGGGAGGTGGCGGATGTCCGTTCAACCGTGGGGCGAGTCCCGTCCCGCGCATCCGCACGGCCATCGGGCCGCGGTGCCGGGCTGGCAGCCCGCGCCCTCCCCGCAGGCGGTGATGCGGGCGAGCCACGCGGACCGGGACCGGACGGTGGACGTGCTGAAGGCCGGCTTCGCCGAGGGCCGGCTCTCCGCCGAGGAGTACGAGCAGCGCCACGAGGCGGCCGCCCTGGCGCGCACCTACGGCGAGTTGGCCGCGCTGGTGGCCGACCTGCCGGCCGGGCCGATGGTGGCGCCGCCGCTCCAGGCCGCGCAGCCGGTCCCGGCGACCTTCCTGCCGCCCCCCGCGCCGCAGGTCCGCCCCACCAACGTGCTGGCGGTGGTCTCCCTGGTGTGCAGCCTGACCGGCTTCCTGTCGCTGCCCGCGGTGGTCACCGGCCACATCGCCCGGGCGCAGATCCGCGAGCGCAACATGAACGGGGACGGGGCGGCCGTCCTCGGGCTGGTCCTCGGCTACCTGGGCACGGCCTTCTGGGCCCTGATCATCCTGCTGGGCATCGCGTAGCCCGTCCGTCCTCCCCGGCCGCCTCCGCCGCGCCGGACGCCCCGTTGGCGGGCCGGTTCCGCACACATCGGTCGTGGTCGGACAAGCCGGAACCGGACCGGGCGGGGTGCCTCCCGATAGGGTCTTCACATTGTGAAGACCCTATGATGCCCGGAGGACTTCCATGTGCCCGGGGCCGTCGTCGTTCCGTGGCGGCCCGTGAACGAGGGGACCGGACATGACGTCCGGCACATACGAGCTGAGGACCGTTCCAGTGACAGTCAGAGCCTGGGAGACCGTCAGAGTTTCGCCGTCCGGGGGAGGCGTCCGCGCTCGGCGGCCGGTGCTCGAAGGACGGCGATTAGTCGTGGCTCACGACGATCCAGGACCCCATGGCGAGCTCCCGTTGACCCAGAAGGCCCATCAGGCATGATGATCACCGCCGTCAAGAGCCTCGCCGACCGGCTCGCGTCGTCGCCCAGGCGCCTGTGGGCCGTGTCGTTCACGGTCTTCCTGCTGCTGGGTGCCTCCTGGTCGCTGACCACCCCGACCGGTGCCTCCCCGGACGAGAGCGCGCACCTGATCCGGGCCGCGGCCGTCGCCCGAGGCCAGGTCGACGGCCGCGAGGTGATGGTCCCGCACGTGGTCGCCGGTATCGAGGGCCACTTCGCGGAGACCGAGGTCATGCTTCCGCGGATGTACAAGGACCTGAAGGACGTGAACGCCTGTTACGTCTTCCAGCCCGAGGTGTCGGCCTCCTGCGCGCCCAAGCTCAAGGACGCCCCGGGGACGGCCCCGGTGACCACTGCGGCGGGCCGCTACCACCCGGCCTACTACTTCGCGGTGGGCTGGCCGAGCCTGCTGGTCGGGGGCGAGACCGCGCTCCACCTGATGCGTCTGGTGTCGGCCGCGATCTGCGCCGCCCTGGTGGCGAGTGCGGTGGTCTCGGCGGCGGAGTGGCGGCGCCGCGACTTCACCCTGCTCGGCGTGATCACCGCGGCGACCCCGATGGCCCTGTTCATGTTCGGCATGGTCAACCCGAGCGGCCCGGAGATCGCGGCGGGCATCCTGGTCTGGAGTGCCGGGCTGCCCGCGCTGATCAGCCCGGACCCCTACCTGCTGAACCGCCGGCTGGCCCGGCTGGGCATCGGCGCGCTGGTGCTGATCAGCATCCGTCCGCTGGGGCTGATCTGGTTCTCGGCGGCGCTCTTCTTCGCGCTGCTGCTGCAGAGGAAGGGCGCGCTGAGGGAGGTGCTGCGCCGGAAGGCGACCTGGCTCTGGGGGCTTGTGGCGGCGGCCGCGGCAGGCTCCGCGTACGCCTGGACGGCGAACCACCCTGACAACTCGCTCATCAACACGCCGAGCAGCCTCACCCCGGTGGTGGCGGCCCGCAGCACCTTCGACAACTCGCTGGACTACATCAAGCAGATGGTCGGCTACTTCGGCTGGCTGGACGCGCCGCCGCCGGCCGCCACGCTGCTGGTCTGGTCCGGCGTGGTGCTCGCGCTCGTGCTGTTCGCGTTCTGCTTCGCGAAGGTCCGGGACGTCCTCGCGATCGTGGGGACGATGGCCGGGATCATAGTGATACCGATAGCGGCGCAGGCCATGCAGGCCAGGTCACTCGGCATGATCTGGCAGGGCCGCTACCTGCTGCCCTTCGCCGTCGGACTGCCGATCGTCTGCGCCGTGATCTGCCACGAGCGCCTCCCGCTGGGCGGCTTCACCTTTCGCCGGCTGCTGGTGCTCTCCTCCTTCTCGCTGGCGGTGGTGAACGTCGCCGCGTTCGTCTGGGCGCTTCGCCGCAACGCGGTCGGCACCAAGGGCCCGCTGCTCATCAGTCCGGCCCACTGGGTGCCGGTCGGCGGATGGCCGCTCTGGGTGGCGGTGTACGCGGTGGCGGCACTGGTGCTGGGCGTGCTGGTGGCGGTGTCGGACAACCGGGGGCGCAGCGGGCCGGACGCCGGCGGCGCCGGGGGCGGTGCGACGGTCGGACGCGGTCGGCTCGCCGCGGCCCACGGGGAGGCGTAGGGTCGACCTGCGGGCGGGGCCCGGTTGTGGTAGAGCCTGTGGAAGCGGCCCGACACCGGCCGGTCGCGTACGGGACACCGTGGCGACACCCGGCCGAAGGTCGCGACCTGCGGCGTTGCATTTGTTTTGACCGCGCCCCATGCGCTAGGTACGCTCTGACCTTGTGCCTGGGGTGTCCCCGGGTCCTTGTGCGTGCATGCACACCGGTCGCCGCGCCGAGCCGGAGCGCCTCCCAGCGCGCCGCGCGTAGAGCGCCGTCGCTGCATCAGCTCATGGGATTCCGTGTCGGAATAGCCCAACACACCCGACCGCGTGGGTCGACCACGGGGTCGTGTGCGAGGGAACACCGCAGGTTAGTTCCACCAAGCCTTGGCACACAGAAAACGGAGAAACGGTGCCTACGATCCAGCAGCTGGTCCGAAAGGGCCGGCAGGACAAGGTCGAGAAGAACAAGACTCCCGCGCTGAAGGGCTCCCCGCAGCGCCGTGGGGTCTGCACGCGTGTGTACACGACCACCCCGAAGAAGCCGAACTCGGCGCTTCGCAAGGTCGCCCGTGTGCGCCTCACCAGCGGGATCGAGGTCACCGCTTACATCCCGGGCGAGGGCCACAACCTGCAGGAGCACTCCATCGTGCTGGTGCGCGGTGGTCGTGTGAAGGACCTTCCTGGTGTCCGCTACAAGATCATCCGCGGTTCGCTCGACACCCAGGGTGTCAAGAACCGCAAGCAGGCCCGCAGCCGCTACGGCGCCAAGAAGGAGAAGTAAGAATGCCTCGTAAGGGCCCCGCCCCGAAGCGCCCGGTCATCATCGACCCGGTCTACGGCTCCCCGGTCGTCACCCAGCTGGTCAACAAGATCCTGCTGCACGGCAAGCGCTCCACCGCCGAGCGGATCGTGTACGGCGCCCTCGAGGGCGTCCGCGAGAAGACCGGCTCGGACCCGGTCGTCACGCTGAAGCGCGCGCTGGAGAACGTCAAGCCGGCCCTCGAGGTCAAGTCCCGCCGTGTCGGTGGCGCGACCTACCAGGTTCCGGTCGAGGTCCGTCCGGGCCGCGCCAGCACCCTGGCGCTGCGCTGGATGGTCGGTTACTCCCGCGCCCGTCGCGAGAAGACCATGACCGAGCGCCTGATGAACGAGATCCTCGACGCCAGCAACGGCCTGGGCGCTTCCGTGAAGCGTCGCGAGGACACCCACAAGATGGCCGAGTCCAACAAGGCCTTCGCGCACTACCGCTGGTAGTCCGTACCCCGTCACTAGACAGAGAGAGAACGAGCCACCATGGCTGCAACCTCCCTTGACCTCGCCAGGGTCCGCAACATCGGGATCATGGCGCACATCGACGCGGGCAAGACCACCACCACCGAGCGGATCCTGTTCTACACCGGTGTCTCGTACAAGATCGGTGAGGTCCACGATGGCGCTGCCACCATGGACTGGATGGAGCAGGAGCAGGAGCGCGGCATCACGATCACGTCGGCCGCGACGACCTGCCACTGGACGGTCGACGGCGTCGACAACACCATCAACATCATCGACACCCCGGGTCACGTCGACTTCACCGTCGAGGTGGAGCGTTCGCTGCGCGTCCTCGACGGTGCCGTGACGGTGTTCGACGGTGTCGCCGGTGTCGAGCCCCAGTCCGAGACCGTGTGGCGGCAGGCTGACCGCTACGGCGTCCCGCGCATCTGCTTCATCAACAAGCTGGACCGCACGGGCGCGAACTTCTTCTTCTGCGTCGACACCATCGTGGAGCGCCTCGGCGCCACCCCGCTGGTGATGCAGCTCCCGATCGGTGCCGAGGCGGACTTCCAGGGCGTTGTCGACCTGGTCCGCATGAAGGCGCTGGTCTGGTCCGCCGAGGCCGCCAAGGGCGAGATGTACGACGTCGTCGACATCCCGGCCGAGCTGCAGGAGCAGGCCGACGAGTACCGCACCCAGCTGATCGACACCGTCTCGAACGTCAGCGACGAGATCATGGAGCTCGCCCTCGAAGAGGCCGAGATCCCGGTCGAGCTGCTGCAGGACGCGATCCGCAAGGGCACCCTGAACTCGGACTTCACCCCGATCTTCTGCGGTACCGCCTTCAAGAACAAGGGCGTTCAGCCCCTGCTCGACGCGGTCGTCAAGTACCTGCCGTCGCCGCTGGACATCGAGTCCATCGAGGGCACGAAGCCGAACGACCCGGAGACCAAGATCTCCCGCAAGGCTTCGGACGACGAGCCGCTGGCCGCGCTGGCGTTCAAGATCATGTCCGACCCGCACCTGGGCAAGCTCACCTTCGTCCGGATCTACTCCGGTCGCCTGGAGTCCGGCACCTCCGTGCTGAACGCCGTGAAGGGCAAGAAGGAGCGCATCGGCAAGATCTACCGCATGCACGCGAACAAGCGTGAGGAGATCGAGTCGGTGGGCGCCGGCGACATCGTCGCCGTCATGGGCCTGAAGCAGACCACCACCGGTGAGACGCTGGCCGACGAGAAGAACCCGGTCATCCTGGAGTCCATGGACTTCCCGGCCCCGGTCATCCGCGTCGCCATCGAGCCCAAGTCCAAGGGTGACCAGGAGAAGCTGGGTGTCGCCATCCAGCGTCTCGCCGAGGAGGACCCGTCCTTCCAGGTCAACACGGACGAGGAGACCGGCCAGACCATCATCGCGGGTATGGGCGAGCTGCACCTCGAGGTGCTCGTCGACCGTATGCGCCGTGAGTTCAAGGTCGAGGCCAACGTCGGCAAGCCGCAGGTCGCGTACCGCGAGACGATCCGTCAGGCCGTCGAGCGCATCGACTACACCCACAAGAAGCAGACCGGTGGTTCCGGTCAGTTCGCCAAGGTGCAGATCGCGATCGAGCCGCTCGAGCAGGCCGAGGGCTACGAGTTCGTCAACCTGGTCACCGGTGGCCGCGTGCCGCGCGAGTACATCCCGTCGGTCGACGCCGGTTGCCAGGAGGCCATGGAGTTCGGTGTTCTCGCCGGCTACCCGCTGCAGGGTGTCCGCGTGAAGCTGCTCGACGGCCAGTCGCACGACGTCGACTCCTCCGAGCTCGCGTTCAAGATCGCCGGTTCGATGGCCTTCAAGGAAGGCGCCAGGAAGGCCAAGCCGGTCCTTCTTGAGCCGATGATGGCCGTCGAGGTCACCACGCCCGAGGACTACATGGGCGACGTGATCGGTGACATCAACTCTCGCCGTGGCCAGATCCGGTCCATGGACGAGCGTCACGGTGCCCGCGTCGTCACGGCGCTGGTGCCCCTCTCCGAGATGTTCGGCTACGTCGGTGACCTGCGCAGCAAGACCTCTGGTCGCGCCAGCTACTCGATGCAGTTCGACTCGTACGCCGAGGTCCCCAAGGCCGTGGCTGAGGAGATCATCGCAAAGTCCAAGGGCGAGTGAGGTCCGGCTCTGCCGGCTTCAGAATCAGTCCGACATTCGGGATGATTCCGACCCCTTAGGCTATTAGGAGGCGACCCGGGAGGATCCGGACGGATCCTCCCGGGGCCTCCGGCCCCCACCCCGCGGGACGGTACGAGGTGCTTCCGGCACCACGGACCAAGCCCGATCAAGACCAACTGACGTCAGCACGGCGTACAGGAACTGTCCTCAGGAGGACTGCAGTGGCGAAGGCGAAGTTCGAGCGGACGAAGCCCCACGTCAACATCGGCACCATCGGTCACATCGACCACGGTAAGACGACCCTTACCGCGGCCATCACCAAGGTGCTGCACGACGCGTACCCGGAGATCAACCCCTTCACGCCGTTCGACCAGATCGACAAGGCGCCGGAGGAGCGGCAGCGCGGTATCACCATCTCGATCGCGCACGTCGAGTACCAGACCGAGGCGCGTCACTACGCCCACGTCGACTGCCCGGGTCACGCGGACTACATCAAGAACATGATCACCGGTGCGGCCCAGATGGACGGTGCGATCCTCGTCGTCGCCGCCACCGACGGCCCGATGCCGCAGACCAAGGAGCACGTCCTCCTGGCCCGCCAGGTCGGCGTCCCCTACATCGTCGTCGCCCTGAACAAGGCCGACATGGTGGACGACGAGGAGATCCTGGAGCTCGTCGAGCTCGAGGTCCGTGAGCTGCTCTCCGAGTACGAGTTCCCGGGCGACGACCTGCCGGTCGTCCGCGTCTCCGCGCTGAAGGCGCTGGAGGGCGACAAGGAGTGGGGCGAGAAGCTCCTCGGCCTGATGCACGCCGTCGACGAGGCCATCCCGACCCCGGCCCGCGCCGTGGACCAGCCGTTCCTGATGCCGATCGAGGACGTCTTCACGATCACCGGTCGTGGCACCGTCGTCACCGGTCGTATCGAGCGTGGCATCCTCAAGGTCAACGAGACTGTCGACATCATCGGCATCAAGGAGACCAAGACCACCACCACGGTCACCGGCATCGAGATGTTCCGCAAGCTGCTCGACGAGGGCCAGGCCGGTGAGAACGTCGGTCTGCTGCTCCGTGGCATCAAGCGCGAGGACGTCGAGCGCGGCCAGGTCATCATCAAGCCGGGTTCGGTCACGCCGCACACCGACTTCGAGGCCCAGGCCTACATCCTGTCGAAGGACGAGGGTGGCCGTCACACCCCGTTCTTCAACAACTACCGCCCGCAGTTCTACTTCCGTACCACGGACGTGACCGGCGTCGTGACCCTCCCCGAGGGCACCGAGATGGTCATGCCGGGCGACAACACCGCCATGACGGTCGCGCTGATCCAGCCGATCGCCATGGAGGAGGGCCTGAAGTTCGCCATCCGTGAGGGTGGCCGCACCGTCGGCGCCGGCCAGGTCACCAAGATCATCAAGTAATTGATGCTCTGACGTTCTGACGTCTGACCTCTGGTCGAGGAGGGCTTGGTGAGGATCCTTGGATCTTCACCAAGCCCTCCTTCGTTGTGCAGAAAATCGTCAACTATGCTCGCGGCGTAAGCCGGAGCGACGCCGGGCGCGGGAGCGCGCTCGATAACAGGGGATGGGATTTCGGGCTCTCGATGGACACTCTCCGCACCATGGCGGCCACTTCCTCGTCCGAGGAGGCCGCGCCGGGTGGCAGCCCCGGATCTCCGCCGCGCTCCGCAGGCAGGTCGGCCCGCAGCCTGCCGGTCCTGGCCGGCGCGCTGCTCGCGTCCTGGCTGGTGCCCACCGCGCTGATCTCGGCCGGTCTCGGCTTCCTGGTCCTGCCGCTGCTGGTGCTGGCGGTCGCCGCGGTGATGCGGGTCGGCGGGGTGCTGCTCGACCGGCTGGTGGCGGCCGCGCTGGTCATCGCCGGCGGCGTGTTGGTGTTCGGCCTGGTGTTCTCGCTCTGGCCGTGGGGGATCGACCCCGTCCCGACCTCCGGCGTGCTGTTCTCCGTGGTGACCCTGACCGGCTGGGCGAGCCGCCGCGCGCCGCGGCTGCCGCTGCGCTTCCGGCCCTCGGACCTGCTGGTCGTCGGCACCGGCTACGTGATGTGGCACTACCTGCACAAGCCGCTGGTCGACATGGGGCAGGGCGGGCGGCTGTCGTTCCTCACCACCTCCGAGGACCGGCTCAACCACTTCTCCTACTTCGTCGGCATCGAGCACGTCGGCGGCTACGACTTCCTGCACCAGGAGGCCGCCAAGGCGTACATGATGTCGGGCGAGGGGGTGTACCCGCAGGGTTCGCACTTCCTGCTGGCCTGGATCGACTCGCTGTTCCGCTCCTCGGCGGACCTGGGGTCGACGCTCGACACCATGAACCGCTACCTGCTCTACGTCCTGGCCGCCTACGCGCTGCTCGGCGTGGCGCTGGTCTGGGGGGCCCGCTGGATCGGCGGCCCGCGCCTGCGCGGCTGGCGCACCGCGGCGGTGTGCGGGACGGTCGCGGCGCTGGTGTTCTCCAGCAACTACACCGACCTGGTCACGCACGGCTTCGACTCGACGGTCATCGGCCTGCTGATGGTGGCCCTGCTGACCGCCTTCCTGGTCCGCCCCGCGCTGCGGACGCCGGACTTCCTGGTGCTCGCCGGGGCCGGACTGATCACCGTCACCTACGTCTACAACCTGTTCGGCGCCGTCGCCGGGGTTGGCCTGGCGGCCGCGCTGCTGGTCCACCGGCGGCGCCTGCGCCGCTCGCGCTGGCTGCTGTACGTCCTCGCCGGGGTCGTCACGCTGGGCCTGGCCGCCCTGCCGAGCGTGGTGTCGGTGCTCTCCAACCTCGACGTCGCCGGCACGTCCAACCTGGGCGGGCCCAGCGTCGGGGCCGACCGGACGATCCTGGTCGGCGGCCTGCTGCTGGCGCTGCTGGCCGCGGCCGTGCCCGCCAACCGGCGCACCGGCACCGGGCAGGCGCACCTGGCGGTGGTGCTCGGCGCCGGCGTGGTGATATGCGGCTTCGCCTGGTGGCAGATGCACACCATCGGGCACGTCTCGTACTACTTCGAGAAGCTGGCCGGCACCGGTGTGGTGATCGCACTGGTCTCGATCGGCGCGATCGGACCGCTGCTGCGGACCACCCCGCCCGCCCGGGTCCCGGCGCTGCGGCGCCTGATCGGTGACGGCGTGCTCTCGGTGGTCTCGGTGGCGACCGCGCTCAGCCTGTTCGCCGGCGTGCAGTGGGGGATGGAGTCCTTCAAGGCGGCGCCCACGGCCTGGTACCAGAACTCCCTGACGGCCTGGGGCCGGGGCGAGTCCTGGAGCGACATCGGCCCGCGTGAGGGCGCCACCGTCATGGGGGACCTCGACGGCATCAACGAGCCGATGATGGTGCTGTACTCCAACGACGACTACAAGAACCTGAAGTCGACCTGGATCACGGCCCTGCTGCGCGGGCGCGGCGGTGACATGCGGGCGCTCTACGAGACGCACTGGGTGAACATCGGCGCCGAGCCGCGGAAGGACGCGGAGCACGAGGCCGCGCTGGCGCACGTGAAGACGGCCGCGCAGAAGCTCGGCCGGCCGATGACCGTGGTGGTCGCCGACCGGGCCACCGGCGACCGGCTGCGCAAGGAGCTGACCGGCTTCCAGCCGCGGATCACCGTGGTCGAGAAGCCGGGCAACAACTGGGTCGAGCCGTGGAACCGGAGCTTCCCGGGGGACTGATCCGCGACCCGGCGACGCCGGGGTGGCAGCATCGCGTGGGGGCACCGCTCGAACCGGGCGGTGCCCCGTCCGTTTCCGGCCCCGGGGCCGTCGGTCAGCTCTCACACCTCGCTCATCCGGTCTCATCGGGGGCTCACGACCGGCTGCTATTGTCGCCACAATCCAGCCCCACCAGTGGAAAGCGGGACCAAGTCATGTCGACAGCGCCTCAGTTGTCGGTCGTCATGCCGATCTACAACGAGCAGGAGGCGCTCCCGCTGACCGTCGAGCGGCTGCGGCCGATCCTCGACGGGCTCGGGGTCGACTACGAGGTGGTCGGCGTCGACGACGGCAGTACCGACGCCACTCCGGTGCTGATGCAGAAGATCCGGCAGGACTGGCCCGAGTTCCGGATCATCCGCTTCTCCCGCAACTCCGGCCACCAGGCGGCGCTCAAGGCGGGCCTGCACCGGGCGTTCGGCGACTACGTGGTGAGCATCGACGCGGACCTGCAGGACCCGCCGGAGAAGATCCCGGAGATGCTCGCGCTCGCTCGGGAGGAACACCTCGACATCGTCTACGGCGTGCGCGGGGACCGCGGCACCGACAGCGTCTTCAAGCGGCGCACGGCCGGCGCGTACTACTGGCTGATGCGCAAGCTCGTCGGCAAGCGGATGCCCAGCCAGGCCGGCGACTACCGCCTGCTCAGCCGGGCGGCGGTGGACGCGCTCAAGGCCTTGCCCGAGCACCAGCCGGTCTACCGGCTCCTGGTGCCGTGGCTCGGCTTCCCCAGCGGCGAGGTGGTCTACGTCCGCGAGGAGCGGGTGGCCGGCGGCACCCACTACCCCCTGTCCAAGATGGTGCGGCTCGCCCTGGACAGCATCACCAACTTCTCCGCCGCCCCGCTGCGGCTGGCCACCTACCTCGGCCTGGTGAGCTTCGTGGTCTGCATCGGGCTCGCGATCCACGCCACCGTCGCGTACTCGCTCGGGTCGACCGTGCCCGGCTGGTCCTCGCTGTTCATCGGGATGCTGTTCCTCGGCGGCGTGCAGCTGATCTGCGTCGGACTGCTGGGGGAGTACGTCGGCCGGATCTACTCGGCGGTGCAGGCCCGCCCGGCCTACTTCGTCGGGTACGACTCGGCCGAGGACGACGAGCGGGGCCCGGGCCGGTGACCTTGACCGAGGAGCCCGCCGAGCCCGCCCCCAGGACCCGGCAGCTGCCGTCCTTCCTGGTCATCGGCGTCCTCAGCACCCTCTTCTACCTGGGGTTGTTCGTCGCCGCGCGGTGGTTCACCGACCCCCAGGTCGCCAACCTGGTCGCGCTGGCGGTCAGCGCGGTGGCCAACACGGCGGCCAACCGCCGCTTCACCTTCGGGGTCGTCGGATCGGAGGGCATGGTCCGCCACCAGCTGCAGGGCGCGGTGGCCTTCGTGATCGGGCTCGGCCTCAGCAGCGGCGCACTGGCGCTGCTCGACCTGGCGGTGCCGCACGCGTCCCGGGCGGTCGAGGTGGCCGGGCTCGTGGTGGCGAACGGTCTGGCCACGCTGGCCCGGTTCGTCCTGCTCAAGCTGTGGGTGTTCCGGCAGCACTGAGCGGGGCCGGACCGGCGCGCCGGGACCGAACACGAAGGAGGGGGCGCGTGCCGCTGCACGCGCCCCCTCCTGTCGGTCCTGCGTCACCGTTACCGCTCGTTGAGCGAGTCCGTGTAGGCCTTGCACGCCTCGTAGGTCGGGAGCAGACCGGTGGCGATGGCTTCCTTGAGGGAGGGCGCAGCCGCGTCGCGGGCGGACAGCTGCGGAGCCTCGGCGGGCCACTCGATGCCCAGGTCCGGGTCCAGCGGGTGCACGCCGTGCTCGCCGGTCGGGTTGTACGTCGCCGAGCAGAGGTAGGTCAGCGTGGCGTCGTCGGTGAGCGCGCAGAAGCCGTGGCCGAGGCCCTCCGGGATGTAGACGGCCTTGCGCTCGGTGTCGTCGAGGCGCACGCCCTCCCAGCGGCCGAAGGTCGGCGAGCCGACCCGCAGGTCCACGATGACGTCCAGCACCGCGCCGCGGGTGCAGGCCACGTACTTGGCCTGGCCGGGCGGGACGTCGGCGAAGTGGATGCCGCGCACGACGTCCTTGGCGGAGAGCGACAGGTTGGCCTGCGCCAGGTTCAGCGGGTGGCCGACCACCTCGGCGAGCCGGTCGAAGCGGTACCACTCGGTGAAGTGGCCGCGCGGGTCGCCGTGCACCTGCGGGGTGATCTCGAAGGCGCCCTCGATGGAGAGCTCGCGGAACTTCACCGGCCCGCCGCCTCGTCCAGCAGCGCCAGCAGGTACTGGCCGTAGCCGCTCTTCAGCAGCGGCTCGGCGAGCTCGCGCAGCTGGGCGTCGTCGATCAGGCCGGCCCGCCAGACCGCCTCCTCGATGCAGCCGATCTTGAAGCCCTGGCGCTCCTCTATGACCCGGACGAACTCCGACGCCTGCACCATCGAGACGAAGGTGCCGGTGTCCAGCCAGGCGGTGCCGCGGTCCAGGATGGTCACGTGGAGGTCGCCGGACTCCAGGTACGCCTCGTTGACGGCGGTGATCTCCAGCTCGCCGCGGGCGCTCGGCTTCAGGCCGCGGGCGATCTCGACCACCCGGTTGTCGTAGAAGTACAGGCCGGGGACGGCGTACCGGGACTTGGGCGCGGTCGGCTTCTCCTCGATGGAGATGACCTGGCCGTCCTCGTCGAACTCGACCACGCCGTACGCGGTCGGGTCGGCCACCGGGTAGGCGAAGACCCGGCCGCCCTTGGCGCCGGTGTGCTCCGAGAGCCGGGTGCCCAGGCCGCTGCCGTGGAAGATGTTGTCGCCGAGGATCAGCGCCACGGGCTCGTCGCCGATGAAGTCGGCGCCCAGCACGAACGCCTGGGCGATGCCCTCGGGGCGCTCCTGGACGGCGTACTCCAGGCGGAGGCCGAACTGGGAGCCGTCGCCCAGCAGGCGCTCGAACTGGTCCCGGTCGTTCGGGGTGGTGATGATCAGGATTTCGCTGATCCCCGCCATCACCAGGGTCGAGAGGGGGTAGTAGATCATCGGCTTGTCGAAGACCGGGAGGAGCTGCTTCGACACCGCTCGGGTCAGCGGCCAGAGCCGCGAGCCGGTGCCGCCGGCCAGAAGGATTCCACGCATGGGGTGCACCTTATTCGAGTTCGAAGGGGTCGGTGAGGCCCGGGTCGGCGGGTCCCCGGCGCGCCGGTAGACTACGGCGTACTATGCGCATCCTCGTGACCGGCGGTGCCGGCTTCATCGGTTCTGAATTCGTTCGCCAGCTGCTGGGCGCCGACTCCACTGACCAGATCACGGTCTTCGACAAGCTCACCTACTCGGGTGTCGAGGCCAACCTGGCTCCGGTGGCGGGTCACAGCGGCTACTCCTTCGTCCAGGGCGACATCTGCGACGTCGACGCCGTCGATGCCGTGATGCCCGGCCACGACGTCGTGGTGCACTTCGCCGCCGAGTCCCACGTGGACCGGTCCATCGCGGGCGCCGGCCCGTTCGTGCTGACCAACGTCGTCGGCACCCAGGTCCTGCTGGACGCCGCCCGCAAGCACGGTGTGGGCCGATTCGTGCACATCTCCACCGACGAGGTGTACGGCTCGATCAGCGAGGGCTCGTGGACCGAGACCTGGCCGCTGGAGCCGAACTCCCCGTACTCGGCCTCCAAGGCCTCCTCCGACCTGCTGGCGCTGGCGTACCACCGCACCCACGGCATGGACGTCGTGGTGACGCGCTGCTCCAACAACTACGGGCACTACCAGTTCCCGGAGAAGGTCATCCCGCTCTTCACCACCAACCTGATCGACGGCAAGAAGGTCCCGCTGTACGGCGACGGCGGCAACATCCGCGACTGGCTGCACGTCTCGGACCACTGCCGGGGCATCGAGCTGGTCATGCGCGGCGGCCGCGCCGGCGAGGTCTACAACATCGGCGGCGGCACCGAGGCCACCAACAAGGAGCTCACCGGCCTGCTGCTGGAGGCCGCCGGCGCCGGCTGGGACATGGTCGAGCACGTGGAGGACCGCAAGGGCCACGACCTGCGCTACTCGATCGACATCAGCAAGATCCGCGAGGAGCTCGGCTACGAGCCGCAGGTCCGCTTCGAGGACGGCCTCGCCGCGACCATCGCCTGGTACCGCGAGAACCGCGCCTGGTGGGAGCCGCTGAAGCAGAAGGCGGCGCTGCAGAAGTGAGCGCCACTTCCCCGGGCCGGGTCCGCTGGCTCGTCACCGGCGCGGCCGGCATGCTCGGCCAGGACCTGCTGACGGTGCTCGCCGGTGACCCGACGGCCGAGGTGACCGCCCTCGGCCGTGCCGACCTCGACATCACCGACGCGGCGGCCGTGCTGGCCGCCGTCGAGGGCCACGACGTCGTCGTCAACTGCGCCGCCTGGACCGCCGTCGACGCGGCGGAGACCGAGGAGGAGGCCGCCACCGCCGTCAACGGCACCGGTGTGCGCCACCTCGCCGCCGCCTGTGCCAAGACCGGCGCCAGGCTGCTCCAGGTGTCGACCGACTACGTGCTGCCCGGGGACGCCGCCGAGCCGTACGCCGAGACCGCGCCGACCGGCCCGGTCAACGCGTACGGCCGCGGCAAGCTGGTCGGCGAGCAGGCCGTGGCGGAGCTGCTCCCGCAGCACGGTTACGTGGTGCGCACCGCCTGGCTGTACGGCGAACACGGCAAGAACTTCGTCGCCACCATGCTGCGGCTCGCCGCCCAGCGCGAGACGCTGGAGGTCGTGGACGACCAGCAGGGCCAGCCGACCTGGTCGCTGGCCCTGGCCCGGCAGCTCGTCGAGCTCGGCACCGCCGCGCTCGCCGGGCGGGCCCCGGCCGGGGTCTACCACGGCACCGCGGCCGGCCGGACGACCTGGTGCGGGCTGGCGCGCGAGGCCTACCGGCTGAGCGGCCTCGACCCGGAGCGGATCCGTCCGACCACCTCTGCGGCGTACGTCACGCCCGCCGTCCGGCCCGCGTTCAGCGTGCTGGGCCACGACCGGTGGACCGCGGCGGGCCTCAGCCCGCAGCCGGACTGGCGCGAGCAGCTCGCCGAGGCGCTCGGCACCCCCGTCTTCACCGAGCTGGCCGTCAAGGCCCGGACGACCGAGAGCGACAGACCGCAGTGAGGAATCCGCTGACCAAGGTGGCCGCCGCGCTACCGCCGGGAACCCTGGCGGTGGCGGGCGGCACTGTCGTGCTCGGCGCGGCTTCGTACATCCACCTCGGTGTGGCGGGCCACAGCCTCTCCGTCGACGACATGGCGAACGTGTCCCTGCTGTGGACCATCGTGATGTCCGTCGGCATCGGCGTCTTCTTCCCGATCGAGCAGGAGCTGACCCGGATCGTCGCGGCCCGCGCCGCGCTCGGGCACGGCGCCGCCCCGGTGCTGCGCCGCGCCACCCTGCTGACCGGCGGGATCCTCGCCACCGTGCTGCTTGCGCTCGGGGCCGGATCGCGCCAGATCGCCGACGCCATGTTCCACGGCGACCGCTCGCTGGTGCTGGCGCTGGGCGGCGCGTTCCTCGGCATGGCGGTCTGCTACCTCACCCGCGGCGTGCTGGCCGGCCTCGGCCGGTTCGGCGCGTACGGCACTCAGCTCGGCCTCGACGGCGGCCTGCGGATCGGGCTCGCCTTCGGCGCCGCGGTCGGCGGGGTGCACTCGGCGCTGGCGTTCAGCCTGATCCTGGCCGTCGCGCCGGTCGCGGCCACCTTGCTGACCCTGCCGCCGCTGTTCCGGGCCGTTCGGCCCGGCCCGCGGGTGCCCTGGTCGGAGCTCTGCTCCGGGCTGGGCCTGCTGATCTGCTCGACCCTGCTCTCCCAGGTCGTGGTGAACGCCGCCGTGGTGAGCACCAAGCTGCTCGCCCCCTCGGACTCCGCCCTGATCGCGGCGCTGCTCAACGCGCTGGTGCTGGCCCGGGTCCCGCTCTTCGTGTTCGGCTCGCTCCAGGCCTCGCTGCTCAGCGGGCTGTCCTCGGCGATCGCGGTCGGCGACCGTGCGGCCTTCACCGGCATGCTCCGCCGGATCGGCCTCGTGGTGGGCGGACTCGGCGTGCTCGGCGGGATCCCGGCGGTGGCCCTCGGCCCCTGGCTGATCCAGGTGCTCTTCGGCGCCAAGCCGGTGCTCGGCTGCCTCGACTTCTTCTGGATGTCCGCCGGCACCGTGGCGTACATGTTCGCGATGGTGCTCGGTCAGGCGCTGATGGTATTCAAGCGGCACAACCTGCAGCTGCTCTGCTGGGCGGTCGGGACCGCGGTCCTCGCCGGGGTCACCTTCCTGCCGGGCGACGTGTCCACCCGCGTGGTCGTGGCCTACACGGCCGGATCGGTGGTCACCGTGCTCGGTATGCTGGCCGCTCTCAGGCGCAGCTTCCCGGGTTCGACCGGGAACCGGGCCGGTACCGCGCGGAGCACGTCGGAGCAGGCCGCGCCCACCGTGACTGCCGGGGTGGTCGGCGAATGACCGCACCGCCCCACGACATACAGATTGCCGCGCACGAGCGCGGGAGACACCCCGAACATGGAGCCCCCGTGTCCCAGTACGACGATGTCTGGCTGGTGATCCCGGCCTACAACGAAGGCCAGGTGATCGCTGACGTTGTGGAGGGAGCGCGCAAGACGTTCCCGAACATCGTTGTGGTCGATGACGGCAGTGCGGACGACTCCGCCAAGCACATCATGACGACGGGCGCCCACCTGGTGCGGCACCCGGTGAACCTCGGTCAGGGCGCCGCGCTGCAGACCGGCCTCGCCTACGCGCTCGACCAGCCCGGCGCCAAGTACTTCGCCACCTTCGACGCGGACGGTCAGCACCAGACCGCCGACGTCGAGAAGATGGTCGCCCTGCTCCGCACGGGCGAGGCCGACGTGGTCCTCGGCTCGCGCTTCATCGAGCAGAACGGCCAGGTGCCGTGGATCAAGCGCGTCGTGCTGCGGACCGCCGCGACGGTCAGCCCGACCGCGCGCAAGCTCAAGCTCACCGACTCGCACAACGGCCTGCGCGTGCTCAACCGCGAGGCCGCGAGCCGGATCCGGATCACCATGAACGGCATGGCCCACGCCTCGGAGATCGTCAGCTTCCTGGCCGGCGCCGACCTTCGGGTGGCCGAACTCCCGGTGGACATCCTCTACACCGACTACTCGCGCGCCAAGGGTCAGTCCCTGATCAACGGCGTGAACATCATCTTCGACATTTCGCTTCGGGAGCGTGGCCGCCGATGAACTACTTCTGGATCCAGCTGGTGCTGATCGTGGGCGCGGTCACCCTCGCGTTCATGTTCATCCGGCGTTGGGACGCCGCGAACACCCGCGCCTGGAAGCGCATCGCGTTCTCCGTCTTCGTGATCGCGAACATCTACGCGATCCTGCGTCCGAGTGACGTCACCTGGGTGGCCCACAAGCTCGGCGTCGGCCGCGGCACCGACCTGGTGCTGTACGTCATGGTCCTGGCCATGGGCTTCCTGACCCTGAACACCTTCCTGCGCTTCCGCTCGCTGGAGAAGAAGCTCACGGACCTGGCCCGCACCGTCGCGATCAACGAGGGCTCCCGGCTGAACGGGGAGCGCTTCGACCTGGACCTGCCGGTCTCCGCCCCGGTGAAGAGCAACGGAGCCTGAGTCCCATGGCGACCTTCGAGTTCATGCTGCCGTACTACGGCGACGTGGCGTTGATGCAGGCCGCCGTGCGCAGCATCCTGGGGCAGACCGACCCGGACTTCCGGCTGACCGTCATCGACGACGGCAAGGAGCCGGAAGTCCCGGGCTGGTTCGCCGAGCTCGGCGACGAGCGGGTCCGCTACCTGCGCAACGAGCAGAACCTGGGGATCACCAAGAACTTCCAGAAGTGCGTGGAGCTGTCCACCGCGGACCGCGTGGTGATCATGGGCTGCGACGACCTGCTGCACCCGCACTACCTGGAGACCGTCCGGGCGATCCTCAACGCCAACCCGGACCTCGGCATGGTGCAGCCGGGCGTCGAGGTGATCGACGGTGACGGCGTGGTCAGCCACGGCCTGGCCGACAACGTGAAGGGCAAGCTGTACGCCCCGAACGTCAAGGGCCGGCGCCTGATGGGCGGCGAGGAGCTCGCGGCCAGCGTGCTGCGCGGCAACTGGCTGTACTTCCCGTCGATCTGCTGGCGGGGCGAGGCCCTGCGCCAGGTCAACTTCCGCGACGAGTACTCGGTGATCCAGGACCTGGCACTGGTGGTCGACCTGCTGGAGCGGGGTGAGTCGATGATGATCGACAACACCACCGTGGTCTTCCAGTACCGCCGCCACGCGGTCAGCGAGTCGTCGGTGCAGGCTTTCTCCGGCACCCGCTTCACCGAGGCGGAGCGCTACTTCAACGCGGTCGCCGAGCGGATGGACGCCCGTGGCTGGCCCAAGGCCGCCCGCGCGGCCCGGGTCCGCAGCGCCTCCCGCTTCCACGCGCTCACGATGCTCCCCGGCGCCCTGCGCCGCGGCCAGTCGGCCGGCGTCAAGGTGCTGGCCAAGCACGCGTTCACCGCGGGGCAGCGTCACTGACGCGCGACTCGGCGGCTATGTGAAGGAGCCCGGCCCCCCGCTCAGGCGGGGGGCCGGGCTCTTGCGTTCGCGGCGGTCAGTGCGCCGGCGGGGCCAGCACGCTGTCGATGACGCCGGAGGCCTTCGGGCGGGCGGGGTACGGGCTGTTCGGGGAGCACCCCAGGGTGCCCTGGTCCGGGCCCTGGACGAGCCGTCCGGACAGGTCGCCCGGCTTGGCGCACTTGTGGTCCGGCGCGTACTTGGAGCAGTGCCCGTCGAAGCTCGCGGTGGTCTGGGAGGCCAGGGCGAGGTGCCCGGTGTCGCTCTGCTGGGTGGGCATGAAGCGGTCGGTTGTGGCGGAGCCGGCCATCCCGTACAGCAGGCCGAGGGCGCAGAGCGCGCCCGTGGCGACCGCACGCGGGGTGAACCGGGGGAGCACGCGGGCCGGCGCGGCTTCGGTGGCCGCGGCGCGCCGGGCACCGAACCGGCGGGAGGCCAGGTAGCAGGCGAGGCCGACGAGCACGAGCGTGCAGTAGAGGAGCTGGGCGCTGGTGCGGGGGTAGAGCATGACCGCCTGGTCCTTCTCCATGTGGGAGGCGTACCAGTACCGCATGACCAGGGCGCTGGCCGCGCAGGCGGCGGTCACCAGGACGGAGGGGCGGTTGATGCCCAGCGCCAGGGCGAAGCCGAGGCCGGCGAGCAGGACGACGGAGAACAGCCCGACCCCGCCGAGCTCACCGGGCAGCGGCCAGGTGCTCCAGGCGTCGGAGCCGGGGAGGTCGTCCCGCCACATCGCGAAGTACGTCGGTTCGACGTAGGTGTCGAAGTAGCAGTACCGGTCGACGGTGGATCCGGCCGAGCCGAGCATCCGCACCAGGTAGCTGCCGGCCACCGCGAGGAAGACCACGGTGGTCGCCGCGAGAGTGGTCCCGGCCGTGGCCAGCGCCCGGGTCCCGCCGTCCTTCCAGACCCGGACGAGGAGCAGTGCGGTCAGGACGACCATGCCGAGCGCCGACCAGACGAACCAGCCGGAGTAGAGGATGAACAGCAGGCCGATGGCGAGGCCGAGGCCGGCTCCTTGGGCCGCGGCGCGGCCGCGGCGGAGCTCCTTGGAGCGCTGGAGCAGCTGGACGAGCTTGCCGAGGACCGGCACCAGCGCGACCAGGACCAGGGTGGTGTAAGGCTTGTAGGGCTGCATCATCGGCAGTGACGCGGTGACCCCGACGCCCAGCGCCCACAGCGGCGGCAGCAGCAGCCGCCACGACAGGTAGGCGAGCGGGCCGAGCAGCCCGGTGAAGAGCAGGGTGACGAGCTTCATCGCGTAGCCGACGTCGCCACCGGTGAAGGTCTCGGCGGTCCAGGCGACCAGGTGCGGGAACATCGGGGGGTAGGCGCCGTCGAGGGGCCTGCCGTGCATGAGGGCGCCGGCCCACGCCTGGAGCGTGCCGGAGTCGCCGCCCTGGGCGTACAGCGGCCAGAAGGTGTCGCGCAGGGCGAGCGAGACGCCGGCCGCGACGACGCCGGAGGAGAGCCCGGCGACGGCCGCCGCCGCGAACCGCAGCGGGGTCTCCGGCCAGCGGCGCATCGCCGGGAGGCAGATCACCAGGACGAGGGCGAGCACGAGCAGCAGCTGGAGCTGCAGCGCGGCCAAGCCGCTGACCTGGCCGATCCGGGACATCGGGTTGAGGTCGACGAACCGTGCGAGGTAGGTCATCAACAGTGCCGCGGCCAGCGCGACCACACCTTCGAGGATCCAGAGCAGGACGGCGTTGGCCGGGGGTCTGCTCGAGCCCCGGTGCTGCACGGGACCTCGTATGTGGTCGGCCGGGAGAGCCGCGGTCTGGAGGCTGGTCACTGCGTGGTCCTTCGGAGCCGGGCGGTGGATGGTAGACGAACTGTGTCGAGCGCCCAGGACCGGTCGCTCAACTGCTCGACTGATTCTGCCAGGGGGCGGATGCCGATTTTCCTTCGATCGGACACATGTGCGGACGTCCGGTGGAGGCCGGGCTCCCAACTGTGATCAAACCGGCGGAAAGCCCTCCGGCGGCGGTCGGGACGGCGCGGACCGCCCGGGCGGCGCAGCCGTGGGAGCCCGCCCGCGCCGTGTCGCGGGGCGGCCGGGGGAGCGCCCTGTGGACCAGCTCCGCCCGCCGCCGCGGCACCGGGGCGCGGTAGTGTCTCCGAGGCGGCCCGGGCGTCCGGCACCGCCCTGTGGAAGTCCGCAGTCCTACGGAAGTGAAGCGACAATGACCGATCTGGCAACCGACCGGCTCAGCGGACCGAATGTGTCACCAGGAGCGGACGACGGTGCCCGTACCGCCGACCGGGCGGCCGGTGACCGCTGGTTCGAGCAGCGCCGGGTGCTGGTGGCCGCGGAGATCCTGGTCAGCGCGGTGGCGGCGCTCGGCTTCACGCTGCTCTGCGGCCACATCAGCGTGAACCCGCTGAACCGGATAGGTCAGGTCAGCGGTCTGGCCAAGATCCAGCAGTACGCGGCGGTGATCGGGCTGCCGGTCCTCGCGGTCCTGGTCTACACCGCCTACCGCGGCGGGCTGCGCCGGCACGGCATCGTCCAGCGGCTGGTCTGCGGGGCCCTGGCGGGCCTGGCCACCGGCGTGGTGGCCGGCGGCGTCGTGGTCGCGCTGCGCGGTACCCCGTGGCCGCTCGGCGGGCAGGAGGGCGACCCGAGCGTCCTGATCGACATGGCGACGTCGATGATGCATGGCCACGGGATCTCCGGTGTCTACCCGCCGCTGTTCCCGGCGGCGATCGCGTTCTGGTCCGAGCTGCGCTACGGGGGGGTCGGCGGCGCCGGCTTCGCCCTGCACGACCTGCAGATCGTCTGCAGCGCGCTGGTGGGGCCGCTCAGCTACCTGGCCTGGCGACTGATGCTGCGGCCGTTCTGGGCGCTGGCCATCGCCGTGCCGTCGGCGCTGGTGTTCCTTGACCCGATCCGCCCGTACAGCCACGTCACGATGATCGTCCTGCTGCCGCTGCTGGCGGCCTGCCTGCGCGAGCTGCGCCGGGCGGGGGAGCTGTCGACCCGTTCGCTGTGGCTGCGCGGGCTCGGGTTCGGCGCCGCCTTCGGGATCCTGTTCCTGTGGTACTCGGGCTGGTTCGTCTGGTCGGCGCCGGGGGTCTTCCTGCTGACCCTGTTCCTCTTCCCCTGGCGCGCAGGCCGGCAGACCGTCCGCCGCACCCTGCTGTTCCTGGCGGCCACGCTGGTCACCGCCGGGGTGATCGGCTCGCCGCTGCTGTACAACATGATCAGGCTGGGCGCCGACACCCCGGACCGCTACGCCTACATCGTCAACTACATCGACCCGACCTACGTGCTGGGCTGGATGTCCGACCGCAGCGGCTCGCTGACGTACCACAACTGGCCGCAGGCGGGCGAGTTGGCCGGCCAGACCGGGTTCGCGATCATGCTGATCGCCGCGGTCGGCATCGGGGTGGGCCTGGGCCTGCGCAACATGGTGGTGCGGGTCGCGGCGGCGGTGCTGGCCGGTGCCTGGCTGATGCGGTTCTGGTTCGCCTCGCACATGGCGCACTCCCAGACGATCCAGCTCTACCCGCGGACCACCTGGATCATCATGTACTGCCTGCTGATCCTCGCGGTCGTCGGCCTGATGACCGGCCTGGAGCGCGGCACCGGCTGGGTGGAGCGGCTGTTCCGCTCCGGCGGGCGCGCCCCCTCCGCGGGGCCGGTGATCCCGCGCCGGGTGACCAAGCAGCTGGCGGCCGGCCTGATCTGCGCCCTCGCGCTGTTCGCCACCATGGGCGCCTCCTGGTCGGTGGACCGCTACATGCCGCAGTCGGAGTCCACCAACAGCATGGGCCTGGACGCCTGGCGGGCGCACACGATCAAGAAGAAGGACGGCACCTGCCCGAAGTTCTCGCCGGTGCAGAAGTGCGCGGACATCATCACCAAGGACTGGAAGCCGGACACCGACAAGGGCTTCATCTGGTGCGCCAACGTGAGCACCGAGGACTGGCCGGCGGTCTGCGGCCGACAGGCCCCCTGGGTGACCGATCAGAAGAAGTAATCCGCGCGAGCGACGATCGGGGCCGGTGAGGTACACCTCACCGGCCCCGATTGGCATCCGGGCTGCTCCATGTGGCAGTATGTCCAAGTTGCTCGGTTGAGTGCCGATGCTGCGCGCCTCCCGCCGGGAGGACTGGAAGCGAGTCCCATGTACTCGTCGTTCCCGTGATGGCCGTCAAGCGTGAGTTCTACGCCACGGCAGCTGCGGGGCGGACGTACGGGAATCTTCCGGGAAGCGTATGCGGGGCCTCGGCCCGGCTCCCCCCACCCCGAAAGTTCGAAACCGACGAGTTCTTCGCCGGTTTTTTCCAAGCGCGAGTGCGACACGCCCGAGCGCGGGGGTCGGAGGGGGTCGCGCAGTGACTAAGGACAAAGGACTACTGAGTAGCCATGGCGGGACAGAAGATCCGCATCCGGCTCAAGGCCTACGACCACGAGGTCATCGACTCCTCGGCGAAGAAGATCGTCGAGACGGTGATCCGTACTGGTGCGCAGGTCGCGGGCCCGGTGCCGCTGCCCACTGAGAAGAACGTGTACTGCGTCATCCGCTCGCCGCACAAGTACAAGGACTCGCGCGAGCACTTCGAGATGCGTACTCACAAGCGTCTGATCGACATCCTCGACCCCACGCCGAAGACGGTTGACTCGCTGATGCGTCTCGACCTGCCGGCGGGCGTCGACATCGAGATCAAGCTCTGAGAGGCGCACCGAAGATGGCTAAGCAGATTAAGGGCATCCTGGGCGAGAAGCTCGGCATGACCCAGGTCTGGGACGAGAACAACCGGGTCGTCCCGGTGACCGTCGTCAAGGCCGGGCCGAATGTCGTGACCCAGGTCCACACCGCCGACAGCCCGGCCGGCTACGACGCCGTCCAGATCGGCTTCGGCGAGATCGACCCCCGCAAGGTGAACAAGCCCCTCGCGGGCCACTTCGCCAAGGCCGGTGTCACCCCGCGTCGCCACCTGGTCGAGCTCCGTACCTCGGACGCGTCCGAGTACACCCTGGGCCAGGAGATCACCGCGGAGCTGTTCGAGGCGGGTGTCAAGGTCGACGTGACCGGCACCTCCAAGGGCAAGGGCTTCGCCGGTGTCATGAAGCGCCACAACTTCCGGGGCCTCGGCGCCGGTCACGGTGTGCAGCGCAAGCACCGCTCGCCCGGCTCGATCGGTGGCTGTGCCACCCCGGGTCGCGTGTTCAAGGGCGTGAGGATGGCCGGCCGGATGGGCCACGAGCGTGTGACCACCCAGAACCTGACCATCCATGCCGTTGACGCGGAGAAGGGGCTGCTCCTCATCAAGGGCGCAATCCCGGGCCCGAACGGCGGCCTCATCCTCGTCCGCACCGCGGCGAAGGGGCTGTGAGGATATGAGCACCATTGACATCCTGTCGCCCTCGGGTGACAAGACCGGCAGCCTCGAGCTGCCGGCCGAGATCTTCGACGCGAAGGTCAGCGTTCCGCTGATGCACCAGGTCGTCGTGGCGCAGCTCGCTGCGGCCCGTCAGGGCACCCACAAGACCAAGACTCGTGCCGAGGTCCGCGGTGGCGGCAAGAAGCCGTACCGCCAGAAGGGCACCGGCCGCGCCCGTCAGGGCTCGACCCGTGCGCCGCAGTTCGCCGGCGGTGGCGTTGTGCACGGTCCCGTGCCGCGCGACTACTCGCAGCGGACCCCGAAGAAGATGATCGCCGCCGCCCTGCGCGGTGCGCTCACCGACCGGGCCCGCCACAACCGCATCCACGTCGTCACCGGCGTGACCGCGACCGAGGCGCCGTCGACCAAGGCCGCCAAGGGTCTGTTCGGCAAGATCACCGAGCGCAAGAACATCCTCCTCGTCGTCGAGCGTGCCGACGAGCTGGGTCTGAAGAGCGCCCGCAACCTGCCGCACGTGCACATCCTGGACGCCGGTCAGCTGAACACCTACGACGTGCTCGTCTCCGACGATGTGGTCTTCACCCAGGCCGCCTTCGAGCGTTTCGTGGCCGGTCCGGCCGCGTCCGCCAAGGCCGTGGCTGCTGAGGGCGAGCTCGAAGGGAGCGCCGCCTGATGAGCGACGTTACGAGCAAGACGTTCACGGACCCCCGTGACGTCCTGGTGAAGCCGGTCATCTCCGAGAAGAGCTACAGCCTTCTCGACGAGAACAAGTACACGTTCATCGTGTCGCCGGGCGCCAACAAGACCCAGATCAAGCAGGCCGTCGAGGCGGTCTTCTCGGTCAAGGTCGAGGCTGTCAACACGATCAACCGTCAGGGCAAGCGCAAGCGCTCCAAGACGGGCTTCGGCAAGCGCAAGGACACCAAGCGCGCCATCGTGACGCTGGCTGAGGGCAACCGCATCGACATCTTCGGTGGTCCGGTCTCCTAACGGAGATCGTGATCGTCGATAAGGACGAGGACGAGAGAGCCAAATGGGCATCCGCAAGTACAAGCCGACTACGCCGGGCCGTCGTGGCTCCAGCGTGGCCGACTTCGTAGAGATCACGCGGTCCACGCCGGAGAAGTCGCTGGTTCGCCCCCTGCACAGCAAGGGCGGCCGTAACAACGCCGGTCGGATCACCGTTCGCCACCAGGGTGGCGGTCACAAGCGCGCCTACCGCGTGATCGACTTCCGTCGTCACGACAAGGACGGCGTGCCGGCCAAGGTCGCGCACATCGAGTACGACCCGAACCGCACCGCGCGCATCGCGCTCCTGCACTACGCGGACGGCGAGAAGCGCTACATCATCGCTCCGCGCGGCATCACGCAGGGTGACCGGATCGAGAACGGCGCTGGCGCCGACATCAAGCCGGGCAACAACCTGCCGCTTCGCAACATCCCGGTCGGTACGACCATCCACGCGGTGGAGCTGCGTCCCGGTGGCGGTGCCAAGATGGCCCGCTCCGCGGGCTCCGGCATCCAGCTGCTGGCGCGTGAGGGCAAGATGGCGCACCTGCGCATGCCCTCCGGCGAGATCCGCCTGGTCGACGCGCGCTGCCGCGCCACCGTCGGCGAGGTCGGCAACGCCGAGCAGTCGAACATCAACTGGGGCAAGGCCGGCCGCATGCGCTGGAAGGGCGTCCGCCCGACCGTGCGTGGTGTCGCCATGAACCCGATCGACCACCCGCACGGTGGTGGTGAGGGTAAGACCTCTGGTGGTCGCCACCCGGTCTCGCCGTGGGGCCAGAAGGAGGGTCGCACCCGTCGCCCGAAGAAGGCGTCGGACGCTCTCATCGTGCGCCGCCGCAAGACCAACAAGAAGCGCTAGGAGCAGGTCAGATGCCGCGCAGTCTCAAGAAGGGCCCCTTCATCGACGGCCACCTTCTCAAGAAGGTGGACGCTCAGAACGAGGCGGGTACCCAGAACGTCATCAAGACCTGGTCCCGTCGCTCCGTGATCTTCCCGGCCATGCTCGGCCACACGATCGCGGTGCACGATGGCCGCAAGCACGTCCCGGTGTTCGTCACCGAGTCGATGGTCGGCCACAAGCTCGGCGAGTTCGCTCCGACCCGCACCTTCCGTGGCCACGTGAAGGAAGACCGGAAGTCGAAGCGTCGCTAAGCGCCTGAGCTTCAAGCGCCAGAACGACTCAATGACTTACTCCATTAAGGGGACAACCATGGAAGCCAGGGCCCAGGCGCGGTACATCCGCGTCACGCCCATGAAGGCCCGCCGCGTGGTGGACCTCATCCGTGGCCTGCCGGCCACGGAGGCCCAGGCCGTCCTGCGTTTCGCTCCGCAGGCCGCCACCGTGCCGGTCGGCAAGGTGCTCGACAGCGCCATTGCCAACGCCGCGCACAACTACAACCACTCCAACGTGGACGACCTCGTCATCAGCGAGGCGTACGTTGACGAGGGCCCGACCCTGAAGCGGTTCCGTCCGCGTGCCCAGGGTCGTGCCTACCGGATCCGCAAGCGGACCAGCCACATCACCGTGGTCGTCAGCAGCAAGGAAGGGACCCGGTAATGGGCCAGAAGGTTAACCCGCACGGGTTCCGCCTCGGCATCAGCACGGACTTCAAGTCCCGCTGGTACGCCGACAAGCTGTACAAGGACTACGTCAAGGAAGACGTCGCCATTCGTCGCATGATGACGAAGGGCATGGAGCGCGCCGGCATCTCCAAGGTCGAGATCGAGCGCACCCGCGACCGCGTCCGCGTTGACATCCACACCGCCCGCCCCGGCATCGTCATCGGCCGCCGTGGCACCGAGGCCGACCGCATCCGCGGCGACCTCGAGAAGCTGACCGGCAAGCAGGTCCAGCTGAACATCCTCGAGGTCAAGAACCCCGAGCTGGACGCCCAGCTCGTGGCTCAGGGCGTCGCGGAGCAGCTGTCCTCCCGCGTCTCCTTCCGCCGTGCCATGCGCAAGTCGATGCAGGGCACCATGAAGTCCGGCGCCAAGGGCATCAAGGTCCAGTGCTCCGGTCGTCTCGGCGGCGCCGAGATGAGCCGTTCGGAGTTCTACCGCGAGGGCCGTGTGCCGCTGCACACCCTGCGCGCGAACGTCGACTACGGCTTCTTCGAGGCCAAGACCACCTTCGGCCGTATCGGCGTGAAGGTCTGGATCTACAAGGGCGACGTCAAGAACATCGCCGAGGTCCGCGCTGAGAACGCCGCTGCCCGCTCGGGCAACCGCCCGGCCCGTCCCGAGGGTGGTCGTCCCGCCCGCGGTGGCGAGCGCCGTGGTGGCGAGCGCGGTGGCCGTGGCCGTCGTCCCGCCGCTGCCGAGGCCCCCGCGGCCCCGGTCGCCGAGGCTCCGGCTGCCGAGAACACCGGAACGGAGGCCTGACTCCCATGCTGATCCCCCGTCGGGTCAAGCACCGCAAGCAGCACCACCCGAAGCGCCGTGGCGCTGCCAAGGGCGGCACCGAGCTCGCGTTCGGCGAGTACGGCATCCAGGCCGTCACCCCGGCCTACGTGACGAACCGGCAGATCGAGTCCGCTCGTATCGCCGTCACCCGTCACATCAAGCGTGGCGGCAAGGTCTGGATCAACATCTACCCGGACCGTCCGCTCACCAAGAAGCCGGCCGAGACCCGCATGGGTTCCGGTAAGGGTTCGCCCGAGTGGTGGATCGCGAACGTGCACCCGGGTCGGGTCATGTTCGAGCTGTCGTACCCCAACGAGAAGGTGGCTCGTGAGGCGCTGACCCGCGCAGCTCACAAGCTCCCGATGAAGTGCCGGATCATCCGGCGCGAGGCAGGTGAGAGCTGATGTCGGCCGGCACCAAGGCTGCTGACCTCCGCGAGCTGGACAACGAGGGTCTCGTTGCCAAGCTCCGTGAGGCCAAGGAGGAGCTGTTCAACCTCCGCTTCCAGGCGGCGACCGGGCAGCTCGACAACCACGGACGGCTCAAGCTCGTCCGCAAGGACATCGCGCGGATCTACACCCTGATGCGCGAGCGCGAGCTGGGCATCGAGACGGTGGAGAACGCCTGATGACTGAGAACACCAACGAGACGCGCGGTTTCCGCAAGACCCGTGAGGGTCTCGTCGTCAGCGACAAGATGGACAAGACCGTCGTCGTCGCCGTCGAGGACCGCGTCAAGCACGCTCTGTACGGCAAGGTCATCCGCCGTACGAACAAGCTGAAGGCGCACGACGAGGCGAACGCCTGCGGCATCGGCGACCGGGTCCTCCTCGCGGAGACCCGCCCGCTGTCCGCGACGAAGCGCTGGCGCGTCGTCGAGATCCTCGAGAAGGCCAAGTAACGAAGCCGATGTGGTACGGCCGTATGTGCAGCGGGTCCCCCTGGGACGCCGGTGTGAGCAGCGGCCGGCCCGTCGACTCTCGTTGACGATCAGGAGAAAGCTGTGATCCAGCAGGAGTCGCGACTGCGTGTCGCCGACAACACGGGCGCGAAGGAAATCCTTTGCATCCGCGTTCTCGGTGGCTCCGGTCGCCGCTACGCCGGTATCGGGGACGTCATCGTCGCCACCGTCAAGGACGCGATCCCCGGCGGTTCGGTGAAGAAGGGTGACGTCGTCAAGTGCGTCGTCGTCCGTACCGTGAAGTCGCGCCGTCGCCCCGACGGTTCGTACATCCGGTTCGACGAGAACGCCGCCGTCGTCCTCAAGAACACCGAGGGTGACCCCCGCGGTACCCGCATCTTCGGCCCGGTGGGCCGCGAGCTGCGCGACAAGAAGTTCATGAAGATCATCTCGCTTGCGCCGGAGGTGCTCTAACCCATGGCGAACAGCATGAAGATCAAGAAGGGTGACCTGGTTCAGGTCATCACCGGCAAGGACCGCGGCAAGCAGGGCAAGGTCATCCAGGCCATGCCCGCCGAGAACAAGGTCCTGGTCGAGGGTGTGAACCGGGTCAAGAAGCACACCAAGCCGGGCCCGGGCACTCAGGGTGGCATCGTCACCGTCGAGGCCCCGGTGCACGTCTCCAACGTCCAGCTGGTCGTGGAGAAGGACGGCAAGAAGGTCGTCACCCGCGTTGGCTACCGCTTCGATGACGAGGGCAACAAGATCCGCGTTGCCAAGCGAACCGGTGAGGACATCTGATGTCTGAGACGACTGTTGAGAAGGTGACCCCCCGTCTCAAGGAGCGTTACAACTCCGAGATCAAGGGTCAGCTGCAGGAGCAGTTCTCGTACGAGAACGTCATGCTGACGCCCGGCCTGGTCAAGGTCGTCGTCAACATGGGTGTCGGCGAGGCCGCCCGTGACAGCAAGCTGATCGAGGGCGCGATCCGCGACCTGACCGCGATCACCGGTCAGAAGCCGGCCGTGACCAAGGCTCGTAAGTCCATCGCGCAGTTCAAGCTGCGCGAGGGCCAGCCGATCGGCACGCACGTCACCCTCCGCGGTGACCGCATGTGGGAGTTCCTGGACCGTCTGGTCTCGCTGGCCCTGCCGCGAATCCGTGACTTCCGTGGTCTCTCCCCGAAGCAGTTCGACGGCCGTGGCAACTACACCTTCGGTCTGACCGAGCAGGTTATGTTCCACGAGATCGACCAGGACAAGGTCGACCGTCAGCGCGGTATGGACATCACCGTCGTGACCACCGCTCAGACCGACGACGAGGGCCGGGCGCTCCTGCGTGCTCTGGGCTTCCCGTTCAAGGAGGCGTGAGCCAATGGCGAAGAAGTCCCTCATCGCGAAGTCCGAGCGCAAGCCGAAGTTCGGCGTCCGGGCCTACACCCGGTGCCAGCGCTGCGGCCGTCCGCACTCGGTGTACCGCAAGTTCGGCCTCTGCCGTGTGTGCCTTCGTGAGATGGCGCACCGCGGCGAGCTGCCGGGCGTGACCAAGAGCTCCTGGTAATCCAGGACCTCGCGGTAACGCCATAGCGAAGCAGGTGTGCCCGACCCCACAGAGCCCCTTTTTGGGGCTACGTACGGAATCCCGTAGGGTAGTGAGGTCGGGCCCCCTGTCGCGGGAGCTCCATAGCTGCCGTCGACCCTCTTCGGAGGGCTCGCACCCAGTCTTACGACGCCGCAGGTCCCCTGCGTCTGTGCCCCCGCCGCACTCCTCGGAGTGCGGCGGGGGGACCTGGCGCGGAGAAACCACGGCGAGAGAGGCCTGAGGCCATCATGACCATGACCGACCCCATCGCAGACATGCTCACGCGTCTGCGTAACGCGAACTCGGCGTACCACGACACCGTGGCGATGCCGGCCAGCAAGATCAAGGCGCACGTCGCCCAGATCCTGCAGCAGGAGGGGTACATCTCCTCCTACAAGGTTGAGGAGCCCGCTGAGGGCGAGGTCGGCAAGAAGCTGACCATCGAGCTCAAGTTCGGCCCCAACCGTGAGCGCTCCATCGCCGGCATCAAGCGCATCAGCAAGCCGGGTCTGCGCGTTTACGCAAAGTCCACCAACCTGCCGAAGGTTCTCGGCGGCCTGGGCGTGGCGATCATCTCCACGTCGTCCGGCCTCCTGACCGACAAGCAGGCCGCCAAGAAGGGCGTAGGCGGAGAAGTTCTCGCCTACGTCTGGTAATTCGGGAAACGGAGGTACAGCAATGTCGCGCATTGGACGGCTGCCCATCCAGGTCCCCGCTGGCGTGGACGTCACCATCGATGGCCAGGCGGTCTCGGTGAAGGGCCCGAAGGGCACCCTCACCCACGTTGTCGCCGCGCCGATCGAGATCGGTAAGGGCGAGGACGGCACGCTGCTCGTCACCCGCCCCAACGACGAGCGTCTGTCGAAGGCCCTGCACGGTCTTTCCCGCACGCTGGTGGCGAACATGATCACCGGCGTGACCGCGGGCTACCGCAAGTCGCTGGAGATCAGCGGTGTCGGCTACCGAGTTCTGGCGAAGGGCTCCGACATGGAGTTCCAGCTGGGCTACAGCCACCCGATCCTGGTCGAGGCCCCCGAGGGCATCTCCTTCGTCGTCGAGTCGGCCACCAAGTTCCACGTGGACGGCATCGACAAGCAGAAGGTCGGCGAGGTCGCCGCGAAGATCCGCAAGCTGCGCAAGCCCGACCCGTACAAGGCCAAGGGTGTCAAGTACGCGGGCGAGGTCATCCGCCGCAAGGTCGGAAAGAGTGGTAAGTAAGCGATGAGCGTCTCTGTCAAGATCGGCAAGGGCAACGCCTACAAGAGCGCCGCTCGCAAGCGCCGCGCGATCCGCGTTCGCAAGCGCGTCGTCGGCACCGAGGTGCGTCCGCGCCTCGTCGTGACGCGCTCGAACCGTCACATGGTCGCCCAGGTCATCGACGACGCCAAGGGTCACACCCTGGCGTCGGCGTCCACCCTCGACGTGTCCATCAAGGGCGCCGAGGGCGACAAGACCGAGCTGGCCAAGAAGGTCGGGAGCCTGGTCGCCGAGCGCGCCAAGGCCGCCGGCATCGAGTCGGTCGTCTTCGACCGCGCGGGCAACCGGTACGCCGGCCGCATCGCCGCCCTGGCGGACGCGGCCCGCGAGGCCGGGCTCGACTTCTAAGCCGCTCGTCGACTCAGTCGACGGACGTAATCGAGAGAGGTAATTCCAATGGCTGGACCCCAGCGCCGCGGTGGCGGCGCCGGCGGTGGCACCGGCGGTGGCGAGCGGCGCGACCGTAAGCGTGACGACCGGGGCAACGCCCCCGCCGTCGAGAAGACCGCTTACGTCGAGCGCGTTGTCGCGATCAACCGTGTCGCCAAGGTTGTCAAGGGTGGTCGTCGTTTCAGCTTCACCGCGCTGGTCGTGGTGGGCGACGGTGACGGCACCGTGGGTGTCGGTTACGGGAAGGCGAAGGAGGTTCCGGCCGCCATCGCCAAGGGTGTTGAGGAGGCCAAGAAGAACTTCTTCAAGGTCCCCCGTATCCAGGGCACCATCCCGCACCCGATCCAGGGTGAGAAGGCTGCCGGCGTCGTGCTCCTGAAGCCCGCCGCCCCCGGTACCGGTGTTATCGCCGGTGGTCCGGTGCGCGCCGTCCTGGAGTGCGCCGGCATCCACGACATCCTGTCGAAGTCGCTCGGCTCGGACAACGCGATCAACATCGTGCACGCCACGGTGGCCGCTCTGAAGGGCCTCGTGCGCCCCGAGGAGATCGCCGCCCGTCGTGGCCTGCCGCTGGAGGACGTGGCCCCCGCCGCTCTGCTGCGGGCTCGTGCTGCAGGGGTGAGCGCCTGATGGCTCGCCTGAAGATCACGCAGACCAAGTCGTACATCGGCAGCAAGCAGAATCACCGTGACACCCTGCGTTCGCTTGGCCTCAAGCGCATGCACGACGTCGTGGTGAAGGAGGACCGTCCCGAGATCCGCGGGATGGCCCACACGGTCCGTCACCTGGTGACGGTTGAGGAGGTGGACTGATCATGGGCGACAACCCGATCAAGATCCACAACCTGCGTCCCGCCCCGGGTGCCAAGACCGACAAGATCCGCGTGGGTCGTGGTGAGGGCTCCAAGGGTAAGACCGCCGGTCGTGGTACCAAGGGCACCAAGGCCCGCTACCAGGTTCCGCAGCGCTTCGAGGGTGGCCAGATGCCGCTCCACATGCGTCTGCCGAAGCTGAAGGGCTTCAAGAACCCGTTCAAGATCACGTTCCAGGTCGTCAACCTCGACAAGCTGGCCGAGCTCTACCCGCAGGGTGGCGAGGTCACGGTCGAGGACCTGGTCGCCAAGGGCGCGGTTCGCAAGAACTCCCTCGTCAAGGTGCTCGGCACCGGCGAGATCTCGGTCGCCCTGCAGGTGACGGTGGACGCCGTCTCCGGCTCGGCCGCCGAGAAGATCACCGCCGCCGGCGGTACGGTCACCGAGCTCGTCTGAGCCCGCTGACCACCGGCTTCGAGCCCCGCACTTCCTCCGGGAAGTGCGGGGCTCGCGCTTTTTCGGGCCATTCCCGTATTGGCCGCTCCGGCCCGGTAATGCGCTCGTTCTTTTGTGTGGCAAACCCGGGCATCCCGTACCCCGTGAGTGGGGGAGCGGCCGTACGCGCTTCTTTCGAGCGGCCGCGCACTGTTAGAGTCCGTGGAGTTCCCTTGTAGGCTGCGCGTAGGCTCGCCTATGCCGTCTGTACGGGAGCCCGAACCGCAAACTCCCCATTCCAGGACCGACCCTCCCGCCGACGACGTGCGGGAGGCGCAGGAGGCACCGTGCTCAGTGCGTTCGCGCGGGCGTTCCAGACGCCCGACCTGCGCAAGAAGCTGCTGTTCACGCTGGGCATCATGGTGCTGTTCCGGCTGGGCTCGCACATTCCGATGCCGGGCGTGAACTTCACGGCCGTGCACGAGTGCGTGAAGGAGACCAAGAACAACGGCCTCTTCGGGCTCGTCAACCTGTTCAGCGGTGGCGCGCTCCTCCAGCTGACGATCTTCGCCCTCGGCATCATGCCGTACATCACGGCGAGCATCATCCTCCAGCTCCTCACCGTCGTGATCCCGCGACTGGAGATGCTGAAGAAGGAGGGTCAGGCCGGCCAGGCGAAGATCACCCAGTACACCCGCTACCTGACCATCGCGCTCGCCGTGCTCCAGGGCACCGGCATCGTGGCGACGGCCTCCAGCGGCGCGCTGTTCTCGGGCTGCCCGCTGGCCAACCAGATCGTGCCGGACACCTCGGTGTTCCGGATCGCCGTCATGGTCATCACGATGACCGCCGGCACCACCGTCATCATGTGGCTGGGCGAGCTGATCACCGACCGCGGTATCGGCAACGGCATGTCGCTGCTGATCTTCACCTCGATCGCCGCGCAGTTCCCGACCAACATGTGGGCGATCAAGCAGTCCGGCACCATCGGCGGCGGCTGGGTCGAGTTCCTCTCCGTCATCGCGGTCGGCGTCATCGTTGTGATGCTGGTCATCTTCGTCGAGCAGGCCCAGCGTCGGATCCCGGTCCAGTACGCGAAGCGGATGATCGGCCGCCGGGCGTTCGGCGGCACCTCGACCTACATCCCGCTCAAGGTGAACCAGGCCGGTGTCATCCCGGTCATCTTCGCCTCGTCGCTGCTGTACATCCCGGCTCTGGTCGTTCAGCTGACCAACAGCCAGGCCGGCTGGGCGGTGTGGATCAAGCAGAACTTCGTCAAGGGTGACCACCCGATCTACATGGCCACCTACTTCCTGCTGATCGTCTTCTTCGCCTTCTTCTACGTCGCGATCTCCTTCAACCCCGAAGAAGTTGCCGACAATATGAAGAAGTATGGTGGCTTCATCCCGGGCATCCGGGCCGGCCGGCCGACGGCCGAGTACCTGAACTACGTGCTGACCCGAATCACGTGGCCGGGTTCGCTCTACCTGGGCCTGATCGCGTTGATCCCGATGATCGCCCTGGTCGCCTTCGGACAGCAGACCAACTTCCCGTTCGGCGGCACCAGCGTTCTCATCGTCGTCGGCGTCGGACTCGAAACTGTGAAGCAGATCGAGAGCCAGCTCCAGCAGCGCAATTACGAAGGGTTCCTCCGCTGATGCGTATCGTCCTCGTTGGTCCTCCCGGGGCCGGGAAGGGTACTCAGGCGCACTTGCTCGCCAAGACCCTGTCCATCCCCCACATCTCCACCGGCGACCTGTTCCGCGCCAACATCGGCCAGGGCACCCCACTGGGGCTCGAGGCCAAGAGCTACATGGACGCGGGTCGCCTGGTGCCGGATGAGGTCACCATCGGGATGGCCAAGGACCGCATGCTCCAGGCCGACGCGGCCAACGGCTTCCTGCTCGACGGCTTCCCCCGCAACCTGGGCCAGGCCAAGGCGCTGGACGAGTTCCTCGCCGAGCAGGGCATAGAGCTGGACGGCGTGCTGGACCTGGAGGTCCCCGAGGACGAGGTCGTCCGCCGGATCGCCGGCCGCCGCCTGTGCCGCAACGACGGTGGCCACGTCTTCCACGTGGACTACAACCCGCCGAAGGTCGAAGGCGTCTGCGACGAGTGCGGCGGCGAGCTGTACCAGCGCTCGGACGACACCGAGGACAAGGTGCGCACGCGCCTGGAGGTCTACCACACGGAGACCGAGCCGATCATCGACTACTACGTCCAGCAGGGCCTGGTGGCGACGATCTCGGCCCTCGGCAAGGTGGACGAGGTCACCCAGCGCGCGATCGAGGCGCTGAAGCAGAACGGCTGAGTTCCCTCAGCGAGGTACGCGTGTACGGCCGGGTCGCCCGTGGAGCGGGCGGCCCGGCCGTTTCGGCGTCGTACGGTGGTAGGCAGTGGTAATCCGGACTTGGAAGGCGTGACCTGATGGTGGAGATCAAGACCCCCGAGCAGATCGCGAAGATGCGAGCGGCCGGGCTGGTCGTCGCCGAGGCGCTCAAGGCCTGTCGCGAGGCGGTCGCTCCCGGGGTGACCACCCAGGAGCTCAACGACATCGCCGACAAGGTCATCACCGGCCACGGCGCCACCTCGAACTTCCGCGCCCACCACGGCGGTCTGTGGTTCCCCGGCGTGATCTGCGCCTCGGTGAACAACGAGGTCGTGCACGGCATCCCGGGTGAGCGGGTACTGCAGGAGGGCGACGTCATCTCGATCGACTGCGGCGCCATCCTGGACGGCTGGCACGGCGACTCGGCGATCACCGTCGCGGTCGGCGAGGTCCGGCCCGAGGTCGAGATGCTGAGCCGGGTGACCGAGGGCTCGATGTGGGCCGGCATCGCCCAGATGAAGAAGAACAACCGCCTGGTCGACGTCTCCAAGGCGATCGAGGGCTACATCCGTCGCCAGCCGCTGCCGCCCAAGGGCAAGTGGGGCATCACCGAGGGCTACGGCGGCCACGGCATCGGCACCGCGATGCACATGGAGCCGCACGTGCTGAACTACGTCGAGCGCGGCCGCGGCAAGGGCCCGAAGCTGATCCCCGGCACCGTGCTGGCGATCGAGCCGATGGTCTCGCTGGGCACCCCGCACACCACCGTGCTGGACGACGAGTGGACGGTCGTCACGAACGACGGCACCTGGGCCTCGCACTGGGAGCACTCGGTGGCCGTGACGGAGCAGGGCCCGCTGGTGCTGACCGCCTTCGACGGCGGCAAGGCCGAACTCGCCAAGCTGGGCATCACCGCAGCTCCGGACCCGCTGGCGTAGTCGCGGCGGCGCACGACTGCCGCCCCTGACGAGGGATCAGAGCCCTGGAGGTTTGGACCTCCAGGGCTTTTGTCCTATTTTTGACGGCTGGCAGTGGCAATCTGCGGCTTGACTGGCCTTCGATCGATGCAGGAGAGAGCACGTGCTCAAGGGATTCCGCGACTTCATGATGCGCGGCAACGTCGTCGACATGGCGGTCGGTGTGGTCATCGGCGCCGCGTTCACCGCCGTGGTGACCGGCTTCGTGTCGGCCTTCCTCACCCCGCTCGTCGGTGTGGTGGTCGGCGCGGCCGGCGACTTCAGCTCGTACAAGGCGACGGTCGCCGGGGTCACCTTCCCGTACGGCCAGTTCCTGAACGTGCTGATCGCGTTCTTCATGACCGCCGCGGTGCTGTACTTCTGCATCGTGCTGCCGATCACCAAGGCCACCGCGCGCTACCTGCCGAAGAAGCCGAAGGCCCCGAAGCGCCCCTGCCCCGAATGCCTGACCGAGATCCCCGAGGCCGCCCGCCGCTGCTCGGCCTGCACCGCCCACGTGGAGCCGCTGACGGTCCCCTCCGGGCTCTGAGGCACGGGTGTGACGTGTACCGCCTTCCGGGTCCCGGTTTTGGCCCATCGGACGCGCTGGCGTAGGATGGACCGTCGGCTCACTCGTAGCGTGCTTCAGCACGCCCTCTTCCCTTCGGGGCTGGGGTGAACCCAGGTTCGCACGAGCGTTCCGCATACGGTAGCCGGTCCCGGAAGGTGGATCTCGCAGTTCATGGCTAAGAAGCAAGGCGCCATTGAGATCGAGGGCACCGTGATCGAGTCTCTTCCGAACGCGATGTTCAAGGTCGAGCTGCAGAACGGTCACAAGGTCCTCGCGCACATCAGTGGCAAGATGCGCATGCACTACATCCGCATCCTGCCGGACGACCGGGTCGTCGTGGAGCTCAGCCCCTACGACCTCACGCGCGGCCGGATCGTCTACCGCTACAAGTAAGAACGTCAGATCTAGACCCGGAGAACCTGAACATGAAGGTCAAGCCGAGCGTCAAGAAGATCTGCGACAAGTGCAAGGTGATCCGCCGTCACGGCCGGGTCATGGTGATCTGCGACAACCTGCGCCACAAGCAGCGCCAGGGCTGATCTCTCCCCAGCATTTCTCGTAGTACTTCGCGCGACGCGAAAACGTCATAAGCGGGCTACCCGATCCGTCCTGGAACAGGCGGACTGCCGCCCCCGGTCAGAGGCCGGGGCTCCCTCACCGTGAGGTGTCGGAGTAGGTAGCACGCAAGACCTCTGAAGAACCACAGGAGCCTTGAATGGCACGCCTCGCCGGCGTTGATCTCCCCCGTGAGAAGCGGATCGAGATCGCCCTCACCTACGTGTACGGCATCGGCCGTACCCGCGCCCAGCAGACCCTCGCCGAGACCGGCGTCAACCCGGATGTCCGCGTTCGCGACATCACCGAGGACGACCTGGTCAAGCTGAGCCAGTACATCGACGCCAACTTCACGGTCGAGGGTGACCTCCGCCGCGAGGTGGCCGCCGACATCCGCCGCAAGGTCGAGATCGGCTGCTACGAGGGTCTGCGTCACCGCCGTGGCCTGCCGGTCCGCGGCCAGCGCACCCACACCAACGCGCGTACCCGCAAGGGCCCGCGTCGCGCGATCGCCGGTAAGAAGAAGCCGGGCAAGAAGTAGTCCGTCCCGTAACCGGACATCCCTCCGGCCCGCGGGTCAGCGGACCGACCACCTCAGTAGGAGAACAGACTTATGCCCCCCAAGGGTCGTCAGGCTGCCGGCGCGAAGAAGATCCGCCGCAAGGAAAAGAAGAACGTCGCTCACGGCCACGCGCACATCAAGAGCACGTTCAACAACACCATCGTTTCGATCACCGACCCCGCGGGCAACGTGATCTCCTGGGCCTCCGCCGGCCACGTCGGCTTCAAGGGCTCGCGCAAGTCCACCCCGTTCGCCGCGCAGATGGCCGCCGAGGCCGCTGCCCGTCGCGCGCAGGAGCACGGCATGCGCAAGGTTGACGTCTTCGTGAAGGGTCCGGGCTCCGGCCGCGAGACCGCGATCCGTTCGCTCCAGGCCACCGGCCTGGAGGTCGGCTCGATCCAGGACGTCACCCCCACCCCGCACAACGGCTGCCGTCCGCCGAAGCGCCGCCGCGTCTGACGCAGCGCCTTCGGGCTCGCAGTCTCTGCTTTAAACCTGGTACGGGCTCCTACGCCGTTGATTCAACACAGCGCGCAGGAGCCCGTACTCTTGGTCCTGTCGGCATCAAATAGTGGGTGCCGAAGACAACTGGAGGAACCTCCCCATGCTTATCGCTCAGCGTCCTTCGCTGACCGAAGAGGTCGTCGACGAGTTCCGCTCGCGGTTCGTGATCGAGCCGCTGGAGCCGGGCTTCGGCTACACCCTCGGCAACTCCCTGCGCCGCACGCTCCTGTCGTCGATCCCGGGTGCCGCTGTCACCAGCATCCGCATCGACGGCGTCCTGCACGAGTTCACCACCGTGCCGGGCGTCAAGGAGGACGTGACCGACCTCATCCTCAACATCAAGCAGCTGGTCGTCTCCTCGGAGCACGACGAGCCGGTCGTGATGTACCTGCGCAAGCAGGGCCCGGGTGTCGTCACCGCCGCCGACATCGCCCCGCCGGCGGGTGTC
This sequence comes from Kitasatospora sp. NPDC056531, assembly GCF_042794375.1. Classification (NCBI taxonomy): domain Bacteria; kingdom Bacillati; phylum Actinomycetota; class Actinomycetes; order Kitasatosporales; family Streptomycetaceae; genus Kitasatospora; species Kitasatospora sp. NPDC056531. Next base: position 24,113 of record NZ_JBHTTU010000001.1, on the reverse strand, counting down.
GAGGTGCACAACCCCGAGCTGGTCCTCGCCACGCTGAACGGCAAGGGCAAGCTGGAGATGGAGCTGACCGTCGAGCGCGGTCGCGGCTACGTCTCCGCCGTCCAGAACAAGGCGTCCGGCCAGGAGATCGGCCGCATCCCGGTCGACTCGATCTACAGCCCGGTGCTGAAGGTCACCTACAAGGTCGAGGCCACCCGTGTCGAGCAGCGGACCGACTTCGACAAGCTGATCGTCGACGTCGAGACCAAGCCCGCCATGCGTCCGCGCGACGCCATGGCCTCGGCCGGCAAGACCCTGGTGGAGCTGTTCGGCCTCGCCCGCGAGCTGAACATCGACGCCGAGGGCATCGACATGGGCCCGTCCCCGACGGACGCCGCCCTGGCCGCCGACCTGGCGCTGCCGATCGAGGAGCTGGAGCTCACCGTCCGCTCCTACAACTGCCTCAAGCGCGAGGGCATCCACACCGTGGGTGAGCTCGTCGCCCGCTCCGAGGCCGACCTGCTCGACATCCGCAACTTTGGTGCGAAGTCGATCGACGAGGTCAAGGCGAAGCTGGCCGGCATGGGCCTGGCCCTCAAGGACAGCCCGCCCGGGTTCGACCCGACCGCTGCCGCCGACGCCTTCGGCGCCGACGACCTCGACGACTCGCACTTCGCCGAGACCGAGCAGTACTAAGAGATTTGGCCGCGGGGGCGGTTCCACGGAGCCGCCCCCGTCGTCATGAAAGCCGTACGGGCACAGTGCCCGTACGCCCGCTGCGGTACCTGGTACGGCCGCAGTCGGAGATACAAGGAGTAATTCCATGCCGCGTCCCACCAAGGGTGCCCGCCTCGGCGGCGGCCCGCACCACGAGCCGCTGCTGCTCGCCGGTCTGTGCCGGGAGCTGTTCCAGTACGGCCGCATCACCACGACCGAGGCCAAGGCCCGTCGGATGCGCCCGCTGGCGGAGAAGCTGATCACCAAGGCGAAGAAGGGCGACATCCACAACCGTCGCCTGGTGCGCAAGACGATCACCGACATCGCCGTGCTGCACACCCTCTTCACCGAGATCGCGCCGCGCTACGAGAACCGCCCGGGTGGCTACACCCGCATCACCAAGATCGGTCCCCGTCGTGGCGACAACGCCCCGATGGCCGTGATCGAGCTGGTCGAGGCGCTGACCGTCGCCCAGACCGCCGTCGGCGAGGCCGAGGCCGCCACCAAGCGCGCCGTCAAGGAGGCCGAGGAGGCCAAGGTCGAGGAGACCAAGGCTGACGAGGCCGCCGAGGCCGAGCAGGCCTGACGCCTCTAGGTGTTGCCGCGGGCCCGCTTTCCCAGCGATGGGGGAGCGGGCCCGTTCCTTGTCCGCGAGGTCCCTGGGAGAAGAGAAGCAGTGGTCAGTGATTGCGCCGAGCAGCCGCCGGTGAAGGACGGTCCGGCCGACGGGTACGTCCGGGTCCGGCTCGACCTCGCCTACCACGGCGCCGAGTTCTCCGGCTGGGCCCGCCAGAAGGGCGGTCGCCGGACGGTCCAGGAGGAGATCGAGAGCGCGCTGCAGGTCGTCACCCGCAGCCAGGAGCTCTTCCCGCTCACCGTGGCCGGCCGCACCGACGCCGGGGTGCACGCCCGCGGCCAGGTCGCCCACGTGGACCTCCCGGCGGAGCTGTGGGAGGCGCACCGGGAGAAGCTGCTGCGCCGGCTGGCCGGGCGACTGCCCGGGGACGTCCGGATCTACCGGGTCGGCGAGGCGCCGGCCGGGTTCGACGCGCGCTTCTCGGCGATCTGGCGCCGGTACGCGTACCGGGTCGCCGACCACCCCGGCGGGGTCGACCCGCTGCTGCGCGGGCACGTGCTCTGGCACGACCGGCCGCTGGACCTGGACAGGATGAACGCGGCCGCGAAGCTGCTGGTCGGCGAGCACGACTTCGCCGCGTACTGCAAGAAGCGCGAGGGCGCCACCACCATCCGCACCCTGCTGGAGCTGCACTGGGACCGCGTCCCGGTGGACACCTACGCGGCCCAGGAGGGCTCGCTGGCGGTCGCCACCGTCCGGGCCGACGCCTTCTGCCACAACATGGTCCGGGCGCTGGTCGGCGCGATGCTGCTGGTCGGCGACGGGCACCGGCCGGTGGAGTTCCCCGGCGAGGTGCTGGCCGGCGGGGTCCGCAACTCGGCGGTCAACGTGATCCGGCCGTACGGGCTCACGCTGGAGGAGGTCGGCTACCCGGCCGACGACCAGCTCGCCGAGCGCAACCGCCAGGCCCGGCGGATGCGCACGCTGCCCGGGCAGCAGGCTGTCGGGTAATCCGTTTTGGCCGGAGGCGTCGGCTTGGGACAATCGCTCCCATGGGACACGTCGAGATTTCGCACCTTGAGTACTACCTGCCGGACGGGCGGGTGCTGTTCGACGACGCGTCCTTCCGGGTCGGCGAGGGCGCCGCGGTCGCCCTCGTCGGGGCCAACGGCGCCGGCAAGACGACGCTGCTGCGCATGATCGCGGGCGACCTCCAGCCGCACGGCGGCTCGGTGACGATCAGCGGCGGGCTCGGCGTGATGCGCCAGTTCGTCGGCACCACCGGCCGCGAGGACCAGTCGGCGACCCCGGGCGCGCTGCCGGCCGACGCCTCCGTCCGCGACCTGCTGGTGTCCGTCGCCCCCGGGCGGATCGCCACCGCCGCCCGTGCGGTGGACGCCGCCGAGCTCGCGATGATCGCCCAGGATGACGAGAAGACCCAGATGGCCTACGCCCAGGCGCTCTCCGACTGGGCCGACGTCGGCGGCTACGACTACGAGACCGACTGGGACGTCTGCACCATGGCGGCCCTCGGCGTGTCCTTCGACAAGGCCCAGTGGCGCGGCCTGAACACCCTCTCCGGCGGCGAGCAGAAGCGGCTCGTCCTGGAGGCGCTGCTGCGTGGCCCGGAGGAAGTGCTCCTCCTCGACGAGCCGGACAACTACCTGGACGTCCCGGGCAAGCGCTGGCTGGAGGAGGCCATCCGGGCCACCTCGAAGACCGTGCTGTACATCTCGCACGACCGCGAGTTGCTCTCCAAGACCGCCGACAAGATCATCGCGGTCGAGTCCGGCGCCGCCGGCAGCAGCGTCTGGGTGCACGGCGGCGGCTTCGACTCGTTCCACGAGGCCCGCAAGGACCGCTTCGCGCGCTTCGAGGAGCTGGGCCGACGCTGGGACGAGGAGCACGCCAAGCTCAAGAAGCTGGTCGTCACCCTGCGCCAGGCGGCCTCCGTCAGCCACGCGCTCGCCACCCGCTACGCCGCCGCCCAGACCCGGCTGAAGAAGTTCGAGGAGGCCGGCCGCCCGGAGGAGCCCCCGCGCGAGCAGAGCATCACCATGCGGCTCAAGGGCGGGCGTACCGGCATGCGCTCTTTCACCATGGAGCAGCTGGAGCTCACCGGTCTGATGCAGCCCTTCGACCTGGAGGTCTTCTACGGCGAGCGGGTCGGGGTGCTCGGCGCCAACGGGGCGGGCAAGTCGCACCTCCTGCGGCTGCTGGCCGGCGACGAGACGGTCGAGCACACGGGGGCGTGGAAGCTCGGCGCCCGGGTCGTCCCGGGCCACTTCCGGCAGACGCACGCCCATCCGGAGCTGTTCGGGCGTACCGTCCGCTCGATCGTCGAGGAGGAGCACGCGCTCAGCCGCGGCGCCGCGATGGGCGCGCTGCGCCGGTACGAGCTGGACCGCCAGGAGGAGCAGAAGTTCGAGTCGCTGTCCGGCGGCCAGCAGGCCCGGCTGATGATCCTCAAGCTCGAACTCTCCGGTGTGACGGCCCTGTTGCTCGACGAGCCGACCGACAACCTGGACCTGGAGAGCGCCGAGGCGCTGCAGGCCGGGCTGGAGGCCTTCGACGGCACGGTGCTGTGCGTCACCCACGACCGCTGGTTCGCCAGGACCTTCGACCGCTACCTGGTCTTCGGGGCCGACGGCCGGGTGTACGAGTCGCCCGAGCCGGTCTGGGACGTCACCCGGGTGGAGCGCGAACGCTGAGTGACGGCCCGGTGGGCGGAGGGGATTTTTGACCCCTCCCCGCCCGCCCGGTAACCTGGACGCTTGATGTGCGTATTGGCTCGCTCTATCTCACGTGAGAGGTCGGTACGCCGGAGACATCAGGTCGACGACCAGCGGTCCCCCTTGAATTGCGTCCAAGGTTGGCCAGGCTGCTCTTCCGTCCGGGTGCTCCTGTCAGGACTCACTCACTGAAAAGCGAAGGCTACGACCGTGCGTACGTACAGCCCCAAGCCCGGCGACGTCCAGCGTCAGTGGCACGTCATCGACGCGACCGACGTCGTGCTCGGCCGCCTGGCTTCCCAGGCCGCCAACCTCCTCCGGGGCAAGCACAAGGCGATCTACGCGCCGCACGTTGACACTGGTGACTTCGTCATCATCATCAACGCCGACAAGGTGCACCTGTCCGGTAACAAGAAGACCCAGAAGCTGGCCTACCGCCACTCGGGCTTCCCGGGCGGTCTGCGCTCGGTGCGCTACGACGACCTGCTGGCGAACAACCCCGAGAAGGCCGTCGAGAAGGCCATCAAGGGCATGATCCCGAAGAACAGCCTGGGCCGTCAGATGCTCTCGAAGCTGAAGGTCTACTCGGGCGACCAGCACCCCCACGCTGCCCAGCAGCCGGTGCCGTTCGAGATCACCCAGGTCGCGCAGTAATTCCGGCCACCAAGCCCCCCATCACTGAAAAGAGCTGAGGAACACCGTGGCCGAGACCACTGAAACCCTTGAGGTCGACTTCGACGAGGCCGTTGAGGCCGTCGAGGGCGAGTACACCTCCGAGGAGACCTACACCTCCGAGTCCCTGGCCGGCCGCTTCGGCGAGGCCGTCCCCGGCGCCGGCCTCGGCCGTCGCAAGGAGGCGATCGCCCGCGTGCGCATCGTCCCCGGCACGGGCGTGTGGAAGATCAACGGTCGCACCCTTGAGGACTACTTCCCCAACAAGGTGCACCAGCAGACCGTGAACGAGCCCTTCAAGCTCCTGGAGCTGGACGGCCGTTACGACGTCGTCGCCCGCATCAGCGGTGGCGGCGTCTCCGGCCAGGCCTACGCGCTGCGCCTCGGCGTGGCCCGTGCCCTGAACGAGGCCGACGTGGACAACAACCGCGGCGCCCTCAAGAAGGCCGGCTTCCTGACCCGTGACGCCCGCGCCGTCGAGCGCAAGAAGGCCGGTCTGAAGAAGGCCCGCAAGGCGCCGCAGTACAGCAAGCGCTAATCGCGTCCCCGGGGGTGCGTTCCGCCCTGGCGGCGCACCCCCTGGTTGCGCAAACCGTCGCCCCGGAGTACCTCGTGTACTCCGGGGCGACGTGTTCCCCGGCTAACGTGCGGCGGCCGGGATCATCGGTGGGTTCCGAGCATGGTGATGGAGGACGGGACAGTGGGACGACTCTTCGGTACGGACGGCGTACGCGGGGTGGCGAACGAGGGCCTGACGGCGGAGCTGGCGCTCGGCCTGTCGGTCGCGGCCGCCCATGTGCTCGGCGAGGCCGGCGCCTTCGACGGGCACCGGCCGGTCGCGGTGGTCGGCCGTGACCCGCGTGCCTCGGGCGAGTTCCTGGAGGCCGCGGTCATCGCCGGGCTGGCCAGCTCCGGGGTCGACGTCCTGCGGGTCGGTGTCCTGCCCACCCCGGCCGTGGCGTACCTCACCGGCGCGCTCGGCGCCGACATCGGCGTGATGCTGTCCGCCAGCCACAACGCCATGCCGGACAACGGCATCAAGTTCCTCGCCCGCGGCGGCCACAAGCTGGACGACCGGATCGAGGACGCGATCGAGGCGCACTACCGCAAGCACACCGTCGGCGGCGAGGACTGGAACCGTCCCACCGGCGCGGCCGTCGGCCGGGTGCGCGAGTACACCGAGGGCTTCGACAAGTACGTCGCCCACCTGATCGGCGTGCTGCCCAACCGCCTGGACGGCATCAAGGTCGTCATCGACGGCGCCCACGGCGCCGCCGCGTACGTCGCCCCCGAGGCCTTCGCCCGGGCCGGCGCCGAGGTCGTCCACACCCTGGGGGCCGAGCCCACCGGCCTCAACATCAACGACGGCGTCGGCTCCACCCACCTGGACCGGCTGCGCGTCGCGATGAAGGAGCACCGCGCCGACCTCGGCATCGCCCTGGACGGCGACGCCGACCGCTGCCTGGCCGCCGACGCCGAGGGCGAGGAGGTGGACGGCGACCAGATCATCGCCATCCTCGCCGTCGCCATGAAGGAGGCCGGCACCCTGCGCCGCAACACCGCGGTGGCCACCGTGATGTCCAACCTCGGCTTCAAGCTGGCGATGGAGCGCGAGGGCATCGACCTGGTGGAGACCGCCGTGGGCGACCGCTACGTGCTGGAGGCGATGAAGGAGCAGGGCTTCGCGCTGGGCGGCGAGCAGTCCGGCCACGTCATCCTGCTGGACCACGCCACCACCGGCGACGGCACCCTGACCGGCCTGATGCTGGGCGCCCGACTGGCCGCCACCAAGCAGCCGCTGGCCGACCTGGCCGCCGTGATGACCCGGCTGCCGCAGGTGCTGATCAACGTCAAGGGCGTCGACAAGAGCCGGGTGAAGACCAGCGTCGAGCTGGCCGAGGCGGTCGCCGCGGCCGAGGCCGAGCTGGGCTCCACCGGCCGGGTGCTGCTGCGCCCGTCCGGCACCGAGCCGCTGGTCCGGGTCATGGTCGAGGCCGCCGACCCGGCGCAGGCCGAGGCGGTTGGGCAGCGGCTGGCCGAGGCGGTGCGCACCCACCTGGGCTGACGGCCCCCTCGTACGGCGCAGGCCCCCACTGGAGACAGTGGGGGCCTGCGGGCGTTTCCAGGGCTCCAGGGGGCCTCCGGGGGCCTTCCCGGGCTTCGCGGGGGCTGGCTAGAGCTTGCGCAGCAGCGCCCGGCGGACCTTGTGGTCCGGGCCCTTCTGCAGGATCAGGGTGGCCCGGCCGCGGGTCGGCAGCACGTTCTCCAGCAGGTTGGGCTTGTTGATGGTGCGCCAGACCTGGCGGCCGTACTCCATCGCCTCCTCCTCCGGCACCTCGGTGAAGCGGCGGAAGTAGGAGTTCGGGTCCTGGAAGGCGGTCTGCCGCAGCTTGCGGAATCGGTCCAGGTACCAGTGCTCGATGTCGTCGGTACGGGCGTCGACGTAGATCGAGAAGTCGAAGTAGTCGGCCACCGCGAGGCGGGTGCGGCCGTCGGTGCCGGGCAGGGCCGGCTGGAGCACGTTCAGGCCCTCGACGATCAGGATGTCCGGGCGCTCCACGGTCAGCCGCTGGTCCGGCACGATGTCGTACACCAGGTGGGAGTACACCGGCGCCGTGACCCGGTCCTTGCCTGCCTTCACGTCCGCGACGAAGCGCATCAGAGCCCGGCGGTCGTACGACTCGGGGAACCCCTTGCGGGCCATCAGGCCGCGGCGGCGCAGCTCGGCGTTGGGCAGCAGGAAGCCGTCGGTGGTGACCAGCTCGACCCGGGGGTGCTCGGGCCAGCGGGCCAGCAGCGCCTGCAGCAGACGGGCCGTGGTGGACTTGCCGACCGCGACCGAGCCCGCCACGCCGATGATGAACGGGGTGCGGGTGCGCTCGGTGTCCGGGGTGTCCAGGAACGTGCCCAGGGTGCCGCGCAGCTCGTGCGTGGCGTGGATGTACAGGTTGAGCAGCCGGGACAGCGGCAGGTAGACGTCGCGGACCTCGTCCAGGTCGAGCGCCGTGCCGAGGCCGCGTAGCTGCTCCACCTCCTCGGCGGTCAGCGGCAGTGGCGTACGCTCGCGCAGCGCGCTCCACTCGGCCCGGCTGAGGTCCACGTAAGGGGACGGCGACGGGCCGGGCGTGGCGGCGCCCCGCGTACAGAGTTCGGTCAGCACATGCTCCATTGTGAGCCGTAGCGGTGTTCACGGTGGCTGTGGTGTCGGTCACGCAGGGTTGGTCCGAGGCGGGAAAACGGCCACAGAACCGCCCTTATGCTGGCACGCATGTGCGGAATTGTTGGATACGTGGGCGCGCAGTCCGCCCTCGACGTAGTAATCGCGGGCCTGCAGCGACTGGAGTACCGGGGCTACGACTCGGCCGGTGTCGCGGTGCAGGCGCAGGACTCCCAGGGGCAGTGGGGTCTGGTCACGGACAAGCGGGCCGGGAAGCTCGCCAACCTCGAGAAGTCGCTCGCCGAATCCCCTCTGCCCGGCGGCACCACCGGCATCGGCCACACCCGCTGGGCCACCCACGGCGGTCCGACGGACGCCAACGCCCACCCCCACCTGGACGACGACAACCGGGTGGCCGTGGTCCACAACGGCATCATCGAGAACTTCGCCCAGCTGCGCGCCGAGATCGCCGAGCGCGGCCACACCCTCCGGTCCGAGACCGACACCGAGGTCGTCGCCCACCTGCTGGGCGAGGCGTACGAGGGCGACCTCGCCGAGGCCATGCGGGTGGTCTGCCGCCGCCTGGACGGCGCCTTCACCCTGGTCGCCGTGCACGCGGACGCGCCCGGCGTGGTCGTCGGCGCCCGCCGCAACTCGCCGCTGGTGGTCGGCCGCGGCGAGGGCGAGAACTTCCTGGCCTCGGACGTCGCCGCCTTCATCGCGCACACCCGCGAGGCGATCGAGCTGGGCCAGGACCAGGTCGTCGAGCTGCGCGAGGGCGGCGTGACGGTGACCAACTTCGACGGCACCCCGGCCGAGGTGCGCGAGTACCACGTGGACTGGGACGCCTCCGCCGCCGAGAAGGGCGGCTACGACTACTTCATGCTCAAGGAGATCGCCGAGCAGCCGAAGGCCGTCGCCGACACCCTGCTGGGCCGGATCGGCGCCGACGGGCGGCTGACCCTGGACGAGCTGCGCATCTCCGACGCGGACCTGCGCTCGGTCGATAAGGTCGTCATCGTCGCCTGCGGCACCGCGTTCCACGCGGGCATGATCGCGAAGTACGCGATCGAGCACTGGACCCGCATCCCCTGCGAGGTCGAGGTCGCCTCGGAGTTCCGCTACCGCGACCCGATCATGGGCCCGGGCACGCTGGTCATCGCCATCTCGCAGTCCGGCGAGACCATGGACACCCTGATGGCCCTGCGGCACGCCCGGGAGCAGGGCGCCAAGGTGCTGGCGATCTGCAACACCAACGGCTCCACCATCCCGCGCGAGTCGGACGCGGTGCTGTACACCCACGCCGGCCCGGAGGTCGCGGTCGCGTCCACCAAGGCGTTCCTGACCCAGCTGGTCGCCTGCTACCTGGTCGCCCTCTACCTGGGCCAGGTGCGCGGCACCAAGTGGGGCGACGAGATCTTCACCATCATCCGCGAGCTCGGCGACGCGCCGAAGCAGGTCGAGCAGGTGCTGGAGACCATGGAACCGGTGCGCGAGCTGGCCCGCTCGCTGGCCGACGCCCGCTCGGTGCTGTTCCTCGGCCGCCACGTCGGCTTCCCGGTGGCCCTGGAGGGCGCGCTCAAGCTCAAGGAGCTCGCCTACATGCACGCCGAGGGCTTCGCGGCGGGCGAGCTCAAGCACGGCCCGATCGCGCTGATCGAGGAGGGGCTGCCGGTCGTGGTGGTCGTGCCCTCGCCGCGCGGGCGGTCGATCCTGCACGACAAGATCGTCTCCAACATCCAGGAGATCCGGGCCCGCGGCGCACGCACCATCGTGATCGCCGAGGAGGGCGACGAGGCGGTCGTGCCGTACGCGGACCACCTGATCCGCATCCCGGCGACCCCGACCCTGCTGCAGCCGCTGGTCTCCACCGTGCCGCTCCAGGTCTTCGCCTGCGAGCTGGCCACGGCCAAGGGCCACGAGGTCGACCAGCCGCGCAACCTGGCGAAGTCGGTCACCGTCGAGTAGTAGCGGCGTGGTGCCCCTGCGGTGGCTGTGCCCTACCGCAGGGGCGCCGTGTCGAGCGTGAAGGAGAACGGCGCGGGGAGTTTGATGCGCCTACCGAATTCGGTCTCGTGAAGGGTGGTGTAGTCGCCGTCCTTCGGATCCGTGAACAGCGTCACCGTGCCTTCGCTGCGGTCGATGAGCAGGTAACAGGGGATTCCCGCAGCGGCGTAGCCCAGGCGCTTGGACTCGCGGTCCTTGTGCGGGTTGATCGATGTCACTTCAAGGACCAGTTCGACTCCCACTGCGGATGACCACGAATCCTGAGCGCGGAAATGGCCGACGGGAGCGACCGTGGCGTCTGGAATGAAACGGCCCTTGGGGGTGATCAACCCCTTCCCGCCGCTGACGTACAGCTCCTCGGCCGCCTCACGCGCAACCGCGCGGGCGAACCGGGCAATGGCGTCCTCATGGTCGCCGTCCGGCGGTGGCGTCACGACGATCTCCCCTTCGATGAGCTCGGCCTTGAAACCGGGCGGCGTGTCCAGCTCCAGAAACGCCTGGAGGACGCTGTCCTGGTCCAGCGGGTGCTCGACTGCCGGCATGGCGACCATGGCCCTTCTCCCTCCTGCTGGTTCGTGTCGAGCCACAAGGTAGGTGCACGGACTCAAGCCGGTGGGGGATCGAAGTGGTTGTCACTCGAAAGTGTGCCGCAGGCCCGGCTCCCGTGGGGCGGTGACGCGGGCTAGCGTCGGCGGTAGTCGACCGCCGAAGGAGCCCCGCCATGCGTCATGCACACCCTGTGGAAACCGTCCGGGCCGCCGAGGCCGCGCTGATGGCCCGGTTGCCGGAGGGCACCCTGATGCAGCGGGCGGCCGCCGGGCTGGCGGCGACCTGCGCCCGACTGCTGACGCGGCGTCGGGGGCGGGTGTACGGCAGTCGGGTGACGGTGCTGGCGGGCAGTGGGGACAACGGGGGTGACGCCCTGTACGCCGGGGCGGCGCTGGCCCGGCGCGGGGCGCGGGTGACGGCGGTGCTGCTCGCGCCGCAGAAGGCGCATCAGGGCGGGCTGGCCGCGCTGCGGGCCGCGGGCGGACGGGTGACGGCGGAGCGGGAAGTCGGCCTGGCCGACTTCTCACGCGCGGACCTGGTACTGGACGGGATCGTCGGCATCGGCGGCCGGGGCGGGCTGCGCCCCGAGGCGGAGCCGTACGCGCGGGCCGAGCGGCGCGGCACGGTGGTGGCGGTGGACCTGCCCAGCGGGGTCGAGGCGGACACCGGCGAGGTGCCGGGGGCGGCGCTGCGCGCGGACGTCACGGTCTGCTTCGGCACGTACAAGCCGGGGCTGCTGATCGACCCGGGGGCCTCGTACGCGGGCGCGGTGCAGCTGGTGGACATCGGGCTGGAGCTGCCGGAGCCGGAGGTGACGGTCCTGCAGCACGCGGACGTGGCGGCGCTGCTGCCGTTGCCGGGCGCGGAGAGCGACAAGTACCGGCGCGGCGTGGTCGGGGTGGCGGCCGGTTCGGCGACGTACCCGGGGGCGGCGCTGCTGGCGGTCGCCGGGGCGCTGCGGGGTGGCGCGGGCGCCGTCCGGTACGTCGGTACGGCGGCCGAGGAGGTGGTGCGGCGCTTCCCGGAGACGCTGGTCACCGAGGGCGGGCCGGCCGGGGCCGGCCGGGTGCAGGCCTGGGTGGTCGGGCCGGGCGGCGGCGAGGGGGCGCGGCAGGCGCTGGCCGAGGCGTTGGCGGCTGACGTCCCGGTGCTGGTGGACGCGGACGGGCTGACCGAGCTGGGCCGGCTCGGCCCGCGGGCGCTGGCCGGCCGCACCGCGCCGACCCTGCTCACCCCGCACACCGGCGAGGCCGCCCGGCTGCTCGCGGGCGCCGAGGGCACCGCGCCGCCCGCCGCCGAGGAGCTGGCCGCCACCCGGCTGGCCGCCGCCCGGCGGCTGGCGGCCGCCTACCGGGCCACCGTGCTGCTGAAGGGCTCCACCACGGTGGTGGCCGACCCGGGTGGGGCCGTCCGGGTGAACCCGACCGGCACCGCCTGGCTCGCCACCGCGGGCAGCGGGGACGTGCTGGCCGGTCTGGCCGGCTCGCTGCTGGCCTCGGGCCTGTCGCCGCTGGACGCCGCCTCGGCGGCCGCCTACCTGCACGGCCTGGCGGGCCGCGAGGCGGCGGGCGCCCCGGGCGCGCCGGTGACGGCGACGGGCGTCGCCGGGGCGCTCCCGGCGGTCTGGCGGGCGGTGTGTCAGGGATAGTCGAACGGAACCGAACCGTCCGTCCGGGGCGTCCCAGACACCGCGGACCAGTCGTCCGCCGCAGGTCGGCGGGGTGCCCGGCGCCCCGGTGCCGACCGCCGCGCCGATGGGCCGTTCGGCGAGGACTCCGGGACGTCTGGGAGACTGACCCTGATGACAACTGCGAACACGATCGGCACAGCCACCCTCACCGACGGCGTACGGGCTGAGGCGACCATCGATCTCGCCGCCCTGCGCGGCAACCTCGCCGCGCTGCGCGAGCGCGTCGGCGACTCCGCCGTGATGCTCGCGGTCAAGGCCGACGCCTACGGCCACGGCGCGGTCGAGTGCGCCCGGGAGGCGGTCGCGAACGGGGTCGGCTGGCTCGGCTGCGCGACGCCCGAGGAGGCGCTGGCGCTGCGGGCCGCGGGCATCCGCCCGGAGCGGGCCCGCATCCTGTGCTGGCTGTGGACGCCCGGCGGGCCGTGGCGCGAGGCGCTGCGCGCGGACCTGGACATCTCGGTCAGCGGCCAGTGGGCGCTGGAGGAGCTGCTGTCGGCCGTCCGGGAGACCGGCATCCCGGCGCGGGTCCACCTGAAGGCCGACACCGGCCTGGGCCGCAACGGCTGCCAGCCGCACGACTGGCCGCAGCTGGTGGCGAACGCCCGGCGCGCCGAGGCCGAGGGGCTGCTGAAGGTCGTCGGCATCTGGTCGCACTTCGCCGCCGCCGACGAGCCCGGCCACCCGTCGATCCAGGCCCAGCTGGACTCCTACCGCGCCGCGCTGGCGCACGCCGAGGCCGCCGGGCTGCGCCCGGAGGTCCGGCACCTGGCGAACTCCCCGGCCACCCTGCTGCTGCCCGAGACGCACCTCGACCTGGTCCGCACCGGTCTGGCCGCGTACGGACTGTCGCCGGTGCCCGAGGTCGGCTCCCCGGCGGACTTCGGGCTGCGCCCGGTCATGGCGCTGACCGCCCGGCTGGCGCTGGTCAAGCACGTCCCCGGCGGGCACGGGGTCAGCTACGGCCACCACTACGTGACGCCCGGCCCGACCACCCTGGGGCTCGTCCCGGTCGGCTACGGCGACGGCGTCCCGCGCCACGCCAGCGGCACCGGCCCGGTGCAGATCGGCGGCAAGTGGCGCACGGTGGCCGGCCGGGTCGCGATGGACCAGTTCGTGGTGGACCTGGGCGGCGACACCCCCGAGATCGGCGACGAGGTGCTGCTGTTCGGCAACGGCGAGCGCGGTGAGCCGACCGCCGAGGACTGGGCCCGCGCCTGCGGCTCCATCTCGTACGAGGTCATCACCCGGATCGGCGCCCGGGTACCCCGCCGCTACCTGGGCGGCAGCCACCGCGAGGGCCTGCCGGCATGACCGGCACCCCGGCCGAGAGCAATCCGGTCGCGGCGGTGGCCAAGGCGGCCGGCGCGGCGTCCGGCGTGAGCCGGGCCGGTGTGATCGGGATCTCCGTCGGCGTGCTGGCGGCCGGCGCGGCCGCGGGCGTCGCGATCGAGCGGCTGACGGTCGGCCGGGCGATGCGCCGCCGGGCCCGGGCCGAGCTGGACGCCACCGCCTCGTACGGCTCGCTGCGCGGGCGCCCGCTGACGGTGGCCGCGCCGGACGGCACGGATCTGTACGTGGAGTTGGACGGCCCCCGCCCCGAGCTGGACGGCCCCCGCCCCGAGCCGCTGACTGTGGTGTTCTGCCACGGCTACTGCCTCAACCAGGACAGCTGGCACTTCCAGCGCGCCGCGTTGCGCGAGGGCATGCGGCTGGTCTTCTGGGACCAGCGCAGCCACGGCCGCTCCGAGCGCTCCCGCTCGTACCTGGCCGGTGATCCGGCGAGCATCGATCAGCTGGGCGGCGACCTCAAGGCGGTGCTGGACGCCGTCGCGCCGACCGGGCCGCTGGTGCTGGTGGGCCATTCGATGGGCGGCATGACGGTGATGGCGCTGGCCGAGCAGCACCCGGAGCTGTTCCGGGAGCGCGTCGCCGGGGTCGCGCTGGTCGGCACCCTGGCAGGGGACTGGGACGAGGTGAGCCTCGGGCTGCCGAAGGCCGGGGCGAAGCTGTTCAAGAAGGTCGCGCCCGGGGTGATGCGGCTGCTGGGCCGTCAGGTGGACCTGGTGGAGGCCACCAGGCGGGTCGGCTCGGACGTGGCCGCCGTCTTCTACCGGAAGTTCTCCTTCGGCGGCCGGGACGTCGACCCCGGTGTGGTGCGCTTCGCCGAGCAGCTGCTGGACGCGACCCCGATCGACGTGGTCGCCGAGTTCTACCCGGCGTTCGACGCGCACGAGAAGTACGCGGCGCTGGACGCGCTGCGCGGTCTGCCCGCCCTGGTGCTGGCCGGGACGAAGGACCTGCTGACGCCCGCGTCGCACAGTGAGGAGATGGCCGAGCGGCTGCCCGGTGCCGAGCTGGTGCTGGTCGAGGGCGCCGGGCACCTGGTGCTGCTGGAGTGCCCCGAGCTGGTCGACCACGAGCTGGCGCGGCTGCTGCGCCGGGCCGCCGACTTCGCCGGCGCCGCGCCGCTGCCGGCGGCCGTCCTGGAGCTCGCCAGCGAGCGGCCCCGGGAGCCGGAGCCGAACCCGGTCGTCGACCCCGCCTGACTCCCGCCCGACCCCCCCGCCCGCCGCGGCGGGGTGCGGCGGTGTGGCACGGTAGCGGTGGCGGCCGGTGGTCGGCGCGCCGCTACGGACCGAAGGGCAAGACACGCGCATGGGCTCGCACGCCACTCTCACCATCCCCACTCCGGAGCGGATGGGCCGGCTCGGCCGGGAGCTGGCCGCGCTGCTGCGGCCGGGTGACCTGGTGCTGCTCTCCGGTGAACTGGGGGCGGGGAAGACCACGCTGACCCGGGGCCTGGGGGAGGGGCTGCAGGTCCGCGGGGCGGTGACCTCGCCGACCTTCGTGATCGCCCGGGTGCACCCCTCGCTGGTCGGCGGCCCGGCCCTGGTGCACGTGGACGCGTACCGGTTGGGCGGGAACCTGGACGAGATGGAGGACCTCGACCTGGACGTCTCGCTGCCGGAGTCGGTGGTCGTGGTCGAGTGGGGCGAGGGCAAGGTCGAGCGGCTGTCCGAGGACCGGTTGGAGGTCCGGATCGAGCGGGCGATCGGCGACACCGCCGGGGAGGACCACGACCCGCGCCGGGTGGTGCTGACCGGCATCGGAGCCCGCTGGTCGGGTGTGGAGCTGGCGAAGCTCGGATAGGCGTTCCCCGTTTTACCGACAGCCTGTCGGCATGGTGTTGCGGGCGGGGTGCCGGGCGTGGTGGGATGGGTGCTGCGGTTAGGTCTGCCTAACTAGGGAGGCGCCATGTCGAGCACCACCCCCGCCCCGGAGCGCGCCGCGCGCGACACCGGGGCCGGAGAGTCCGCCCGCCGCGCTCCGGGAGCGCCGATGCGGGCGCTGCTGGCCGCCTGTGCGGCCGCCGAGGCGGTGTCCACCCCGCCCGAACCGCGGCCGGAGCAGGCCGAGGAGCCCGAGGCGGAGACACCCCGGGCCGCCTAGGGCCTGTCTCAGGCGACCACGACCACCTTGGTGCCGTTGGGCGCGAAGTCCCAGAGCAGCTGCCCTTCGGCGCGGCTGCTGCGGATGCCGCCGGTCTTGGTCTTCGGGTCGGCGGTCGGCGTCGTGCCGTCCATCGCCGAGCTGAAGCCGAACACCACGCCGTTCTGCTGCGCGAAGCGCACCACGTGCTCGATCTGTCGGCCGTCCGTGCCGGTGCCGACCGGGGTGCGGCTGGACACCGAGTAGCTGCCCGGGGTCGGCTCGACCGTGCCCGGGGCGACCTGGAAGGTGGCCGCGACCTGCGGGTTCTTCTTCGGGTCGACCAGCCAGACGTAGTGGCTGCTCACCGAGTAGACCACCCGCGTGCCGCTGCCCGAGCTGGTCGGCAGCGGCGGGGGGGTCGGGGTGGCCGAGGCGCTCGGCGTCGCCGAGGCGACCGGGCCGGTGGACGGCGCGGCGGTGGTGGTGGGACGGGCTCCGCCCGCGCGGTCCTGCGCGCCGTTGGCCTGGAAGGCCAGCAGGCTCACCACCGCCAGGGCCCCCAGGGTCAACCCCGTGACCACCACTCCAGGACCCATCTTCGCCACGTGCCGCTCCCGCCGCCGTCCTCTGTACGTACCGCCCTTATCGTGCCAGGTCCCCTCGGCCGGCCGGCAGCGCCCAGTACGTGTGTTCCGAATGGGGACACCAGCTCGATCAATCGGTCGGCCCAACGTCGGTCTAACCTTGACCCCGTGCTGCTGCTCGCGTTCGACACCGCTACCCCCGCCGTCACCGCCGCCGTCCACGACGGCACGGCCGTCCTCGCCGAGACCCACCAGGTCGACGCCCGACGGCACGGCGAACTGCTGCTGCCCGCGATCGACCAGGTCCTGCGGGCGGCCGGGGTGGACAAGCACCGGCTCACCGGCATCGCGGTCGGCGTCGGCCCCGGCCCGTACACCGGCCTGCGGGTCGGCCTGGTGACCGCCGCCGCGCTCGGCCACGCCCTCGGGCTGCCGGTGCACGGCGTCTGCACCCTGGACGCGATCGCCTTCCAGGCCCGCGCCGAGGGCCTGGCCGGGCAGCCGTTCACGGTGGCCACCGACGCGCGCCGCAAGGAGGTCTACTGGGCCTCCTACGACGCCGAGGGCCGCCGCACCGAGGGCCCCGGCGTGGACCGCCCGGCCGAGCTGACCCCCGAGGCCCGCTCGGTGGGCGCCGGCGCGCTGCTCTACCCCGACGCCTTCCCGGGCGCCCACGGCCCCGAGCACGTCTCGGCCGGCTCCCTGGCCGGCTTCGCCGCGGCTGAGCTGGCCGCCGGCCGCGAGCTGCTGCCGAACCTCCCGCTGTACCTGCGCCGCCCGGACGCCCAGGTCCCCGCCGGCTACAAGGCGGTGCTCCCGGCGTGAACCACGGCACCACCCTGCGCCCGATGCGCTGGTGGGACATCGAGCCGGTGATGGAGCTGGAGCTCAAGCTCTTCCCCGAGGACGCCTGGTCCCACGGGATGTACTGGTCCGAACTCGCCGAGGCCCACCCCGGCGGCACCCGCCACTACACCGTCGCCACCACCGGGGACGGCGCCATCGTCGGTTACGCCGGGCTGATGGCAGTCGCCGGCGAGGGCGACGTCCAGACCATCGCCGTCGACGAGCGCCACCAGGGCGCCGGCCTCGGCGCGGCGCTGCTCACCGACCTGATCGGCGAGGCCGCCCGGCGCGGCTGCGCCGAACTGCTGCTGGAGGTACGGGTGGACAACCCGCGCGCCCAGCGGCTGTACGAGCGCTACGGCTTCGAGCCGGTGGGCATCCGGCGCGGCTACTACCAGCCCGCCAACGTCGACGCGCTGGTGATGCGCCTCGACCTCCCGAGCACTGACAGCACTGACCCGAAGGACATTGAGGACACCCGCCATGGCTGACGAACCGCTCGTCCTCGGCATCGAGACCTCCTGCGACGAGACCGGCGTCGGCATCGTGCGCGGCACCACGCTGCTGGCCGACGCGGTCGCCTCCAGCGTCAACGACCACGCCCGCTTCGGTGGCGTCGTCCCGGAGATCGCCAGCCGCGCCCACCTGGAGGCGATGGTCCCGACCATCCAGCGTGCCCTGGACACCGCCGGGATCAAGGCGAGCGACCTGGACGGCATCGCCGTCACCGCCGGCCCCGGCCTGGCCGGCGCGCTGCTGGTCGGCGTCAGCGCCGCCAAGGCGTACGCCTGGGCGCTGGACAAGCCGCTGTACGGGGTCAACCACCTCGCCTCGCACATCTGCGTCGACCAGCTGGAGCACGGCCGGCTGCCCTCGCCGACGATGGCCCTGCTGGTCTCCGGCGGGCACTCCTCGCTGCTGCTCAGCGAGGACATCACCACGGACGTCCGCCCGCTCGGCGCGACCATCGACGACGCGGCCGGCGAGGCCTTCGACAAGGTCGCCCGGGTGCTCGGCCTGGGCTTCCCGGGCGGACCGATCGTCGACCGGACGGCCCGCGAGGGCGACCGCAAGGCGATCAACTTCCCGCGCGGCCTGAGCGGCAGGAACGACCCCGAGTACGACTTCTCCTTCTCCGGCCTGAAGACCGCCGTCGCCCGCTGGGTGGAGGCCAAGCGCCGGGCCGGCGAGGAGGTGCCGATCGCCGACGTCGCGGCCTCCTTCCAGGAGGCGGTCACCGACGTGCTCACCCGCAAGGCCGTCAAGGCGTGCAAGGACAACGGCGTCGACCACCTGATGATCGGCGGCGGCGTCGCGGCCAACTCCCGGCTGCGTGAGATGGCCCAGCAGCGCTGCGACCGGGCCGGGATCCGGCTGCGGGTGCCCCGGCCGGGCCTGTGCACCGACAACGGCGCGATGGTGGCGGCGCTGGGCTCCGAGATGGTGTGGCGGGGCCGCACGCCCTCCGCCCTCGACCTGTCCGCCGACTCCTCGCTGCCGGTGACCGACGTCCACGTCCCGACTGCGGACAGCGGGCACGGGGACTTCCACGGCCAGGCCTACGACGCCCTCGGCGGGGGCGCCGCGTGACCGTCGCCGCGATGTGGGAGGCCCGGGCGGCGGACGACCGTGGAGCTGAACTCGCCACCTGGGTGCGGGAGTTCGCGCTGCCTGCGGTCCGTGGCGCGGCCGGGCTGGAGCGTCTCGAACTGCTCTCCGCCCCGGGCGAGCGGGTGCTGCTGATCACCTGGTGGAGCGGCGAGCCCGCCCCGGTCGCCGACCCGCCGGCCGAGCTGCTCGGCCGCCCGGTGCACCGCTGGTCCTTCACCAGCGACCACGTCGAGTAGACGCTGGTCGGGAACCGCCGCCCCGGCCGCTACCGTGCATAGCTGAGAGAAGGCTGGACGGGACCGGGAGCGCGGTGCGGTGAACAGGGACGGGCGAAGCAGGACCAGGACGTACGCAGCAGGGGTGCTGGCCCTGCTGGCCTTCGCCACCGCGTGCGGCGACAACGGTGGCGGCGGCGCCACCCCGGCCGCGGCGAAGAACGCCTCGGCCGCGCCCCAGTCGTCCGGCGGCGCCGCACCGACGGCCGGAGCCACCACCCCCGGCGCGGCCCCGGCCGAGGGCGACGCCGCGGCCTGGGCGAAGTGGAACCTCAAGCCGCTCGCCCCGGCCCCCGCGCCGCCCGCGGACAAGCCGATCAAGCTCGAACGCGCCGGCACCGTACCGGTGTTCAGCGACGTGAAGACGAGCGACAAGGTCGTCTTCATCACCATCGACGACGGCGCCGAGAAGGACCCGAAGTTCGTCGAGATGCTGACCGACCTCAAGGTGCCGATCACGATGTTCCTGACCAAGGACATCGTCAAGAACGACTACGGCTACTTCAAACCGCTCCAGGCGCTCGGCAACCACATCCAGAACCACACCGTCACCCACCCGGTGATGAGCAAGCTCTCGGCCGACAAGCAGAAGTCCGAGATCTGCGACGACCAGGCCGCGCTCACCCAGCAGTACGGCACCGCCCCGCTGCTGTTCCGCCCGCCGTTCGGCGACGGCGCCAACACCCCGATGCTCAACACCTCGGTGCAGCAGTGCGGCCCGCGCGCGATCGTGCTCTGGCGCGAGTCGATGCAGATCCACGACATGCAGTACCAGGCCACCGACAAGAAGCTGAAGCCCGGCGACATCATCCTGGCGCACTTCCGCGGCCCCAAGGAGCTCAAGGGCGCCACGATGACCCAGATGTTCGGCGAGCTGCTGGCCCGGATCCAGGAGCAGGGCTTCTCGGTGGCCCGGCTGGACGACTACATCCAGCCGCCCGCCTCCTAGGTCGTCCCTCAGGGCGCCTGGACGGGCCGGCCCAGCATCATCAGCGGGCCGTGGTCGGTGCGGCTGAGGATCACCGTGACGGTGTTCGGCCCGGAGGGCTTGAGCTGACGGCGCAGCTCCTCCGGGGTGATCGCCATGCCGCGCTTCTTGATCACCACCGTGCCGACCTGACGCTCGCGCAGCAGCGCCTTCAGCTTCTTGATGTGGAACGGCAGCACGTCGGTGAGCTCGAAGGCGTGCGCGTACGGGGTGGCGACCAGCCGGTCCGAGGTCAGGTAGGCGATCTTCGGGTCGATCAGCCGGCCGCCGACCTGCTCGGCCACCTCGGCCACCAGGTGCGCCCGGATCACCGCGCCGTCCGGCTCGTACAGGTACCGCCCGACCGGGCCGGCCGGCGGGTCGGGCAGGTCGCCGCCGGTCAGGCTGGCGCCCTGCGGCAGCAGGGTGGCGCGGTGCGGGCGGGCGGACCGGGTGCCGAACCAGAGCACCGCTTCCTTGACGTCCCCGTGGTCGGAGACCCACTCCGCCTCGGCGTCCGCCGGGACGGCCTCGTGCGGGATGCCCGGCGCCACCTTCAGCGCGCCGATCGGGGTCCGCCGCCCGGCCTCGATCGCCCAGGACAGCGGCGGGGCGTACGCCTCGGGGTCGAACACCCGGCCGCGCGAGGTGCGGCGGGCGGGGTCGGTGAACACCGCGTCGTAGCCGGTGACGTCCACCTCGGCGACGTCCGCGCAGCGCACCTCGACCAGCTCGGACAGGCCCAGCGCGGCGGCGTTGGCCGCGGTCGCGGCGCAGGCCGCCGGGTCCTTGTCGACGGCCAGCACCTCGATCCCGGCCCGGGCCAGCGCCAGCACGTCCCCGCCGATGCCGCAGCACAGGTCGGCGAGCCGCCGTACGCCCAATTCGGCGAACCGGCGCGCCCGCCACTCGGCCACACTGCGCCGGGTGGACTGCTCGACCCCGTTGGGCGTGAAGTACATCAGGTCCGCGTCCGCCCCGAACTTCGCCCGCGCCCGCTGCCGCAACCGCGCCTGCCCGAACGCCGCCGACACCAGCTCCGCCGGATGCTCCCGCCGCAGCCGGGTGGCGAGTGCCAACTCCTCCTCGGGCGTGAACTCGCGCAACTCGGCGAGCAGGGCCTGACCCTCGGGGGTCAGCAGGGGCTGGAGGTTCTCGGTGTCCACGGGGCCATTCTCGCCGGTCAATCGAGCAGCCACAGTGCCAGATCGAGGGTGAGCGGAGTGGTCAGGAGGACGACCGGCATGATCCGGTACCCGCGCCGCCGGGCGCGCCGGGCCGCCCACCCGGCCACCAGGAGCGGGATCGAGAACCAGACGGCCTCGACGATGTTGCGGGTGGTCGCCGCGTGTGGGGCGCTGTCCCACATGAGGACGATGACCACCGCGGTCTCGACCGCCATCCCGACCAGCACCGCCACCGCCGCGAGCAGCGCGGAGGCCACGTCTCGCCCCCGGGTCGGCCCGGTCACCGGAGAGCGCCCGAGCAGAACAGCGCCGGCAGGACGAGCGGTGCCAGCCCGGCGATGACCGGGAGGAACCGGTACCCCTTCCGCCAGGTGCGGAAGGCCACCGTGCCGGGCACCCCGAGGACGAGCGCGGTGTCGACGAGCAGAGCGACGGTCAGGACCAGCTCCTGGGCGTGTCCTGGCACGTTCAGGACGAGTGCGATCGTGAGCGAGACGGCGACGAGCGGAAGAACCGCGAGCAGGGGCAGGAGCAGCAGGGCCGGAACCAGATCGTCCGACAGCGCCGGGCCGATGCGCTTGGGCTTCTGAGGCATGGCCTGAGTGTCGGTCGCGGGGCCGGTGCCGCACATGAGTACGGATACTCATCCGCAACACGAGACTTCAGGGCGCGCCGTTGGCACTCTGGTTGACTGAGTGCTAACACCGGCCTATGGTCATCCTTGGCACTCCCCACTGGGGGAGTGCTAACGCGAAGACGCGTGTCTGACCCCCGCGACGGCAGGCTCGCAGGTTCGCCCCTACCCGTTAGAAAACCCCGTAATCTCCGAAGGGGAGCTCGGACGTGACCACCAGCAGCAAGGTTGCCATCAAGCCGCTTGAGGACCGCATTGTGGTCCAGCCGCTCGACGCCGAGACCACCACGGCCTCCGGCCTGGTTATCCCGGACACCGCCAAGGAGAAGCCCCAGGAGGGCGTCGTCCTGGCCGTCGGCCCGGGCCGCTTTGAGGACGGCCAGCGTCTGCCGCTCGACGTCGCCGTCGGTGACATCGTCCTGTACTCGAAGTACGGCGGCACCGAGGTGAAGTACCAGGGCGAGGAGTACCTGGTGCTCTCCGCCCGCGACGTTCTCGCGATCATCGAGAAGTAAGACGTCTCGACCCGCCCCGGATCCGTGTCCCAAGTGACAGGGGCCCGGGGCGTGGTTGTTGGTTCACGTAGTTCGGCGGCCGCTGGGCCGGCCGCAGCCCCGAGGGAATAGGGAACATGGCGAAGATCCTGCAGTTCGACGAGGACGCCCGCCGCTCGCTGGAGCGCGGTGTCAACAAGCTGGCCGACACCGTCAAGGTGACCATCGGCCCCAAGGGCCGCAACGTCGTCATCGACAAGAAGTTCGGCGCCCCGACCATCACCAACGACGGTGTCACCATCGCCCGCGAGGTCGAGCTGGACGACCCGTACGAGAACCTTGGCGCGCAGCTCGTCAAGGAGGTCGCCACCAAGACCAACGACGTCGCGGGTGACGGCACCACCACCGCCACCGTGCTGGCCCAGGCCCTGGTCAACGAGGGTCTGCGCAACGTCGCCGCCGGTGCCGGCCCGGCCGCCCTGAAGAAGGGCATCGACAAGGCCGTCGCCGCCGTCTCCGAGCACCTGCTGTCGGTGGCCCGCGAGATCGAGGGCAAGGACGACGTCGCCGCCGTCGCGTCCCTCTCCGCCCAGGACACCCAGGTCGGCGAGCTGATCGCCGAGGCGATCGACAAGGTCGGCAAGGACGGTGTCATCACCGTCGAGGAGTCGAACACCTTCGGCGTGGAGCTGGACTTCACCGAGGGCATGCAGTTCGACAAGGGCTACCTGTCGCCGTACTTCGTCACCGACGCGGAGCGGCAGGAGGCGGTCCTGGAGGACCCGTACATCCTGATCAACCAGGGCAAGGTCTCCTCCATTCAGGAGCTGCTGCCGCTGCTGGAGAAGATCCTGCAGGGCGGTGCCTCCAAGCCGCTGCTGATCATCGCCGAGGACGTCGACGGCGAGGCGCTGTCGACCCTGGTCGTGAACAAGATCCGCGGCACCTTCAACGCCGTCGCCGTGAAGGCCCCGGGCTTCGGCGACCGCCGCAAGGCGATCCTCGGCGACCTGGCCGTCCTGACCGGTGGCCAGGTCATCTCCGAGGAGGTCGGCCTCAAGCTCGACCAGGTCGGCCTGGACGTGCTGGGCACCGCCCGCCGCGTGACCATCACCAAGGACGAGACCACGATCGTCGACGGTGCCGGTGACGCCGAGGCCGTGGCCGGCCGTGTCGCCCAGATCAAGGGCGAGATCGCCGCGACCGACTCCGACTGGGACCGCGAGAAGCTGCAGGAGCGCCTGGCCAAGCTGGCCGGCGGCGTCTGCGTCATCAAGGTCGGCGCCGCCACCGAGGTGGAGCTGAAGGAGCGCAAGCACCGCCTGGAGGACGCCATCTCGGCGACCCGCGCCGCGGTCGAGGAGGGCATCGTCGCCGGTGGTGGCGCCTCCCTGGTCCACGCCGCCAAGGTGCTGAACGACGGCCTGGGCCTGTCGGGCGACGAGGCCACCGGTGTCGCCGTGGTCCGCAAGGCGCTGCACGAGCCGCTGCGCTGGATCGCCCAGAACGCCGGCCTGGAGGGCTACGTCATCACCTCCAAGGTCTCCGAGCTGGAGATCGGCCAGGGCTACAACGCCGCCACCGGCGAGTACGGCGACCTGGTGAAGGCCGGCGTCATCGACCCGGTCAAGGTCACCCGCTCCGCGCTGGAGAACGCCGCCTCGATCGCCTCCCTGCTCCTCACCACCGAGACCCTCGTGGTGGAGAAGAAGGAGGAGGAGGCCGAGAACGGTCACGGCCACTCGCACGGCCACGGCCACTCGCACTGAGGCTCCGACGCCTGACCGGAGGCCCGGTCCGCCCCCTCGGGGAGGCGGGCCGGGCCTCCGGCTGTTACTCGCCGCCCGCTCGCCTCCGGGGCTGAGATTCGCCCGCTCGCCTCCGGGGCGCTCGGACCCGGTGCCGACGGTCGGCGCTCCGGCGCTCGTGCCTCGCTGGTCGCTTCTCCCTTTCGGCACCGGCGCGCCCCTTCGGCTCGGGGCGGGGACTCGCCCGCTCGCCTC